>CAYYDZ010000047.1:10369-14568 GCA_964470715.1 uncultured Microthrixaceae bacterium | reverse complement strand
CGGGTGGGCGTCACACCTCGCCCGTAGCCTGGTGGGGTGAGCTCCCGGCCCGGTGACGCGCCCGACGGCGGGGCACTCGCGGGCTTCTCCGAGCCGGTCCGGGCCTGGTTCTCCACGTCGTTCCCAAAGCCGACGGCGGCGCAGGCCCAGGGGTGGCCGGCCATCGCCTCGGGTGAGCACACGCTGATCCTCGCCCCCACCGGCTCGGGCAAGACGCTCGCCGCCTTCCTGGCCGGCATCGATCGCCTCCTGCGCGACCCCGTGCCCGAGCGCGAGCGGCGCACCCGCGTCCTCTACCTGTCCCCGCTGCGGGCCCTGGCGGTGGACGTGGAGAAGAACCTGCGGGCCCCGCTCCAAGGCATCTCCCTCGCCGCCCAGCGCCTGGGCCACGAGGTGCACGTGCCCACCGTCGGCATGCGCACGGGCGACACCGCTCCGGACGAGCGCCGCCAGCTCGTCCGCCACCCGCCCGACATCCTCATCACCACCCCCGAGTCGCTCTACCTGATGCTCACCTCGCAAGCGCGCGAGACGCTGCGCTCGGTCGAGTCGGTCATCATCGACGAGATCCACGCCCTGGCGCCCACCAAGCGGGGTGCCCACCTGGCGCTCTCGCTCGAGCGCCTCGAGGCCAACGCCGAGCGCCCGTTCCAGCGCATCGGCCTGTCCGCCACCCAGCGCCCGCTCGACGAGATCGCCCGCTTCCTCGGCGGCCAGATCGAGCCCGCACCGGGCGGGCCGCCCCGCGCCCGTCCGGTGACCATCGTCGATGCCGGGGTGCGCAAGACCCTTGACATCGAGGTGGTGGTCCCCGTCGAGGACATGGGCGCCCTCGGCGAGGTGATCGAAGAGCCGGTGAGCGGGCCGGTGGCCGCCGGTCCCGTGCGGCGAAGCATCTGGCCGGCCATGCACCCCCGCCTGCTCCAGCTCATCCAAGAGCACCGGTCCACCATCGTGTTCGTCAACAGCCGGCGGCTGGCCGAGCGCCTCGCCACCCGGCTCAACGAGCTGGCCGTCGACGGCGAGAACCGGGCCGCGGAGGCCGAAGGGCGGCCGCCGGTCTCCGACGGCCACGAGCTCGTCCTGGCCCACCACGGGTCGCTGAGCCGGGAGCGCCGCCTCCAGATCGAGGACCGCCTGAAGAGCGGCGACCTGAAGGGCCTCGTGGCCACCAGCTCGCTCGAGCTGGGCATCGACATGGGCGCGGTCGATCTCGTCGTCCAGGTCGAGTCGCCCGGCGCGGTGAGCCGGGGCCTCCAGCGCATCGGGCGGGCCGGCCACCAGGTGGGCGAGCCGAGCCGCGGGCGGTTCTTCCCCAAGCACCGCAGCGACCTCGTCGAGGCCGCGGTGGTGGTCGAGCGCATGCACGAGGGCCTCATCGAGCACACCCGCTACGTTCGCAACCCGCTCGACGTCCTCGCCCAGCAGATCGTGGCCATGTGCGCCCTCGACGACTGGCCCGTCGCCGAGCTGGCCGCCCTGGTCCGCCGCTGTGCCAACTTCGCCGAGCTGTCCGACGAGATGCTCGCCAACGTGTTGGACCTGCTGGCCGGCCGCTACCCCTCCGAGGAGTTCGCCGAGCTGCGCCCCCGGATCGTGTGGGACCGCACCGACGACACGCTCCGGGGCCGCGCCGGCGCCCAGCGCCTCGCCGTCACCTCGGGCGGCACCATCCCCGACCGGGGCCTCTACGGCGTGTTCCTGCCCGACGGCACCCGCGTCGGCGAGCTCGACGAGGAGATGGTCTACGAGTCCCGTCCGGGCGAGACGTTCCTGCTCGGCGCGTCGACCTGGCGCATCGAGGACATCACCCACGAGCGCGTGGTGGTCTCCCCGGCGCCGGGCCAGCCCGGGAAGATGCCCTTCTGGCACGGCGACGGTCCCGGGCGGCCGCTCGAGCTCGGCCGGGCGCTCGGGCAGTTCGTGCGCGAGGTGCGCGCCGACGACGACCCCATGGCCCGCCTGCAGGCCCGCAACGGCCTGGACGAGTGGGCCGCATCGAACCTCATCGGCTACCTCGACGAGCAGGCCGAGGCCACCGGGGCGGTGCCCGACGACCGCACCATCGTGGTCGAGCGCTTCCGCGACGAGATCGGCGACTGGCGGGTGTGCATCCTGTCGCCCTTCGGCGCCCAGGTGCACGCCCCGTGGGCCATGGCCCTCCAGCACCGCCTTGGCGAGCAGTGGGGCGTCGAGGTCGAGCTGATGTGGAGCGACGATGGCATCGTCCTGCGCCTCCCCGAGGCCATCGACGAGCTGCCCCTCGACGAGCTGGCCATCGACCCCGAGGAGATCGACGAGCTCATCGTCTCGCAGCTGCCCAACACGGCGATGTTCGCCTCGCGGTTCCGGGAGTGCGCGGGACGGGCGCTGCTGCTGCCCCGTCGTCGGCCGGACCAGCGCACCCCTCTGTGGCAGCAGCGGCAGCGGGCGGCCGACCTCCTGCGGGTGGCCTCGCACCACCCCACCTTCCCCATCCTGCTCGAGGCCACCCGCGAATGCGTCAACGACGTGTTCGACGTCCCCGCCCTGCGCGAGGTCCTCACGGATCTCCGGGCCCGCCGGGTGCGCCTCGTCCCCGTCGAGACCCGCCAGGCCTCGCCCTTCGCCCAATCGCTCCTCTTCGGCTGGATCGCCGTCTACATGTACGAAGGCGACGCGCCGGCCGCCGAGCGGCGGGCGGCGGCACTGGCGCTCGACCGTGACCTGCTCCGTGACCTGCTCGGCGCCGAGGAGCTGCGCGACCTCATCGACCCCGGTGTGCTCGCCGACCTCGAGCTCGAGCTCCAACGCCTGGTGGACGGCCGCCGGGCGCGCGACGCCGACGAGGTGCACGACCTGCTGCGTCTCCTCGGTCCGCTGAGCCTTGCCGAGATCGACCTCCGCACCGACGGCGACGCCGGGCCGATGGTCGATGCGCTGCTGGACGAGCGGCGGGCGTACGGCGCGGCTATCGCCGGCGACGAGCGCATCGCCGCGTCTGAGGACGCCGCCCGCCTGCGCGACGCCCTGGGGGTGTCGGTGCCCATGGGCCTGCCCTTGGCCTTCACCGACCCGGTCGAGGCACCCCTCGGTGACCTCGTGGTGCGCTATGCCCGCACCCACGGGCCCTTCCTCGCCGGGCAGGTGGCCGCGTGGTTGGGCGTGGCCGTCGACCCGGTGCGGGTCGTGCTCGAGGGTCTCGAACGCCAGGGCCGGGTCACCCGGGGCGAGTTCCGTCCCGACGGGGTCGAGCGCGAGTGGTGCGACGCCGACGTGCTGCGCCAGCTGCGCCGCCGCTGCCTCGCCGTCCTGCGCAAGGAGGTCGAGCCCGTCGACGGCGCCGCCCTCGCCCGCTTCCTGCCCGAGTGGCAGGGCGTGGGCCGCCCCCGCCGCGGCGTCGACGCGCTGGCCGAGGTGGTCGGCCTGCTCCAGGGGGCGCCCCTGCCGGCGTCGGTGCTCGAGGCCGACGTCCTTCCCGCCCGCATGGCGTCCTACTCCCCGGCCGACCTCGATGCCCTTGCCACCGCGGGCGAGGTGGTGTGGGTCGGTGCCGGCTCGCTCGGAGCCACGGACGGGCGCGTCCGCCTGCTCTTCCGCGACCAGGTCGGCCTGCTCCTGCCGCCGACCACCGACGAGCCCCCCGCCTCGCCCCACCACGAGGCCCTGCGCGCCCACCTCGAAGCCCGCGGCGCCTCGTTCTGGCCCGAGCTGGTCGCCGCCGTGCAGTCCGCCAACCTCGACTACGACGACACCACCGTGCTCGACGCCCTGTGGGACCTCGTCTGGGCCGGCGAGGTCACCAACGACTCCTTCGCCCCGCTGCGGGCGCTGGCCGGGTCGAAGCGGGGCAAAGGGGGCAAGGCCGGCTCGGCGGGCGGCCGGCGCCGGCCGCGCCCCGGGCGCCTCACCCGTCTCGGCCCGCCCGAGGCCGCCGGCCGCTGGTCGCTGGTGGCGCCCCTCCTCCTGCCCGCGGCCACCCCCACCGAGGCCGCCCACGCCCGGGCCCAGCAGCTGCTGCACCGCTATGGCGTCCTCACCCGTGAGGCGGCGCTGGGCGAGGGCGCCGAGGGTGGCTTCGCCGGGGTCTATCCGGTGCTCAAGGCGCTCGAGGAGCGCGGGCACGTTCGCCGCGGCTACTTCGTGTCCGGCCTCGGGGCCGCCCAGTTCGCCCTGCCCGGCGCGGTCGACCGCCTGCGCGCCGTGCGCTCGTCGGTCGA
>CAYYDZ010000047.1:2343-10269 GCA_964470715.1 uncultured Microthrixaceae bacterium | reverse complement strand
AGATCAAGGTCGCCCTGCTCGACCAGCGCATCGCCGCCGGCATCGGCAACGTCTACGCCAGCGAGGTGTGCTTCGCCTGCGGTGTCGACCCCTTCACGCCCGTGGCGGCACTGGACGTCCCCACCCGCCGCCGCCTCCTTGCCACCGCCTCCACCCTGCTGCGGGCCAACCTCGGCAGCGGGCCGCGCACCACCGTGGCCGGTGGGCCGGGGAGCCTGGCCGTCTACGGACGGCGTGGCCAGCCCTGCCGTCGGTGCGGTACACCGGTGCGGATGCGCCTCCAGGGTGAAGGGGCCCGCAGCACGTACTGGTGCCCCACATGTCAGCCGCCCAGCCGTGGCTGACGTTGACCGCCGGAGGCGGGCAGCCGTGATCGCCCGGGCCAGATGCCGAAGGCGCGCAGGCGTTGGAGGAGCAAGGCAACGGGTCGTCATCATCGGCGCCGGCTTCGGCGGGTTGGCGTGTGCCCGCGGCCTGGCCGAGGCCCCGGTCGACGTCACCATCGTCGACCGGCACAACTTCCACACCTTCCTGCCCCTCCTCTACCAAGTGGCCACCGCCGGCCTGAACCCTGCGGACGTCGCCCATCCCGTGCGGGGGATCTTCCAGGACCAGCACAACGTGTCGTTCCGCCACGCCGAGCTCATCGGGGTGGACTGGGACGCCATGGTCGTGCAGTTCGGCGACGGGACGGACCTGGCCTTCGACCACCTCGTGGTGGCGGCGGGGTCGGCCACCAACTTCTTCGGGGTCCCGGGGGCCGACGAGCACGCCTTCCCGCTCTACTCGCTGGCCGAGGCGGCGCAGCTGCGCAACCACGTGCTCGAGTGCTTCGAGGCCGCCGACCGCGACGACGCCCTCATCGACGACGGGGCCCTGACGGCCGTGGTGGTCGGGGGCGGGCCGACGGGCGTGGAGGTCGCCGGCGCGCTGAGCGAGCTGTTCAGTCACGTGATGTCGAAGGACTTCCACGACCTCGCCGTGGGGCGTGCCCGGGTGCTGCTGGTCGAGCAGCAAGACACGTTGCTGCCGCCGTTCCACCCGCAGTCGCGCTTCTACGCCCGCCAGATCCTCATCTCGCGGGGTGTGGAGATCCGCCTCGGCGAGTCGGTGGCCGACATCGCCGCCACCCGGGTCACCCTCGGTTCGGGCGAGGTCGTCCCCGCCCACACCCTCGTCTGGGCCGCCGGCGTGCAAGCCAACCCTGTCGCCGCCGCCCTGGGGCTCGAGCAGGGCCGGGGCGGGCGCATCACGGTGGGCGAGGACCTCCAGGTCCCGGGTCGGCCGGGTGTGTTCGCCATCGGCGACGTGGCCGCCATCCCCGACCGCCAGTGGTTCCGGTCCCGCCCGCCGGGCGGCAACCTGCCCCAACTCGCCCCCGTGGCGGTGCAGTCCGGGCAGCACGCGGCACGCCAGATCCAGCGCCTCGTAGAGGGTCGCCCCACCCGGAAGTTCCGCTACCTGGACAAGGGGACCATGGCCACCATCGGTCGCCGTGCGGCCGTGGCCGAGCTGCCCACCGGCCTGCGCCTGCACGGCTCGCCGGCCTGGGTGGTCTGGCTGGGACTGCACCTGCTCACCCTGGTCGGGTTCCGCAACCGGGTCTCGGTCTTCGTGAACTGGGCGTGGAGCTACCTCACCTGGGACCGCGGCCCCCGCCTGATCTTCAGCCCGCTCTCCGAGGAACGCATGCCGCTGCCGCCCGGCGCAGAGGACGACGAGTGAGCGCGGCGTCGGCGGGCTACTCGGGGACGCCGCTGGCCAAGAAGCTGGGCATCAAGGACGGGCACGCGGTGGCGCTGCTGGGTGCGCCCGACGGCTTCGAAGCCACCCTCGAGCCCGTGCCCGACGGGGTGATCTTCCGCCGCCGGGCTCAGGGCACCAACGACGTGGTCGTCGCCTTCTTCACCGAGCGGGCGGCCTTCGAAGGGCGGCTCGACGCCATCCTGCGGGCGCTGGACGTGGATGGCGGCCTCTGGGTGGCGTGGCCCAAGAAGGCCTCGAAGGTACCCACGGACATCACCGAGGACACCGTCCGCGAGGTCTGCCTACCCCTCGGCCTGGTCGACAACAAGGTCTGCGCCATCGACGACGTGTGGTCAGGCCTCCGCGTCGTCTGGCGCAAGGAGCTCCGCCCCGCCAAGCGCGCGGAGGGGTAGGTCAGGGATGCCCGCTCGCTCCCACGCCACCCGGTGGCCCTGAGCATTCCGGTCGCGGGATGGTCACGCCGGCCGGTGTGACGAGGCACGTACCAGAAGGCCGGTGGGGTGGCGTCGGCAGGGTGGTTCAGGCGGAGCGGCGCGTGCCGAGCGCCGCCCGGGCGGCTTCGGCGTGGCGCTGGAGCTTGGCCACCGCATACCCGGTGTGCAGGTTCACCAGGCGAGCGGTGACCTCGTGGCGGCTGGCGATCTCCGCCGGCGTCTCCCCTGCGGACAGGCTCATCAGCACCTCGCGTTCTGTCGCGGTGAGCGGCGCCTTGCGGCCGAAGGGCGTTCCGGGGGCCTCCGAAAAGGCGTCGACATCATGGAGGATCTTGGCCGCGACCAGCGGTGGGACGAGGTACTCGCCACGGGTGGCGCCCCTCACCGCATCGACGCACTGGGCCACGGCCTGGGCCCGCTGGATGCAGCCGGCGGCACCATAGGTGATGGCCTGGTAGGCGCTCTCGACGTCCTCGGGGCCGGCCATCAGCACGACCTGGGTCACCGGGGAGTGCTGGTGCACCGACCAGCACACCCCAAGGGCAGCCGAGTCCGGCAACTTGATGTCGATCAAGATGGCGTCCGGCGGCCGCACCATCACGTTGGCCGCGGCCAGCGCAGGGTCGTCGGTGGCTTCGAGCACCGTGATGTCGGGGGTTGCCTGCAGGTGCTCGACGATTCGGCGGCACCGATCCTCTTCGGGATCGACGATCACCGCCGTGATCTCCGCGCGCGCCCGGGTTCCCATACCTGCGGTATCGACCGCCGGAACGCCGGCCTTGACCGCGCGGGCCGACCCGGTTGGGGAGCCCGGTCGACGGCCCGCGTCTACTCGGTGGCGATGGCTTGGAGCACGTCCAGGCGAGCCGCGCGCCGGGCCGGCCACGCCGCCATCAGCACGGCGAGACCGGCAGCCACGATCGACAGGATCAACAGCTGGCCGATGGGGAGGCGGAAGGTGTTGAAGCCCTGGCTCTCGAGCACGGTCACCAGCGAGAACGAGAACACGATGCCCAGCACCAGGCCGAGGGCGGTGCCCAACAAGGCGATGATGACCGCCTCCCACCGGATGGACGAGCGCAACTGCCGGCGGGACATGCCCACCGCGCGCATGAGACCGAGCTCGCGCGTGCGCTCGTAGATCGAGAGCCCGAGGGTGTTGATGATGCCGACGAACGCGATGATCACGGCGAGTCCGAGCAGCAGGTAGATGAGGGCCAGGAACTGGTTGATCTGCTTGGCCTGGTTGGCCTTCAGCTCGGCCTGGTCCTGCACCTTGGCCAGCGGGTAGTCGTCCGTGACCGTCTCGATGGCGGTGCGGCCGTCGTCGGGGCTGATGCCCTCGGCCAGCGTCACGATGACCTGGTTGTCGTACTGGTCCTCGAAGTTGGCCTCGTAGGCGGGCAGGCCGAAGAGGTAGTCGATGGGGATGTTGACGTTGATGGCGTCCTCGCGCTCGTAGAGCGCCACGATGCGGAACTCCTTCACCTCGGTGCTCGAGGGGAAGCGCACGTTGACGGGGTCGCCGAGGCCGAGGCCGAACTCCTCGGCCTGGTCGGCGCTGAGGGCGATGGTGTCCTCGGCGTTGAGCCCGGCCGTGTCACCTTGGATGTCGCCGACGTCGACGACGTCGAAGATCACCGCGGGGTCGACGCCGGCCACGGTCTCGGCGCCGAAGGCGATCTGCGCCTGGCCCACCCGCACGCCGGCCGCGTCCTGCACTTCGGGGAGGGCGTTCAGCTCGTCGGCCATGGTGACGGGCAGGCCGCCCTGGCCGAAGGTCTGCGAGTCGATGAGGAAGTCGCCGTTGAAGTTCTGGTTGATGGACTGGTCGACCGACGCCTTGGCGGAGTCGGCGAAGACGGTGATGAAGCCGATGAGGGTGACGGCGATCATCAGCGCGGCGGCGGTAGAGGCCGTGCGCTTCGGGTTGCGGATGGCGTTCTCCCGGGCCAGGACCCCGGTGATGCCCTTGATGCGGGGGATGGGCCAGGCCAGGAAGCGGCTGATGGGCCCGGCGATGACGGGCCCGAGCGTGGTCACGGCGAGGAACAGGCCGAGCACCCCGAAGCCCACGAACTTGGCGGAGTCGTCGGCGAGGCCCTTGGCCAGGAGCCCGGCGCCGATGATGGCCAGCACGAGGCCGATGACGCGCCGCGTGGTGGAGCCGGCGGAGGTGTCCTGGGCGATGTCGCGCAGGGCGGCGATGGGCGGGATCTTCCCGGCGCGACGGGCGGGGAAGAAGGCGGCGGCGATGGTGATCACCGTGCCCACGATCATCGAGATGATGATGGTGGCGGGCTTGACCACGGCTCCGCTGGCGGGCAGGTCGAGGCCGAGGCCGGCGAACGCGGCCTTGAGGCCGAAGGCGAGCCCGATGCCGGCGACGACCCCGACTGCGGAGGCGACGAGGCCGACCACCACCGCTTCGAGCATCACCGAGCCCAGCACCTGACGGCGGTTGGCCCCGATGGCGCGCAGCAGCGCCATCTCCCGGCCCCGTTGCACGACGATGATCGAGAAGGTGTTGTAGATGATGAACGAGCCCACGAAGAGGGCGATGCCGGCGAAGATCAAGAGGAACGTGGTGATGAACCCGAGCGACTGGCTGATGTCGTCCTGGTTCTCCGCGGTGATGGCGGCGCCGCTCAAGGCCTCGGTGTCCGGCGGCAGGACCTGTGTGAGGTCGCGGACGAGCTGCTCCTGGCTGACGCCAGGAGCAGCGACCACGGCGATCTGCTCGAACTTGTCGGGCTTGCCCACCAGTTCCTGGGCCACACTCGTCTCGAAGAGCACGATGTTGGCGCCGGCGAGGCTGTTCGACTCGCCGAACGTGGCGATGCCGCTGATCTCGTAGGGGTTCGAGCCCGCCTGGGTGAGGACGCGGATCGAATCGCCGACGGCGAGGTCGTTGTCGTCGGCGGTGCCCTTGTCGAGCACCAGCTGGTCACCTTCGGGAGCCGACCCGTCGACGAGGTTGAACTGGTTCAGCTCGGGAACGGTGCTCCAGTTGAAGGCCAGGGTGGGCGAGCCCTGGGCCGGGTTGCCGATGAGGTCGCCGTTGGCGTCGGCGAGGGCAGCCGGCCCGGCCACCTGGCCCTCGGCCGCCTCCACCGACGGCTGGTCGAGCACGAGGTCGAGGTCGTCCTGGGTGACCCGGCCGCGCTGGCTCTGGCCGAAGTCGCCTTCGAAGGTCTCCTGCTTGCGCACGATGGCATCGGTGCCGGCGTTGACCTCGGCGAAGAGGTCGTCGAACACCGAACGGATGGTGTCGGTCAGCACCAGGCTGCCCGCCATGAAGGCCACACCGAGCACCACGGCCAGGGCGGTGAGGGCGAGGCGGAGCTTGTGGGCCAGGAGGCCCTTCAGGGTGACGTGCAGCATCAGCTGTCGAGGCTCTTGAGGCGGTCCAGGACCTTCTCCGAGGTGGGATCGGCCATGTCGTCGACGATCTTGCCGTCACCCAGGAAGACGGCTCGGTCGGCGTAGCCCGCGGCCACCGGGTCGTGGGTGACCATGACGATGGTCTGGCCGAAGTCGCGCACCGCGCTCTGCATGAACTGGAGGATCTCGGCGCCGGAGCGGGAGTCCAGGTTGCCGGTCGGCTCGTCGGCGAAGATGATCTCGGGGGCGCCCGCCAGGGCGCGGGCGACGGCGACCCGCTGCTGCTGGCCACCCGACAGCTCGCTGGGCCGGTGCTTGAGGCGGTCCGCCAGGCGCACGGTGGCCACGATCTGGTCGAGGCGGGCCTTGTCGGGCTTCCGGCCGGCGAGGTCCATCGGGAGGGTGATGTTCTCGATGGCGCTGAGGGTCGGCACCAGGTTGAAGGCCTGGAAGACGAAGCCGATCTTGTCGCGTCGGAGCGCGGTGAGCTCCTTCTCCTTGAGCGAGGAGAGGTCGATGTCGCCGATGAAGACCTGGCCGGAGGTGAGGGTGTCGAGGCCCGCCATGCAGTGCATGAGGGTCGACTTCCCGGAGCCGGACGGTCCCATGATGGCGGTGAACTGGCCTTGGGCCAGCTCGACGTCCACGCCGTCGAGGGCGCGGACCTCGGTGTCGCCCTGGCCGTAGATCTTCGTGGCCTCCACCGCCCGTGCGGCGATGGTCGGCGGGGCGGTCGTGTCGGTGAGGGCCACGTCGGGAGGCCTTTCGGGGCGGGAAACGGTTCGAGGACACGCTAACGGGGTCGTGGAGAACGCCAACGGAACAATCGGTGGCCTCCGCCACCCTCCCCGTAGGCTGGCGCGATGATGTGCGGGTCGTGCGGCGGGGCCGTCCCCGAGGGGGCACGCTTCTGCCCTTCCTGTGGCCACGCGACCGTCGTGCAGAGCGACGAGCGGCGCGTCGCCACGGTGCTCTTCGGAGACCTCGTGGGCTTCACGGCCCTGTCCGAGACCGCCGATCCCGAGCACGTCAAGAACCTGGTCGACCGGTGCTTCGAGCGCCTGGTGGCCGAGATCGAGACCTTCGGCGGCAAGGTCGACAAGATCGTCGGCGACGCCATCGTCGCCCTCTTCGGCGCGCCGGTGGCCCACGAGGACGATGCCGAGCGGGCGGTGCGGGCCGCGCTGCGCATGCAGGAGACCCTCGCCCGCCACGCTGCCGAGGTGGGGGTCGACGTCCGCATGCGCATCGGCGTCAACACCGGCGAGGTGCTGGTCGGGGCGCTGCGGGCGGGCGGCGACTACACCGCGATGGGCGACGTGGTGAACACCGCCAGCCGCCTCCAGACCGCCGCCCAGCCGGGCGAGGTGCTGGTCGGCCCCGCCACCTTCGCCGCCACGCAAGGGGTCATCGGCTACGAGGACCTCGGCCTGTTGCAGGCCAAGGGCCGGGAGGAGCCGGTGCCGGCGTGGGTGGCGAAAGCCCCGCTGTTGCCGCCTGGCTATCGACCGCAGCGGGAGCGGGCACCGCTCGTGGGGCGTGACCCGGAGATGGCCATGTTGAAAGGCGCGGTCGATGCCGCCGTCGCCCATGGCCGGGCCCAGTTGATCCTGCTGCTGGGCGAAGCCGGCGTCGGCAAGAGCCGCCTGGCCGAGGAGGTCGCCACCCTCGCCGAGTGCGAACATGAGGCCATCGTCCTCGAGGGCCGCTGCGTCCCCTACGGCGAGGCCAACGTCTGGTGGCCGGTGGCCGAGGCCCTCCGCCAGGCCCTCAGCCTCTCGACCGAGGCCCCCTTCAGCACCGCCAGCGACCACGCTCTCGACGTCGTCGCCCGCACCCTGGACCTCGACCCCGAGGACGACGAGGTGACCCGCGTGGTCGAGGGGCTGCTGTACCTCTTGGGCTACGAGGTCCCGCTCCGGGACATCGACCCGACCCGGGCCCGGGACGAGGCCACCCGCTCCGTGCTCACCCTGATCGAGGGGTACGCCCTCGACCATCCCGTTGTCATCGTCCTCTCGGACCTGCATTGGGCCGACGACCTCGTGCTCGAGATGATCGACGACATGCTCGGCCGCCTCGGGCGCTACCCGTACGTGGTGGTCGGCACCAGCCGGCCGGGCATCGAGGACCGCTGGGTGCCCCGCCACGGGCGCCACAACACCGCGGTCCTCAACCTCGACCCCCTCGACCGCACGGCATCCGAGCACCTCCTCGGCCTCCTCCTCGAACACGAGGCCGACGACGACGTCCGTGCCCTGCTGCTCGACCGCAGCGGCGGCAACCCGTTCTTCCTCGAGGAGCTCGTCTCCCTGCTGGACGAGACGGGCATGGTGGGTGG
>CAYYDZ010000047.1:0-2243 GCA_964470715.1 uncultured Microthrixaceae bacterium | reverse complement strand
CGTTCTTCCTCGAGGAGCTCGTCTCCCTGCTGGACGAGACGGGCATGGTGGGTGGCGTCCCGACGGCCGACGGGGGCCTGCGGGACCTGCCCGACACCCTGCGGGGCCTGGTGGCCGCCCGCCTCGACGCCCTGCCCGTGACCGAGCGCCAGACCCTGGTCAACGCCGCGGTGTGGGGGCGACGCGGGCCCGTCGAGGCGCTCGAGAAGATGCTGGAGAAGGAAGCCGCCGACGAGGACGGGGCAGCGACCGCGGCCGCGGAGGCGCTGCATGGCCTCGCGGCCAAGGAGGTGCTCCTGGTCGAGGGGCAGCGTTGGAGCTTCCACTCCGAGCTCGTGCGCGACGTGGCCTACGGCACCCTCACCAAGGCCGATCGCGCCCGCAAGCACGCGGGCATCGCCACCTATCTGGAAGAGCACCCCGGCGCCGCGCCCGACGAGCGGATGGTCGACATCGTCGCCTACCACTTCAACATCGCCGCGCAGCTCGCGGTGGAGATGGGCGACGTCGCCCACCTGCGGCCCGACATCGGCGACAAGGCCCTCCACTGGTTGATGGAGGCGGCGCGGCGCGCTGATCGAGCGGACCTGCACCAGAACGCGGCCCGGCTCTACGGCCAGGCCGTCGACCTCGCCGCCCGCCTCGGCCAGAGCGAGCGCATGACCGGTGCCGTCCTCGGGCGGGCCCACGCGCTGGCCGAGCTGCGTGACCTCGGCCCCGCCCGCGCCGACGTCGGTCGGGCCCTCGCCGCGGCCGAGAGCACCGGCGACCGCAGCATCCTCGCCCGGGCCCTGGTCGTGCTCGGTGACATCGAGTGGCGCGAGGGCGACCACGCAGCCGCGGTCCTCACCCTCGACCGGGCCATCGACGTGTTCCAGGAGCTGGGCGACCGCCAAGGCCTGGCCAAGGCGCTGCGCAGCCGGGGCATGGCCGACCTCATGGTCGGCGCCCACGACGACGCCCCGGTCTCGCTCGAGGCGGCGCTGGTCGCGTCACGCGAGGTCGGCGACGTGCGTGGTGAGGCCTGGGCCCTCCAGAACCTGGCCTGGATCGCCTTCGTCGACGGCGACCCCGAGCAGGCCGAGCGGCGCCTCGCCGAGGCCATCGCCAAGTTCGAGGACATCCGCGACAAGGGTGGCCTCAGCTGGGCCTACGGCCTGATGGCGTGGATCAAGTTCCGCCTCGGCGACACCGCGGCGGCCGATGCCCTGGTGGACCGGGTCTTGCCCGAGGCGCGCGAGCGGGGCGACCAGTGGGGCGAGGGGATGATGCTCATCCTCCAGAGCGTCATGCGCCTGTGGTCCGGTCGGGCTCGGGAAGCCCACGACATCGCGCAGACGGCCATCGCCAACTTCCGCCGAATCGAGGATGTGTTCGGCGAGGTGCAGGCGCTCTCACCGGCAGGGCGCTCGCTGATCGCCCTCGGCCAGGTCGAGCAGGGGTTCTCCGTGCTCGAGGAGATGCTCGGCGTCCACGGGATCACCGGCGACATGCGCAACCTGGGGCTCACGGTGTTCGCGGCGGCGGCCACCCACGTGGGCGAGCCCCACCGCATGCCCCCCGAGCTGTCGGACGACGACCTCTCGCTGGTCGACGCCCGCGGGCTCTCTGACGACGAACGCCTGGTGGCGCTGGGGCTGTGCGCCCTGCAGCGAGGCGACGTGGACGGTGCGCTCATGCGCCTCGAGAAGGCCGACGGCGGCGTCCGCGCGCACCCTTACCCGCAGAGCGCGCTCGCGCTCGCGCTGGTGGCCGCCGATCGCGTCGACGACGCCCTTGCGTCGGCGGAGTGGGTGGTGGGCTCACGCCAGTCGACCTACCTCGACCGCACGCAGGCGCGCCTGGCCAAAGCCCTCGGCCACGCCCGGCGGGGCGACCGAGCCGGCTCGGAGCAGGCGCTCGCCGAGGCCCAGGCCGAGGTGGCCGCCACCGACGACCAGCTCACCCGGGTCCTCGTGCGCCTGGCCGAGGCCGAGGCGCGGTCCAGACTCGGCGACGACGTGACCGAGCTCCGGGCCGAGTCCGAGCGCTCGCTGGCGCGCCTCGGCGTCACCGCCGAGGGCTGGAAGGTCGCCTACTCCCTCTGAGCGGCCGGCCGTCTGCTCCCTTGGTCGGTCGAAGACGGCGAACGCCGCGGGACCGGTCGCACTCGCGACGACCCCGCGGCGTGCGACCGCGGTCGACTGGCCCTACTTGCGGTCGACTGGACCTACTTGGTGGGCTGAGGGACCACCCGCAGGTAC
>CAYYDZ010000046.1:10295-18712 GCA_964470715.1 uncultured Microthrixaceae bacterium | reverse complement strand
TGGGCGACGGCACCACCATCGACCGTGTCTTCCCCGTGGCGGTCGGCGACCCCAGCTGAGCCAACGACGGCCTCGGCCTCGGCCTGCCGCCTCCACCGCCCCCGCCGCCGAGAAAACCTGGGAATCCCAGCGAAATCCATGCTTGCGCGGGCAAGCTGTGGGCCATGTCGCTCTCCGAGACGCTGCGCAAGCCCAAGTTCTGGTTCATCGCCGTGCCCGTGGTGATCCTCCTCGCCGTCGTGGTGGGGCCCTTCGTGTACTTCAACTTCATCCAGGAGGACGCCCCCGAGCCGCTGGGGTTCGAGGACATCACCACCACCACGGCCGGCGGCTCGAGCGAGACCACCTCGGCGTCGACGAGCACCGGTGACGGGACGATCGCCGGCTCGTGGGAGGTGGCCGGTGGCTCGACCGCCGGCTACCGGGCCACCGAGGTCCTCTTCGGGCAGACCAACGAGGCCGCAGGGCGGACCGAGGACGTGACGGGCACGCTCGAGATCGACGGAACCACCGCCACGGCGGTCAGCATCGAGGTCGACCTCACCACGCTGAGCAGCGACGAGTCGATCCGGGACGGGCAGGTCCAGAGCCGCATCCTCGAGACCGGCGAGTTCCCCACCGCCACGTTCGAGCTGACCGAACCGGTCGACTTCGGCACCGAACCCGACGACCAGGAGGAGATCACGGTCAGCGCCACCGGCGACCTGACCGCCCACGGCGTGACCCAGACCGTCACCGTCGACCTCACCGCCCGCAAGAACGGCGACGCCGTCGAGGTGACCGGCACCATCCCCGTGACCTGGTCCGACTTCGACATCAACGACCCGAGCGGCGGCCCCGCCCAGGTCGAGGACAGCGGCGAGATCGAGTTCGCCCTCAGCTTCTCGAAGAGCTGACGGAGGCGCCCCGCCCCAGCGGGGCACACTGGCCGCCGTGACCCCTCAGCACCGGCGCGCCCAGCCATCCGGCCGCCGGCGCGCAGTGGCGGGACTGGCTGCGGTGGCCTCGGTGGCGACGCTGCTTGGCTCCTGCGCGTCGACCGACGGACCCGACGAGGCCGCGAACCCCACGACGACTGCGCCCCCCGTCACCGTGGCTCCCGAGACCACCACGACGGCTTCGACGGCGCCCGCCACCACGTCGACCACCGTCGACCTCTTCGCCCCGCCGGCGTGGTTGGGGACCCGGGTGCTGCCGCTGGGCCCCGACGGGTTCGGCGAGGTGCAGCCGACGCCCGCCGAGCTCGACCCCCGCCACATCCAACAGCCCGACGTGCTGCCCGCCCCGGCCGGTGACGCCTTCGAGTCCACCGTCGAGCCGGTGCCGGCCGACGTGGTGGCCCGCTCCACCTGGTCGCCCGAGTGCCCGGTCCCCCTCGACCAGCTGCGCTACGTCACCGTGACGTTCTGGGGCTTCGACGGCGAGCACCACCGGGGTGAGCTGCTCGTGAACGCCGACGCCGCGAACGACCTGGTGGAGGTGTTCCGCGCCGTCGACGCCGCCCGCTACCCCATCGAGGAGATGCGCGTCGTCCGCGCCGACGAGCTCGACCTGCCGCCCACCGGCGACGGCAACAACACCAGCGCGTTCGTCTGCCGCCCGACCCGTGGGTCCACGAGCTGGTCCCAGCACGCCTACGGGCTCGCCGTCGACGTGAACCCGTTCCTCAACCCGTACGTGAAGGGCGACCTCGTGCTGCCCGAGCTGGCCTCCGCCTACACCGACCGGTCCCGCACCGACCCCGGGGTGCTGCACGACGGCGACGCCGTGGTCGGCGCCTTCGCAGCCATCGGCTGGGGGTGGGGTGGCCACTGGTCGAGCCTGAAGGACTTCCAGCACTTCAGCGCCAACGGGCGCTGACCCACCGCTACGGTCTCGGCGTGACCACCCTCAGCATCGAGGTCGACCCTCGCGAGGCCGGGTTCGACCCCGACCGCCTCGCCCGGCTCGACGCCCACCTCGCCCGCTACGTGGACGACGGGCGCCTCCCGGGTTGGCTGGTCGCCGTGACCCGGGGCGGGAAGCGGGTGCACGTCAGCCGCTACGGGCACCGCGACGTCGAGGCCGGCCTGCCCGTCGAGGACGACACCGTCTTCCGCATCTACTCGATGACCAAGCCCATCACCTCGGTCGCGGCGATGCTGCTTTATGAGGAGGGTCGCTTCGACCTCAAGGACCCGGTGAGCCGCTACCTGCCGTCGTTCGCCGACGTGCGGGTCTTCACCGGGGGCACCGCCGAGAACCCCAGCACCGCGCCCGCCGCCGAGCCCGTCCGGATCTGGCACCTGCTGACCCACACCGCCGGGCTCACCTACGGGTTCCACCACGTCCACGCCACCGACGAGATCTACCGCAACGCCGGCTTCGACTTCGGGCCGCCGAGGGACCTCGACCTGGCCGGCTCGGTCGACGCGTGGGCGGGCATGCCCCTGCTGCACGAGCCGGGGGCACGCTTCAACTACTCGCACGCCACCGACGTGGTGGGCCGGCTGATCGAGGTCGTGGCCGAGCAGCCCTTCGACGAATTCCTCGCCGAGCGGGTGTTGCGCCCGTTGGGGATGCACGACACCGCCTTCTGGGCCGACGACGAGCGGGCCGAGCGCCTGGCCGCCCTCTACGTGCCCAACCGGGAGCGCACCCAGGCCTTCCGCTACGACCCCATCGGCAAGGGCGCGCTGCACCCTCCGCCGTACCCCTCCGGCGGCGGCGGGTTGGTCTCGACGGCGCACGACTACCTCCGCTTCGCCGAGATGCTGCGCCGCGGCGGCGAGCTCGACGGCGTGCGCCTGCTCGGGTCCCGCACCGTCGACTACATGACCACGAACCACCTGCCCGGCGGCGTGGACCTCGAGCACTACGGGCAGTCCACCTTCGCCGAGACCGCCTACGACGGCGTCGGCTTCGGCTTGGGCTTCTCCGTGGTCATCGACCCCGCGGCGGCGAAGAACCTGGTGTCACTCGGCGAGTACGGCTGGGGCGGCGCCGCCACGACGGGCTTCTGGGTGGACCCCGTGGAGGACATCACCGGCGTGTTCCTCACCCAGCTCCTTCCCTCCAGCACCTACAACGTGCGCGCCGAGGTGAAGCGCCTGGTGGCGCAAGCGCTCCTGACCTAGGCCCGCTCCGCCACTTCAGCACGCAGTACTACGGTCCGGCCCCATGACCAACTTCCTCGAGGTGTCCGAGCCGCGCCCCCACGTGCGCCAGTTGACCCTCAACCGACCCGAGCGCATGAACGCCATGTCCTTCGACACGGTGACGCCACTGCGCGACGCCCTGCGCGAGGCCGGCGAGGACAACGACACCTGGGCGGTGATCCTCACCGGGTCGGGCGCCGGCTTCTGCTCGGGCCTCGACCTCGAGGACGCCGGCATGCCCCCCAACAGCGAGGGCCTGCCCCTGTCCCGGATGGCCATGCGGGCCATGGAGCACTTCAGCGAGCTCGTGCTCATCATGCGGGGGATGCCCCAGCCGGTGATCGCGGCGGTGAACGGGCCCGCCATCGGTGGCGGCATGTGCCTGTCCCTCGGCGCCGACATCCGGGTTGCGGCCGAGTCCGCCTACTGGCGAGCCGCCGGCATCAACAACGGGCTGGGCGCGGTCGAGCTGGGGCTCAGCTTCACCCTCAGTCGCGCCATCGGATCATCGCGCGCCTTCGAGATCTGCCTGTCCGGCCGCGACGTCCCCGCCGACGAAGCGGAACGCATCGGTCTCGTCTCGCGCACCGTGCCCGACGGCGAGCTGCTCGACACCTGCTACGAGCTGGCCGAGCGCATCTGCGGGTTCTCCACCCACGGGGTGGCCATGACCAAGAAGCTGCTGTGGTCGTCGCTGGAGATCGGCAGCCTGGAGGCGGCCATCGACCTCGAGAACCGCAACCAGCTCCTCGTGCGCCTCACGACGCAGAACCTCCAGGAGTACATCCGCAGCCGCAAGGAAGGCCGCGACCCGCTCTACCTGGACTGAGCTGGATTGGGCGGGGATCAGTCGGTGACGAGGGCCGCGATGCGCTCGAGGGTGGCGGCCATGTTCTTGGCCGTCTCCTTGGAGGCGAAGAGCTTCACGACTGGCTTGGTGAAGGCCGACTCCTGGCTGATGTCCCAGCTCTCGCGCACCAGGGTGCCGTCGCCGCTGGGCTCGAGCTCGTAGCGCCAGATGCGGCCGCCGACATGGCCGCCGATCTTGCCCGGGCCCCGGGTCTGCCAGGCGATGCGACGGTCCGGCTCGAACTCGATCACGGTCGAGACCATGGAGTAGGGCACGCCCATCTTCATCGACATGCCGAAGGTCGAGCCGAGGGCGAGCGGCTCGGGGTCGCCTTTGGCCTCGACCACCGTGCCGGAGCCGTCGATGTCCTTGTGGCGGTTGGCGTCGGCCAGCAGCGCGAAGATCGCCTCCGCCGGCGCGGCGATGACCCGCTCGACGGAGATGACGTCGGCGTTGGCGTGGGGATCGGTCACGAGGTCACCGTAGCGGCGGCGCCCCGGTCCGGCCCCACGATGCCACGGAGGGCGAGCAGGGCGATGCAGTAGACGCCGAGGGCGACGAACAGCACCACGTCGAAGCCGAAGGTCATGGCCAGCATCGTCGTGAGCACCGAGCCCACCACCGAGGCGAACCCGTTCACGGCCCAGCCCCAGGCGACGTACTCGGACGGGTGGTCGGTCTTGGCCGCCACTGCCCCGAGCCCGAGGGGCATGAAGGTGCCGAGGCAGATGCCGAGGGGGGCCAACACCAGGAAGGCGGTGGCGATGCGCACGAACAGCGGGGTGGTGAGGAGGGCGTCAGTGACAAGGGGCAGGCCGAAGGCGTAGAAGAGGGTCAGGGCGATGATGGCCCCCAGCAGGACGGGGATGACCGCGTGGGGCCGATCCTTGTAGCGACCGCTCAGGAGGGCGCCGACTCCGGTGAAGAGCAGGATCGACGCCAGCGTGACCGTCAGCGAGTACGTCGGATAGCCGAGGAAGAGCGTCAGCTTCTGGATGAGGGTGACCTCGAAGAAGATGAAGCCGAAACCCAGCGCGGCGAAGTAGGTGGCCGAGCGGCCCTTCTGGGGCAGAGCCACGAAGATGTCTCGGATGGCCACGAAGGGCAGCAGCAGGAACACCGCCGCGAACCCGGTGGCGACGATGAGCAACAGG
Source organism: uncultured Microthrixaceae bacterium (assembly GCA_964470715.1). Classification (GTDB taxonomy): domain Bacteria; phylum Actinomycetota; class Acidimicrobiia; order Acidimicrobiales; family DATDAH01; genus JAEUJM01. The sequence goes on along the minus strand of CAYYDZ010000046.1, from coordinate 13,571 downwards.
ATCAGCACCCGCTCCCCGATGGCGACCTCGAGGTCGTCGGCCACCACCGAGGTGGTGAAGTCGCCCGCGACCTCCTTGAAGGGGGTGAAGTGCCAGAAGAACGGCCCGTCGTCGGTGATGGCGTGCACCTCGAAGGGGTACTGGGCGAAGAACGTGTCGACCTCGCTGCCCTCGGCGGTGATGAGGTCGCTGACGGGCTCGCCCTCCACGGGTTGGCCGGGCGCGTAGCGCAGGGTCGAGCCCTCGATGGGCTCGAGACCGGTGGTGAACGCCTCGATCTCCTCGGGCGTGAACGGCTCTTCCTTCACGAGGATGGTCGACAGCTGGGTGCCGAAGCCGACGGCCGGGGTGGTGGCCACCATGATGTGGTCGGTCGGGTCGTCGATGCCCCGGGCGGCCAGTGCCTCACGGGCCGTCGCCACGTACCGGGTCGTGCGGTTGGGCTTGTTCTCGTAGTCGAACTCACCGAACTGGGCAGCCAGGACACCATCACCGCCGAGGTGGTCGAGGCTGTCCTCGATGGCCTCCTGGGTGTAGAGGTAGCTCTCCGAGAGCACGAAGGCACCGGAGCTGGCGGCGTTGGTGGCGGCGTAGCTGTCCGGCGCCGGGAACCAGACGATGTCGAAGACGTCGTCGCTGCGGGCGAGGAACGAGCGTCCGTCGCCGTTGACGTAGTTGACCTTGGGGTCGTCGGCGATGTTGCCGGCGTAGTCGGCGAAGCGGTTGGCCACGAGGTCGTAGGTGACGGGGTTCAACTCGATGGCGTCGATGTGCTGGGCGTCGTAGTACAGCGACGCCAGGATCTCGTTGCCGCCGGCGGCCCCGATGATCATCACGTCCTCCGGGGACTCGCCCGCCACCGCGAACGGCAGGGACCGCGGGTCGGTGTCGAAGCGGGTGAGGCTCGACGGGTCGCCGTCGTAGCGGTAGATGGCCGAGCCGGGGAGGCCGTCGTGGTAGAGCAGCTTGGTCTCGTCGGTCACCTGGACGGCGTCGACCCGGAACACCGGGCTCCAGGCCGAGTACACGTTCTCCTTGCCCGAGACGTCCTCCTTCACCCCGTCGAGCTCGAGGGTGGGCAGCAGGCTCGGCGCCACGACGCCGGCGAGGAGCACGAGGGCGAGGACCGCTCCGCCGCCGAGGGCGACCGACGAGGCCTTCCAGGCGAGGCGCAACCCCACGAAGGCCAGCAGCACGCCCGCGAGGCACACGACCGACGGCGGGCCGATGGTGCTGATGAGGAACACCACGATCAGGCAGGCGAGGCCGGCGCCGGCCAGGTCGGCGAAGTAGAGGCGGCCGATCTGCTCGCTGCGCCGGCCGAACAACGTGGCGATCATGATGCCGATGGCCACGAACGAGGCGAAGAGGCAGAACGAGATGAGGACGAGAGCGCCGAGGTTCACGACCGATGCCCGCGTGCCGTAGTCCCAGATCTTCAGCGTGTCGATGGGCGTGCGGGCGAGGACGACGTAGCCGAGCCCGACGGAGAGCGCAGCGGCCAGGGAGCCCCACATGAGGATGGGCCGGGTCGCCGAGTGGCGCAGGCGCTTCGAGATGGTGACGAACACGCTTCCGGAGCCGATGCCGAGCAGGGCCAGGCCGATGACCAGGTACACCCAGTAGTAGAAGAGCTTGTACGAGATGATCCGCGTGTAGGAGATCTCGATGAGCAGCCCGGCCATGGAGATCAGGAAGATCTCGAGGTAGTACCTGCGGGTGTCACCGGCGTCCCGGACGTCGTAGTCGTCGGGGTCGGCGTCGATGTGCACCGGCGCGGGCTCAGGAGTTTCAGGGGTGGAGGACAACCGGGCGAGCCTAGGAGGGCGCCTAGGGGGCTTCCAGTCGGCCCGACCGGCAGGGTGGCCCGGCCCGCCACCGCCGGACCGGGCCGTGACTGGGTGGCCGGAGCCCGTGGGTAGGGTGCAACCCGCCGCTCACACCCCCGTTGGAGGACCCTCCCGTGCGCACCCTGACCTGGAAGCCCGTCGCCGCCATCGCCCTCGTGGGTGTGCTCGCCCTTGCGGGTTGCTCGTCGTCCGACGAGTCCGCCGACGCCACCACCACGACCGCGCCGAGCACCTGCGACGCGGTGCAGAACCTCGCCGACTCGGTCGCCACCCTCGTGAGCACCGACACCCTGAGCGGCGGCAAGGACGCCATCGACGCCGCTCTCTCGGACGTCGAGTCTGCCGCGCAGGAGCTCGGCGACGTGGCCGGCGATGCACTGAGCAGCGACGTCGACACCCTCACGCAGGCACTCGACGCCCTCGAGTCCTCGGTGAGCGACCTCGGCAGCGGTGCCAGCGTCAGCGACACCGTCTCGGCGCTGGGCACGGACATCACCGCCCTGGTGCAAGCCGTCGACGGTCTCGTGAGCAGCGCCAGCAGCGAGCTCTCGGACTGCCAGATCAGCGCGCCCACCACCGTCGCCGGCTGACCGCCGACCCACGGGTCATGCTGGGGTCATGATCCGGATCGACGACGACGCGCGGGTGCGGACCCTCACCCTCGACCGCCCCGACAAGCTCAACGCCTTCAACGACGCGCTCTACGACGTCACCGCGGCGGCGTTGGCCGACGCCGCCGCCGACCCCGCAGTGGCCGTCGTGGTCATCACCGGCACCGGACGGGCATTCTCCACCGGCACCGACATCACCGAGATGTCCTCGTTGGCCAGCGGCGAGGACTCGGGCGAGGGCCACGGCTTCCCCGGCCTCGTCGATCAGCTCGTGGCCTTCCCCAAGCCGCTCCTCTGCGCGGTCAACGGCCTGGCCCTGGGCATCGGCGCCACCATCCTCGGGTACGCCGACCTCGTGTTCATGTCGACCGAGGCGAGGGTGCGCTGCCCCTTCACCGACCTGGCGGTGGCACCCGAGGCGGCCAGCAGCTTCACCTTCCCGATGCTCCTCGGCCGCCAGGACGCGGCGTGGATGCTGCTCAGCTCGGAGTGGTTCAGCGCCGAGGAGTGCCTCGCCATGGGCCTGGCCTGGAAGGTGTGCGCGCCGGACGACCTGATGGACGAGACCCTGGCCCGGGCCAGGGTGCTCGCCGAGAAGCCCATCGCGTCGCTCATCGAGACCAAGCGCACCATCACCGCCGGCCTGCGCGACGGCCTCGTCGCCGCCCGCGCGCGGGAGGACCAGGCCTTCGTCCGCCTGCTCGGCCAACCTGCCAACATCGAGGCCTTCACCGCCATGGCCGAGCGCCGGCCGCCCGACTTCGCCACCGTGGACGCCGCCCACCCGGTCGACACCGCCCGCCACGCCTCCGACG
>CAYYDZ010000046.1:8556-10195 GCA_964470715.1 uncultured Microthrixaceae bacterium | reverse complement strand
CCGGCGGACGCCCTGGCCGCCGCCGCCGGCTACGCCCGAGCCGCCGAGACCCTCGGCTACCGCCGTTACTGGGTGGCCGAGCACCACGGGATGCCGGGCATCGCCAGCTCGGCGCCGGCGGTGCTGCTGGCCCATGTGGCCGGTGCCACCTCAACCATCCGTCTCGGCTCCGGTGGGGTGATGCTGCCCAACCACGCCCCGCTCGTCGTGGCCGAGCAGTTCGGCATGCTCGAGGCCCTGCACCCCGGCCGCATCGACCTCGGCCTGGGGCGAGCCCCGGGCACCGATCAGGTCACCGCCCATGCCATCCGCCGCCAGCGCCTCGACGGCCCCGACGACTTCCCGTCGCAGCTCGCCGAGCTGGTCGGGTACTTCGACGGCTCCATCCCCGCCGACCACCCGTTCTCGAAGATCGAGGCGACGCCGGCCCGGGGCTACCGACCCGCCATCTGGCTGCTCGGGTCGAGCGACTTCAGCGCCACCCTGGCCGGCCGCCTCGGCCTCCCCTTCTCGTTCGCCTACCACTTCGCCCCCGCCGGCCTCGAGAGCGCCCTCCACGCCTACCGGTCCGCCTTCGACCCCTCGGACGACTGCCCCGAGCCGTACGTCATGTTGGGGGTGTCGACGGTGTGCGCCGAGAGCGAGGAGCGGGCGCGCTGGTTGGCCGCGCCGGGCGGGCTCGCCTTCCTGCGCCTGCGCCAGGGACGGCCGGGCCGCTATCCCCGCCCCGAGGACGCGGCGGCGTACCAGTACACCCCGACCGAGCGCGAGGCCATCAAGGCCTGGACCTCGTCGCACGTGGTGGGCACACCGGATGCGGTGGTCGAGGGGCTGCATGAGCTGGTCGAGCGCACCGGCGTGCAGGAGCTCATGATCTCCACCATGCTCGCCTCCCCGGGGGACCGCGAGCGCTCGGTGACCCTGCTGGCCGAGGCCGCGAGGCTCACCTCGGCCACGACGACGGCCGAGGCGGCCGAAGCGGCCGCCGGCGCCGGGCCCGGCTGAACCCGGTGCGCGCCACCGCTCGCCTCGAGCACTTCGCGGTGGTGACCTTCGACGCCGACCTCGACTCCCTCCGCGCCCTGCTTCCCGCCGGCGTGGACGTCGACCTCCCCCTCGTGAGCGCGGTGGCCTACCGGTACGTTCGCCTCGGCCTCGACGGGGTCCCCCTCCCCCGCCTCTCCGGCGACCAGGTGCACCTCCGGGCCTACGTCCGGGTCGGCGACGAGCGCGGCGTCTGGTTCCTGCGCACGGTGCAGGACAGCCCCCTCGCCACCCTCCCCCACCGGGTCTGGGGCATGCCGTGGGCGCGCGGCGGAGTCACCATCGACGAGGACCCGGCGGGCCAGGTGCGGGTGGCGTCGGCGGGCATCGACCTCACCGTTGCCCCCTGCTCCGCAGGCGCGCCGAAGCCCGACCCTCAGGTGGCTTCGGCGACCGTCGGCTGGTTCCTGGGCCGGCGCGGTGTGCGGCGCTTCTCGGTGTCCTTCACCGACGACGCCGTGGTCGCCGGACGCGCCGAGGCGGCCCGAGTGGCGTACTTCGAGGACCTCGGTCTCGTGACCGCCGGTCAGCCCGCGCAGTCGGCGTTCCGCCACCCCGACACCGCCATCGCCATCCACCTCCCGCCCGATCCCGC
>CAYYDZ010000046.1:2892-8456 GCA_964470715.1 uncultured Microthrixaceae bacterium | reverse complement strand
CGGACGGTCACCACGGGCGGGTTGGTGAGGGTGCGTCGCTGCCAGTTGGCGCCGTCGACCACCAGCGTGTGGCCGCTGATGAAGCGGGCGTAGGGCGAGGCCAGGAAGGTGGCCGCCCAGCCGAGCTCCTGGCGCTGGCCGACCCGCAGCGCCGGCTGGCACACGTCCTTGTCGTGGGTGCGGTCGAGGCTGCCGGTGATGTCGGCGGTCATGTCCTCGTGCGGGAACAGGCCCGGCACCAGTGCGTTCACCTGGATGCCGTACGGGCCCCACTCCACCGCCAGCGTCTCGGTGAGGTTGACCACGCCGGCCTTGGCCGCGGCCGAGTGGGCGAAGCCCGGGCCGCCCGTCCAGGCATACGAGGCGGCGATGTTGACGATCGAGCCGGGCGTGCCCGCGGCGAGGTGGCGCCGGCCGAACTCCCGGGCGCACAGGAAGGTGCCATTGAGGGTGATGTCCACCACCGTGCGCCAAGCGTTGGGCGACATGTCCTCCGCCGGCACCGGGAAGTTGGCGGCGGCGTTGTTGACGAGCACCTGGGGCATCCCGAAGGCCTCGGCGGCGGCGTCGAAGGCCGCCGCGACCGCGTCGGCGTCGCGGATGTCGCACGCCGTGGTGATGACCGGCGCGCCGATGGCCTCGATGGCCTCGACCGCGGCCTCCAGGTGCTCGGGCTTGCGGCTGGCCACCACGAGCGAAGCGCCCAGGCGGGCGAACTCGCCGGCGATGGCCTTGCCCAGGCCCGTGCCCCCACCGGTGACGAACACGCACACCCCGTCGAAGGTCCCCGGCACCAGCGCGGTGGCGCCCACCGCCGGCGGCGCCGGCAACCCGATCTGCTCAGCCACGACGATCGTCCGTCCGGCCCAGATCCACCGAACTGGCACCGGATCTCGGTGCCCTGGCACCGAAATCCGGTGCCAGATGGGGCAGCCTGCGGCCATCCCGGGGGATCAGATTCGGCGAATCAGGTCCCAGAACGGACGAGTCGGTCATGGCGTGGTCCTCAGCTTCCCTGGTAGAGGGGGTCGCGGCCCTCGGCGTGTGCGGCGCGGAACTCGGCGAAGTCGTCGCTGCGGTTGATCATGGTCTGGTACACGGCTTCGTCCGCCATCGACGACTTCACCTCGGGCACGGTCAGGTGGCGCAGCACGTCGCGCGCGAGCCGCACGGTGAGCAGCGGCGCCTTGGCCACCTGGTGGGCGGCTTCGAGGCACACCTCGTCGAGGCCCTCGGCGGGGACGACCCGGCTGACGACCCCGTGGGCGAGGGCCTCGTCGGCCTCCATCACCCGGCCGGTGAGGACGAGGTCGCTCACCACGCCGGGCCCGCACATCTGGTGCAGCACGGCGACGCCGCCGGTGTCGGGGATGACCCCGTGGGTCAGCTCGGGGAGGCGGAAGCGGGTGCCCTCGGCAGCGATGCGCAGGTCGCAGAGCAGTGCCCGCTGGAACGAGCCGCCCATCACCCAGCCCTTGCAGGCCACGATCACGGGGGCGTCGAGCTCCCACAGCTGCTGGATGCCCCGGTGGCCCCGGCGCATGAGCTCGGTGTGGGGCATGTCGACCTTGAGGGTGCCGATCGAACCCACGTCGCGGCCCGACGAGAACGACTTGCCCTCGCCCCGCCAGACGACGGCCCGCACCTCGGGGCCCCGGCCCCGCAGCTCGGCCAGGATCTCGAACAGCGCGAGATCCATCTCGTCGTCGAAGGCGTTGTGCTTGTCCGGGTTGTCGTTGGTGATGACGGCGACCGGGCCGTCGATCTCCAGGTGCACTCGCTCGTTCGCCACGTCGGCGCCCCTCCCTGTGGTCCGGGGCGAACCTACCGCAGGGCCGCCGTCACGCCGGGCGGCTGCGGTCGAGGCGGAAGACGCGGATGTCGCGGCCGCTGCGCTCCTGGTAGCCCTCGTAGTTGGGCCACAGGGCGAGGAGCTTGGGCCAGACCTCGGCCTTCTCGTCGGCGTCGAGCAGGGTGGCGGTCACCGGGAAGGTCTCCTTCTCGTAGGTGACCGTCGCCTGGGGCGTCTTGATCAGGTTGCCCGTCCAGGCGGGGTGCTTCTCCCGACCGAAGTTGCTGCCCACGAGGTACAGCACGTCGCCGTCGGGGATGGTGGCCAGCGGCACCCGACGCTCCTCGCCCGTCTTCGCGCCCGTGGTGATGAGCATGAGGATGGGCAGCACCTTCTTGTTGCCCGTCAGGACCCAGCGACCGCCGCTGACCTTGTACGCCGCACGGTCGAGGTTGGTGACGATCGGGGGTGCCACCTTGGCGAAGGCCCGCGTCGACGACAGCTTCGACATCGAGCGGGCGAACCAGCCCTGGGGTCCTTGCGGCCCCCCAGGGCCGGTCGTGTCGCTCATGCTCCTGGGCTTCAGCCGCCCAGGACGATGGTCTGGATCTCCGTGAACTCCTCGATGCCCTCGGGGCCGAGCTCGCGGCCCACGCCGGACGCCTTGAAGCCGCCGAAGGGGCTGTGGAGGTCGATGACCACGCCGGTGTTCACGCCGTAGGTGCCGGTGCGCACGCCCTTGGCGACGTTGATGCCCCGCTCGCGGTCGGCGGTCCAGACCGAGCCGGACAGCCCGTACTCGGACTCGTTGGCGATGCGCACGGCGTCGGCCTCGTCGTCGTAGGCGATGACCGACACGACCGGTCCGAAGATCTCCTCGCGGGCGATGGTCATGGTGTTGGTGACGTCGGCGAAGACCGTCGGCTCGACGAACCAGCCGCCGTCGAGGCCCTCGGGGCGACCGCCGCCGACCACCACACGGGCCCCTTCCTTGCGGCCGGCGTCGAGGTAGCCCTCGACGCGCTCGCGCTGGCGCTCGGCCACGAGGGGCCCGATCTCCACCTCGGGGTCGGCGGGGTCGCCGACCTTCTGGGCGCCCACGGCGGCGGCCAGCGCATCGACCACCTCGTCGTAGCGGCTGCGGGGGGCGAGGACGCGGGTCTGGGCCACGCAGGCCTGGCCGTTGTTCATCATCGCGGCCGGCATCAGCTCGGGGATGGCGGCGTCGAGGTCGGCGTCGTCGAGGATCACCGCGGCGGACTTGCCGCCGAGCTCGAGGGTGCAACGCTTGAGCTGCTCGCCGCAGATGGCGCCGACCTTGCGGCCGGCGGCGGTGCTACCGGTGAAGCTCACCTTGTCGATGCCGGGGTGGCGGACAAGGTGCTCGCCCGCCTCACGACCGGCGGCGACGATGTTGACGACGCCCGGCGGCAGGTCGATCGACTCGAGGACCTCGGCGAGCAGGTAGCTGTCGAAGGGGGTCTCGGGAGCGGGCTTGAGGACCATCGTGGAGCCTGAGGCCAGCGCCGCGCCGAGCTTCATGCTGGCGATGAACAGCGGCACGTTCCACGGGATGATCCCCGCGGCCACACCGACGGGCGCCTTGTTGACCAGGACCTGGCCCATCATCCCCTGGCGCTCCTCGACGAAGGGGAACGACTCGGTGGCGTTGGCGAAGCCGTCGAGCACCATGGTGGCGGCGAGGACCTGACCCATCAGCGAGAAGGTGGCGGGGGCGCCGTTCTCCTTGGTGATGGTCTCGGCGAACTCGCCCATGCGGCCCTGGATGCCCTGCGACAGCGCCCGCAGGACCTCAGCACGCTCCTTGGCCGACGTCTTCGGCCAGGGACCGTTGTCGAAGGCCTCGCGGGCGGCGGCCACGGCACGGTCCATGTCGGCCTCGGTGCCCTCGGGCACGGTGGCCACGACCTCCTGGGTCGCGGGGTTGACGACCGTGAAGGTCTTGGTGCTGGCGGGGGCGACCCACTCGCCACCGATGTAGAGAACGTCGCGGGTTTCCATGGGTGCTCCTCCGTAGAACAGGTTCCAGTGGACTCTACCGATGCGTCCACATGGGTGGGACACGGGGCTCCGTGGCAAAGTGACGCAGCCGACGAGACCTCCAGGAGCTGCACGGACCCATGGCCCGCCCCTTCACCTTCGCCGACACCATCGAGGTCGTGGCCGACACGGTCCCCGACCACCTGGCCCTCATCACCGAGGGCCGGCGCATCACGTACCGCGAGCTCGACGACCGGGCCACGCAGCTGGCCCACGCCCTCCAGGCCCGAGGGGTCGGCACCGGCGACCACATCGGCCTCTACCTGCACAACGGCACCGAGTACGTCGAGGCCATGCTGGCGGCCTGGAAGATCCGGGCCGTCCCGGTGAACGTCAACTACCGCTACGTCGAGGACGAGCTCGTCTACCTGTTCGACGACGCCGACCTCGTGGCCGTGATCCACAACCGCGAGTTCGCCCCCACCATCGACGCCGTCACCCACCGCGTCCCCGGCGTGAAGAGCTTCCTCTACGTCGAGGACGGCACCGACGTGGACGTCAGCGGCCTCGACACGCCCGAGCACCCCGTGGCCGAGTACGAGGCGGCGCTGGCCGAGCAGAGCGCCGAGCGGGACTTCGCGGAGCGCTCGGGCGACGACCTCTACATCCTCTACACCGGTGGCACCACGGGCATGCCCAAGGGTGTGATGTGGCGCCAGGAGGACATCTTCTTCGCGGCCATGGACGGCTCGGCGATGGGGCTGGCCGAGCGGCCGACCTCCCCCGAAGACCTCGCCGAGCGAGTGACCCAGACCGGTGGCACCATGACCATGGCCACCGCCGCCCCCCTCATGCACGGCGCCGCCCAGTGGGTCACCTACATCTGCTTCCACAGCGGAGGCACCATGGTGCTGCCCGCCACCCACAAGTTCGACCCCGCCGCGATCTGGCGCTCGGTCTGCGACGAGAAGGTCATGACCATGACCGTCGTCGGCGACGCCATGGCCCGCCCCCTCGTCGAGGAACTGGTGGCCCACCGAGACGACTACGACCTGTCCAACTTCTTCGCCCTCGGCTCGGGAGGCGCCATCTTGTCCGCGGGCGTGAAGCAGCAACTGCTCGAGGTGCTCCCCAACCTCATCATCAGCGACGCCTTCGGGGCCTCGGAGACCGGCGCCCAGGGATCCGCGGTGGGCGCCTCTGCCGAGGGCCACCCCCAGTTCGCGGTCACCGAGAGCACCAACGTGCTCGACGAGCACCTCGATCCCATCGTCCCCGGCTCGGGCGTGAAGGGCCTGTTGGCCCGTACCGGCCACATCCCTCTCGGGTACTACAAGGCCGAGGCCAAGACCGCCGAGACCTTCAAGGTCGACCGCCACGGCGTGCGCTGGGTCCTCCCCGGCGACTGGGCCACCGTCGAGGAGAACGGCACCATCACGCTGTTCGGGCGGGGGTCGGTGTCGATCAACTCGGGAGGGGAGAAGATCTTCCCCGAGGAGGTCGAGGCCGCCCTCAAGAGCCACCCCGAGGTGTTCGACGCCGTCGTCGTGGGCATGCCCGACGAGCGCTTCGGCGAGCGGGTCACCGCGGTGGTCGCGCCACGACCGGGCACCACGCCGCAGCTGGCCGACCTGGCCGAGCACTGCCGCACGAAGGTGGCCGGCTACAAGGTCCCGCGCGAGCTGCACCTGGTGGAGGCCATCACCCGCTCCCCGAGCGGCAAGGCCGACTACCGCTGGGCCAAGCAGGCCGCCCAGGAGACCCCCGTCGC
>CAYYDZ010000046.1:0-2792 GCA_964470715.1 uncultured Microthrixaceae bacterium | reverse complement strand
GATCAGGCGCGCTCGCCCTCGGGGACGAGGACGCAGTGGGTGCCCCGGTAGATGGTGGGCATGCACTTGTTGCAGTGCACGCACAGCGACTCGGTCGAGTCGCCGGCCGCCATCTTGTTGACCAGGTCGGGCTCGCGCAGCAGGGCGCGGCCCATGGCCACGAACTCGAAGCCCTCGGCCATGGCCGTGTCGAGCGTGTCGCGGCGGCTGATGCCCCCGAGCAGGACGAGGGGCAGGTCGAGGGCGTCGCGGAACTGGCGGGCGTAGGGCAGGAAGTAGGCCTCCTCGTAGGGGTACGAGGGGAGGAACCGCCCGCCCAGCACCTTGAAGGCCGGTCGGATGAACTTCGGCATCGACCGCGCCATCTCCCGCACCGGCGCCTCGCCCCGGAACAGGTACATCGGGTTCTGCAACGAGCTACCCCCGGTGAGCTCGATCGCATCGAGGTGGCCGTCGGCCTCGAGCAACCGGGCGAACGGCACGCTCTCGTCCAGCCAGAACCCGCCGGGCACCCCGTCGGCCATGTTCATCTTCGCCAGGACGGCGACCTTGTCACCCACGGCCTCACGCACCGCCGCCACGATGGCGCGGGGGAAGCGGGCCCGGTTCTCCAGTGATCCTCCCCACTGGTCGGTGCGCTTGTTGAGCTTGGGGCTGAGGAACTCGCTCGGCAGGTAGCCGTGACCGAGGTGGATCTCCACCGCGTCGAAGCCGCCGTCGACCACGATGCGGGCGGCCGCGGCGAAGTCGTCGGTGATGCGCCCGATGTCCTCGGCCGTGACCGCCCGCGTACGCCGCATGGCCAGGGGGCTGAACATCGCCGACGGCGACAGGCCCTGGTAGCCGGCACCGGCGGCGACGGCGCCGGCGTGGCCCAGCTGCGCCGAGACGGCGGCACCCTCGTCGTGGACCGCGTCGGCGAGGCGCTGGAGGCCCGGGACCGCCTCGGGGGTGAGGATGATCTCGTTCGGGGTGCCACACCCCTCGGGGGAGACCGCGCAGTAGGCGACGGTCGTCATGGCCACCCCGCCGGCGGCCATGGCCCGGTGGAACTCGATCAGTCGGTCGGAGACCACGTGGTCGAAGGTCATGCCCTCGAAGGTGGCCGCTTTCACGATGCGGTTGCGCAGGCGCAACGGGCCGAGCGAGGCGGGGCCGAACGGGTCGAGGGTGGTGCTGGGGTCCACGGGTGCCTCGCTTGCGGAGGGTCGGATGCGGCGGACCCCCATTCTTCCCCGTCGGGCGACCCCCACACGACGGCCGGTACGGTCGGCGCGTGCGCGTCCTGGTGCCCCTGCCTGATCACGACTTCGACGTGACCGAGGTGGCGGTGCCCTGGAAGCTGCTCACCGAGGCAGGCCACGACGTGGTGTTCGCCACCGAGCGGGCCGGCGTGGTCCCCGAGGCCGACCCCCTGTTGCTGGACGGGGTGCTCTTCGGCCAGCTCGGGGCCGAACCCGAGCCGAAGGCCTTCTACCGCGAGCTGAGCGCCAGCCCTTCGTTCCGTGAGACCGAGGCCTGGATCGACCTCGCCGTCGCCGACTACGACGCCCTCCTCCTCCCGGGCGGCCACGCCCCGAGGATGCGCCAGTACCTCGGCTCACCGGTGCTCCAGCTCCGGGTGGCCGAGTTCTGCGCGCTCGAACGACCGGTCGCGGCCATCTGCCACGGGGTCCTGCTCCTGGCCCGTGCCACGGACGACGAGGGTCGCTCCCTGCTGGCGGACCGACGTACGACCTGCCTGCCGAAGTACCTGGAACGCACGGCGTTCTACGCCACCGCGTGGCGCCGCGGTCGGTACTACCGCACCTACCCGGCCTACGTGGAGGACGAGGTGCGCGGCGGCCTGGACGACCCCGACCGCCAATTCGAGCGGGGACCCCGCACGCTGGTCCGACGGGGGACGCGCGACGACCACGGGCCGGCCTTCGTGGTGGAGGACGGCCGCTACCTGTCGGCCCGCTGGCCAGGGGACGCGTACCTCTTCGCCGAGCGCTTCGTCGCCCTCCTCGACTCGTAAGGTGACCGCATGGGACTGATCGTCGTCGGCGTGGACGCCTCCGAGAGCTCCCGCCGGGCCCTCGCCTGGGCGCTCCGGGAGGGGGCACTGCGCGGTGACCCGGTCGAGGTCTTGGCCGCCTGGAGCTTTCTCGACCAGACCCCGCTGACGGGTCGCGAGTTCACCCCCGACTTCGACCAGGCCGCGGCCGACGCTGCGCTGTCCGCCCTCGTCGAAGCGGTGCAGGGCGCCGACTCGACCCTCGTCGGCGTCGAGGTTCGCCTCACCGCCGCGTGCGACCTGCCCGCCCACGCGCTCCTCCTGGCGTGCGACCGCGCCGACCTCCTCGTCGTCGGTGCCCGGGGCGTGGGCGGCTTCGAAGGGCTCCTGCTCGGCTCGGTCAGCCAGCAGGTCGTGCAGCACAGCACCGTGCCCGTGGTGGTGGTGCGCGGCGATGGCTGAGCCCGCCGCCGACACCGTGGGCACGGTGGACACGGTGGAGGAGCCCACCCTCCCCACGGACGACGAGCTGACCGCGCTCGCGCTCGCCGGCGACCCGGACGCGCCGCTGCCCGCGGACGCGGTTCCCTATGTCGCCGACCCCGAGGGGTCCGCTCACGCGACACTGCTGCCCGGTTGGTACATGCCCGCCCCGGTGTCGGTGACCCGCACCCCGGTCCGGACGGTCGCTGCCATCGCCGTGGTGGCCGGCCTGGTGCTGATCAACGTGCTCGGCCTCTGCATCACCTACGGCAGCCTCACCGCCGGCTGACCTGCGGCCCGGGTGCGGGCG
>CAYYDZ010000045.1:16869-19227 GCA_964470715.1 uncultured Microthrixaceae bacterium | reverse complement strand
GTACATCGTCGGCCGTCCCGTCCCGTTGATCGTCCCGGAGGGGAGCGGCAACTCCCGAGTGCTGCTGGGCCGACGGTACCCACCTACCCGGACGCCGGCAAGGGTTCGGGCGCCGGGCGCCAGTCCCGCCGGCTACGAGCCGAGGGTCGCCACCAGGATGGCCTTGATGGTGTGCAGGCGGTTCTCGGCCTGGTCGAACACGAGGCTGGCCGGCGACTCGAACACCTCGTCGGTGACCTCGAGGCCCTCGGTCATGCCCGTCGCCTCCATCACCTCGCGGCCGACGACCGTGTTCAGGTCGTGAAAGGCCGGCAAGCAGTGCAGGAACCGCACCCTCGGGTTCCCCGTCGCGTCGAGCAGCGCCCGGTTCACCTGGAAAGGACGCAGCAGCTCGACCCGCTCGAACCACACCGACTTGTCCTCGCCCATCGAGACCCACACGTCGGTGTGCACGAAGTCGACGCCGGCGACGGCCTGGGCGGGATCCGCGGTGATGGTGATGGTCGCGCCGGTGCGGGCCGCCACGTCCCGCGCCGTGGCCACGACGTCGTCCGGTGGGTGCAAGGCGGCGGGACCACCGAGGCGGACGTCGGCACCCATGAGCGCGCCCATGACCAGCAACGAGCGGCCCATGTTGAACCGGCAGTCCCCCACGAACGCGTAGCGCAGCTGCTCGTAGGGCTTGTGCGACGCCTCGTGCATCGTGAGGAAGTCGGCGAGCATCTGGGTGGGGTGCCACTCGTCGGTGAGGCCGTTGTAGACGGGCACGCCGGCAAATCGGGCGAGCTCCTCGATCTCCTCCTGGCCGTGGCCGCGGAGCTCGATGGCGTCGTACATGCGCCCGAGCACCCGGCCGGTGTCGGCGATCGACTCCTTGTGGCCGAGCTGCGAGCCGGTCGGATCCAGGTAGGTGACGTGGGCGCCCTGGTCGTGCGCCGCCACCTCGAACGCGGCGCGGGTGCGCGTCGAGGTCTTCTCGAAGATCAGCGCGAGCTGCTTGCCCTCGAGGTGGCGCACCTCGGTGCCGTTGTACTTGGCGATCTTGAGCGACTCGGCGAGCTGGAGCAGGAACCGCAGCTCCTCCGGCTCGAAGTCCAGCTCCTTGAGGAAGTGGCGGTTGCGCAGGTTGTACATGGCGGCGGCCTAGAACGCGGCGTCGCGCTCGATGGGGCAGGTCATGCAGTGCGACCCGCCGCGCCCCCGTCCCAGCTCGAACCCCTCGATGGTGATGACCTCGATGCCCGCCTTGCGCAGGGCGGTGTTGGTGCCGGTGTTGCGCTCGTAGGCCACCACCACCCCAGGCTCCAGGGCGACGACGTTGTTGCCGTCGTCCCACTGCTCGCGCTCGGCCTCGAAGTAGTCACCCCCGGTGGGGATGACCCGCAGCTCGCTGACGCCGAGGGCCTCAGCCATGGCCTCGACGAGGGAGCCCGGGCGCTCTTCGGTCACCAGGTCGTCGGGCGTGGCGCCAGGGCGGATGCTCCACGTGCGGGCCCGCTCGACCACCGATGGGAAGAGGGTGACGAGGTCGCGGTCGCACATGGTGATGACGGTGTCGAGGTGCATGTAGCTGCGCGACTTGGGCAGGTGGACCGCCAGGACCTGGGTGGCCGACCCCGCCCGGAACAGCGCCCGGGCGATGAGGAGCACCGCCTGGGGGGTGGTGCGCTCGCCCATGCCGATCATGACGGTGCCGTTGCCGATGGGCTGGACGTCGCCGCCCTCGACGTGGGCCCTCCCCCAGTCCTCCCCGCCGCCGCCGAGCCAGACGGGGAAGGCCTCGGCGGTGAACATGGGGTGGAACGAGTAGATCGCCTCCATGATCAGCGACTCGGGCTTGCGGGCCGGCTTGGTCATGGGGTTGATGGTCACCCCGTCGAAGATCCAGCAGGACGGGTCTCGCTGGAACAAGAAGTTGGGAAGGGGTGGCAGCAGCAACGTGTGGGGATCGCCGGCGTCCCACAGCCGGCCCAGCTCGACGTTGACGTCGTCGCGGGTGATGCCCCCGATCAGGAAGTCGGCCACGTCGGCGGGCTCGGCGGACTCCACCCACGCCTGGGCCTGCTCGGCCACCCCGATGCCGACCTCGCGCTCGTTGAGGATGTTGGCCACGACCCAGTCCTTGGCATCGGGCTTGGCGAGGGCCTCGGCGAGAAGGATCTCGGCCTCGAACACCTCGATCCCCCGCTCGCGCATCACCTCACAGAAGGCGTCGTGCTCGCGCTTGGCTTGGGTCACCCACAACACGTCGTCGAAGAGCAGGTCCTCGGCGTTCGCCGGCGTGAGGCGGGTGTGCTCGAGACCGGGGCGGTGGACGAGCACCTTGCGCAGGGTGCCGACCTCGGAATGGACGCCGAA
>CAYYDZ010000045.1:1184-16769 GCA_964470715.1 uncultured Microthrixaceae bacterium | reverse complement strand
CGGGGCGGTGGACGAGCACCTTGCGCAGGGTGCCGACCTCGGAATGGACGCCGAATGCCATGTCAGTGCTCCTTGTTCGAAGACGCCGTGCTCGGGGAGGGGACCGTGACCACCCCGTCGACGTCGTTGGCGATGCGGGTCCCGGCGGTACCGGCCACCAGGGCCTCGATGTCGGTGAGCTGGCCGATCATCGCGGGTCGCCCGGTGGAGCGGGCGAAGTCGCCGGCGGCCTGCACCTTGGGCAGCATCGAGCCTGCGGCGAAGGCGTCGGTGTGGCGGGCGAGCAGCTCGTCGGGGTGGGCGGCGGTGATGGCCCGCTGGTCCGGGGTGCCGAACCCGAGGAAGGCCGCCGGCGCGTCGGTGGCCATGACGAACACGTCCGCGCCCAGGTCTCGAGCGAGCAGGCTGCTGGCGTGGTCCTTGTCGATCACCGCCTCGATGCCCCCGAGGTGGCGGGCGCCGTCGTACGCGGTCGGGATGCCGCCACCGCCAGCGCAGATGACCACGCAACCGCGCTCGAGCAACCACCGGATGGGTCGCTCCTCGAAGATGCGGCGCGGGCTCGGCGACGGCACGACGCGGCGCTGGTGGTCACCGTCGGGACGGAACGCCCAGCCGCGTTCGGCCGCGAGCGCCTCGGCCTCGGCCTCGTCGTAGAGGGGGCCGATGGGTTTGCTGGGCGCCCCGAAGGCCGGATCGTCGGGAGCCACCTGGATCATGGTCAGCAGGGTCGCCAGCGGTTGATCCGGCGGCAGGCAGTTCCCCAGCTCCTGTTCGATGAGGTAGCCGATCATCCCCTGGCTCTCCGCGCCGAGCACGTCGAGGGGATAGGCGGGCACCTCCTCGTAGGCGGCGGCTTCGAGGGCCAGCAGGCCGATCTGGGGGCCGTTGCCGTGCGAGATGACGACCTCGTTGCCGGCCACGACGGCGGCGAGGTGCTCGCAGGCGACGGCGACGTTCGCCCGCTGGTGCTCGACGGTCATGGCCTCGCCCCGCCGGAGCAGGGCGTTGCCACCGAGGGCGACGACGATCCTCACGCCGGCGACCGGTACTTCGGCACGGGTTCGGGCTGGGTCATGCGGTCGCGCATGCGGAGGTACACGGGGATGCCGAGCAGCAGTGCGCCGGCGCTGAGGAAGAACGGCCCCCAGTAGACCCAGAAGCTCTCGCCGGTGAAGCGGGAGTACCAGATGAACAGCACCGAGAAGACCAGCGACACCACGGCGACCACCACGTCCCGCACGAAGTGCGGCGCGTCGAGCGCCCGGTGATCGGCCAGGCGCCATTTGATCTGGGCGAGGGCCGAGAACGCATAGGGGATGGCGGCCGTGATCCCGGTCATCAGCACCAGGGTCGTGAACACGGTGGCGCCGTTGGACCCGATGTAGTTGATTGCCATCGCGATCGAGGCCAGCGCGGTCGAGGCGATGATGCCGAACGCCGGCACCCCCTTGGCCGACAGTCCCTTGAACCGTTGCGGGAACAGCCCGTCATTGGCGGCGGCCAAGGGCATCTCGGCGCAGATCATCGTCCAGCCGTTGAGGGCCCCGAAGCCGGAGATGATCACGACGAGGGCCATCACGTTGCCGGCCCACGTGCCCCCGAAGATCGCGTCGGCGGCGTCGGAGAAGGGCGCGGTGGACTCGGAGAGCACGGCGTTCGAGAGGATCCCGAACACCGCGGTGAGCGAAAGCAGGTAGACGACCGCGGTCGCCAGCGTCCCGAAGATCGTCGAGAGGGAGATGTTGCGATCGGGGTCGCGCACCTTGCCCGCCGCCACGGCCGCGACCTCGACCCCGAGGTAGCTGAACAGGGCGATGGCCATGCCGCCGCCGATCGCGGCGATGGCGCTCTCCCCGCTCACGTTCCAGGGGGTGTAGTTGGCCGACTTGATGAAGAAGAGGCCGACCGTGGACATGAAGGCCAGCGCCGCGAACTTCAAGACGGTGGTGACCACCTGGACCGCGCCCATGTTCTTGACGCCGGTGAGGTTGATGATGGCCGGGATCCAGAGACCGACGAGCACGAGCGCCACCGACGCCAGCCGGTTGTGGCCGGTGTTCACGAACTCCTCGACGTAGAGCACCCAGCCGACGGCGATGGCGGCGTTGCCCGCCCAGGCCGTGATCCAGTACGACCAGGCGTTGGCGAAGCCGAGGCCGTTGCCGAACGCGACCCGCGCGTAGGCGTAGGGCCCGCCGTCGGCGGGCAGGCGCCGGGACAGCGCGGCGAACAGCAGCGCCAGCGCCAGGGCGCCGACGGTGGTGAGCCCCAGGGACACCAGGGTGATGGGGCCGTACCCGGCCAACGATGTCGGCAGGTTGAAGATCCCGACGCCGATGATGCTCCCGACGATGAGCGCGGTGGCGGTCGTGAGGCCGAACCCCCCTGCGGTCGCCGTTGCGCCCTCTTCGGTGGTTTCCGTGGCTTGACTCATCAGCCATTCCCCTCATAGATCGATCCCATCAGATTCGGCGATGTCGGCGCCACTTGGAAGGGGCAAGGTCCCGATCTTCGACGCCACCCGCGAATGCGGCGGTGAGTAGGTCGCCGCACCCACCTGAGGAGTTGAGTAGGTGCTACTCATGACCCTCGGGGTCGCCGGGTGGTCCCCTGGGTACATGGACACACCAACCACCACCAACCCGGCCGCCGCCACGGTGGCCTGGTACAACCGCCCCGGTCCGGCCCTCGCCGCCGGCATCGGGCTCCTCCTGCTGTGCGGCATCTTCGCCGTGCTGTGGGTGACCACCCCGTTCTTCCTCGCCAGGGCCCTCGGCTACCTGTCCGGGGGCGCCGGCATCATGCTCGTCTGGGGCGGGATCAACGGGATGCGCGAGGAACGCGCCGAGCGGGAATGGCGGCAAGCATGAGCCGCACCGACAAGTACGAGGCGTACCGCGAGCGCTGGATGATGGAGGTCGCCCCTCACGTGCACGGCGACCTGCTGGCCGTCGGCGTCTTCTCCCGGGCCGGCACGATGGGCTCGTTCGGCCTGGGCAAGGTCTCCCCCCTCGCCGGGATGATCAAGCGCGGCATGGAGAAGGGCAAGACCGACAACCTGCCCCAGAGCTTCGTGGTCGCGGTCACCGCCGACCGGGTGTACGTCTTCGACTACAAGCCCCGCGGCACCGGCATCAAGGTGAAGGACCCCCTGCGGGTCTGGGACCGTGACCAGATCCACGTGCACCGCACCCCCATCAAGGTGGGAGCGATGAGCAACACCTACCAGGTCGAGCTCGCCGGCCAGGGCGCCATCAGCATCGAATCGGGGAAGATGCCCGGTTCCACCACCGAGTACAACGCCCCGGTCCTCGACCTGCTGGCGGCCTGACCTGCCGGCCAGGCGCGGCAATCGAAGCACCGGATCACCTCAGGGCGGTCTCCCGGTGGGCCCCTCCCCGGGAGATCGCCCTGGTGAACCGGTAGTTTCGGGCGGGTGACGAGCCGACCCCGCATCGGGATCACGTCCTGGCCACGGGACGTGGACTACGAGGGCGTCGCCGAGCGCTGCGACACCTACTCCCACGACTACGTGCGCTCGGTGATCGACGCCGGCGGCCTACCCATCCTGCTCCCCCTCAACGACGAGTCCGAGGCCGGCCAAGAGGTGTTCGAGGCCCTGCTCGACCTCGTCGACGGTGTGGTGCTCACCGGCGGCGGTGACGTCCACCCGGCGGCCTACGGCGCCGACGCCGACGACCGCACGAAGTACACCGACGCCGAGCGCGACGCCTGGGACACCTGCGTCATGCGCATGATCGTCGAACGCGAGATCCCCACCCTCGGCGTCTGCCGGGGCCTCCAGGTCGCCAACGTGGTGTTCGGCGGCACGCTCTCCCAGCACGTCGAGGGCCACGAGGCCGAGCACCTCGCAGCCGACACCGCCCACACCGTGCTCGTCGAGCCGGGCACGCGCCTGGCGGCCCTGCTGGGCCACGGTGAGGCGGAGGTGAACTCGCTGCACCACCAGGGGATCGACGCCCTGGGGCCCGGGGTGCGGGCCGTGGCCACCAGCGCCGACGGGGTCGTCGAGGCCATCGAGCTCGAAGGCTCGGACCACTTCCTCGCGGTCCAGTGGCACCCCGAGCTGCTGCGCCACCGCCCCGAGCAGCTCGGCCTGTTCCGCGACCTCGTCGAGCGGTCCCGGCCCTGACTCACACGGGGCCGGCGAGCTCCTCGGCGTCGACCTGGTCCTGGGCCTCGCTGCGTCCGGCGCGCTCCCGGCCGCCCCGAGGTGCCAGCTGTTCGGTGGCGAGCTCGCAGGTGCCGAGCACCGTGCCGTAGGCCAGGTACGGGCCCCACACGGTGACGCCGGCGGGACCCACGTCCTCCCAGTGGCCCTGGTCGGCGGTGTAGCGACCGAAGGCCTTCCAGTATCCGGCCGCCTTCACGCCCTTGAGCGTCGGCTCGAAGCCGCCGCCGAGGGGGAGGGCGAAGACCAGACCGAGGGCGATCGACGCCACCGGCACGATCCAGATCGTGCTCTGGGTGGCCCACAGGGGCCAGGTGGCGCACACGATGCCGGCGGCGAAGGGCCCGACGTAGAGGATGCGGAACCGGCGGCGCACGAGGTCGAGGTCCTTGGCCCGCTTGAACACCGCGGCCCGGTACCCCCGCCACCAGGACGGGCTCTTGTCGGTCCACAGCGGGGGGCCGGTGATCTCGCCGGTCGGGTTCTGCGCCCGGAGCGCGTCGAGGACGATCTGTTCCGCGGGCAGGTTGCCGCGCGCCGCCGAGGGCACCTTGAGCACCCAGCGGTCGGGCCCGTAGCCGTCGATGCTGATGACGCGACGGTGGGCGAGGTCGAGGACGGTGCCCGCCACCGCGTCCTGGTCGAGCTTGCGTCCGTCGGCCAACAAGAGGCCCACGACCGCCGGGTCGAGGGTGTCGGGCGGATCGGCGACGTGGTCGGGGAAGGTGGCCTGGTAGCGCTCGCGGGCCCGCCGGTCCGAGGTCTGGAGGCGGTACCACTGCACGACCATCAACAGACACACGCCGGCGCCGACGCCGACGAGGATCCACGAGATCAGCCGCTTCTGGAGGTCCTGGCTGTCGAGGGTGCTCTCCAGCGACTCGCTGTTGGCATCCGCGGTGCGCACCTCGCTCTGGAACGCCGAGGCGCTGGTCACCGCGCCGAAGTCGCCGGCGAGGCCGGGGGCCAGGCCCGGGGGCAGCCCCACGAGGAGGTCCGAGGCGGTCCAGATGGGCGACCGGCCGGTGAAGCGCACCTTGGCCGGCTTCACCGAGACGTCCTGGTCCAGGCCGTTGATCCAGTGGAAGTCGATGTCCGCGGCGGGCGTCCCCTCGGGAAGGACGAGCACGCCGCTCACGTCGACAGGCGGATCCTGGCGGGAGGCGTCGCTGGGTTCGGCGACCAGCGGGGTGTTGATGGTGGTGATGTCATCCCCCGCCTTCACCGCACCGGTGATGGTGAAGGTGGCCACGGCCTCCTGGCCCGTGACGGGCACGTTCACCGTCTCGAACTCGGAGGAGCCCTGGGCCGGCCGGCCGTCCACCCGGAGATCGTCCACGCCGCCGAGGAGCGGCTTGGGGATGGGCAGGATCCCGCCCCCGTCGTCGAGGAACTCGGCACCCATGCGCACCCGCAGGTCTCCGCTGGGCTGGAGGGTGAGGCGGAAGGTCAGGGACTCGAGATGGCTGCCGCGGGGCGAGGACATGAAGGCGAGCTCGCCGTCCTGGAGACCGCAACCGGAGGCCAGCACGACAAGGGCCCAAACGAGCAGGGCGGTGCGCTTCATCGACCACAGCCCACCACGCCCACGTCCGCCCGTCCTGAGTAGCACCTACTCATCTTCGCCCAGGGGGCCCGTCCAGCCCACGCACCGGCGAGCGGTAGCGTGCCCGCCATGACGACAGCAGTGGTCTCCTACGAACTCAACGGGTCGGTGGCGGTGATCGGCCTCGACGACGGCAAGGCCAACGCGATCTCCCACGATCTCGTCGACGAGCTCCACGCCGCGCTCGATCGGGCCGAGGCCGAGGCCCGGGCCGTGGTCATCGTGGGCCGCGAGGGGCGCTTCTCGGCCGGGTTCCACCTGCCGACCATGACCGCCGGCACGGAGGAGATGCAGGGGCTGGTCACCGCCGGCGCCGAGCTGCTCTTGCGCCTCTACCTGCTCCCCCGCCCCCTCGTGGTGGCCTGCACCGGCCATGCCCTGGCCGCCGGCGCCCTGATCCTGCTGGCCGGCGACGTCCGCATCGGCGCGGCCGGCGAGTTCAAGATCGGCCTCAACGAGGTCGCCATCGGCATGCAGCTGCCGATCTTCGCGGTCGAGCTCGCCCGTGACCGCCTGCTGCCCACCGCCTTCACCTACGCCACCATGGGCGCCCAGCTCTACGGCCCCGAGGAAGCGGCCGCGGTCGGCTACCTCGACCAGGTCGTGCCCGCCGACGAGCTCGTCGCCGCCGCCACCGCCGAGGCCGCCCGCCTGGGCGAGCTGCGCACGGGTGCGTTCGCCGAGACCAAGGAGCGGGCGCGCACCACCACCGCCGACTTCGCCCGCGCCACCCTGGCCGAGGACATGGCCAGCATCGAGGTGCCCCAGCCGTAGGTGGCCGACGGCGGGCCTCAGGAGGCGGGCGCGACCTCGAAGGTCAGGTCCCAGTCGTAGGAACCCTTGATCACCCGCTTGACCTCGAGGCCGATGGTGTGCTCGCCGTTCTCGAGGCCCACCGCGGGTGGCGAGTGCCAGACGAAGCCGTTGTCGGTGACCTCGACGTTGCCGTCGTCGGTGACGTCCTCGCCGTCGAAGGTCAGCACGGCCGACCCCAGCCGGGTGGCCGGCGAGACGTCGATCTCGATGGTGAGGCCCACGGCCTGTTGGGGGGTGATGGTGGCCCCCTGCTGGACGCCGGTGGCGCTGACCGACACCTGGTTCATGTTCCAGAGCCAGACCAGGCCGAACACCGCCAGGGCCGCGAAGGCCAGTCCGAGAACGAGGTTCACCCGGTCGACCGACTGACGGCTGCTGAAGCTCCGTCGACGACCCGGCCCGGTCTTGCGAGGAGCGCCACCCCCGGGCTGGCGGGCGACGGGCACGTGGGGCGTCCGGACGGGACCGCTGGCCTTCCGGTCGCCGCGGCGCCGGCCGGAGGAGCCTGCTCCCGGGATGTCTCGCAGCGATGAACCCATGATCGGGGCCATCCTGCCAGCTTGCGCCGAGACGACCCAACCGACCGCTCACCGACCGGGGTCAGCGACGAGCGGCGGCGCGGGCAGACTCGGCCGAGGCCCTCGCCGCTGATGCGGACCAGCCCTGGGCCTCGAGGTGGGCGGCCAGTCGTGCCGCGAAGCCGTCGTGGTCGGTGCGCCATGGGCGGGAGGACGGGTGGCGCTGGCGAGCGGCGGCCTCGGCCTCGGCGCGCCGGCGAGAGCGAGGGGTCATGCGACGAGCGGAAGGCCGGCCAGCGGAGCGAAGCGCTCGTCGGTGTCGGCCAACCGGCGCAGACGGCGGCGCATCCGGCTGCTGACCTGGCGCACGGCGTCCGGGCTGGAGCCCAGGCCGACGGCCACGGTGTGCGACGGCGAGGGGTCGCCGAGATCAGCCTGGAGGCGCAACTCGAGCACGATGGCCTGGTCCCGGGGTGAACCCACGAGACCCAGGCCATCGAGCAGGAGCGCGGCAAGGCCGTGGTGGCGGCTCGCCTCGCGAAGGACCTCGTAGGCCGAGCCCTCATCGCCCGACCACGGGGCGGGACCCACCGCCCCGGACGCGGCGTCGAACGCGGCCTCGTCGAGCTCGTCGGCGTGAACACCCACCCAGCGGGCGGCGAGACCCCGCAGCCGGGCCGCCGCCCAGGTCCAGGGCAGTGCCCCACCGTCGGGCCGCCAGGCCCCGCTGCAGGCGAAGAGCTCGAGGCAGGCGTCCATCACCAGCCCGTCGACCTCCTCGCGGGGGGCGTCGCGGACCCCGACCGCCGCCAGGTGCGCGCGCATCACGGCGGCCAACCGGGCGCCGCAGTCGTCGTAGAGCTCGAACACCGCGCCCTGATCGCCCGCAGCCATGCGGGCCATGAGGGCCGCGACCCTCACCCGATCGTCTTGCGCCTGTGCTTGCATCGTGTGTGCTCCTCCCCGGCCCCCACCACGGGGCCGATCGCCGGATCACATCGTGCAACGCAGGTCTGACAGTTACGCCGGTGTCATTTCGGCGACCTCATCCGGGGACCCATCCGGGAGCCGACCGTCCGCCCAGAACCTTCACCTCGCCACTCGAGGCTCAGGCCCGGTCGGCCCCCGGAGCGTCGTGCCCCGCGCCCGCGGGCACGGCGGCGTCGATCACGACGGCCAGCTCGCGGGTGAGCACCTCGAGGAAGTCCCGCACCAGGCGGATGGTCACCGCTTCCTCCAAGCCGGCGGCCGCCGCGTCCTCGGGCGCCTCCACCCGCATGAGCAGCTCGGTGATCGGATGGTTGCCGCCGTGCAGGACGATGGTGGTGAGGGTGGCACTCCCCTTGAATTCCCCTGCCCGCCAAGCCATCGGGAAGCGAGCGACGTGACGGCTGACCACCGCGCTCTGGGTGCGCCGCACCTGCGCGGGAAGGCCGGTGACGCTGGACAGCGTGCGCTCGAACAGCCCCTGGGCGTCGGGCGACTCGAACTCCGCCACGATCTCCTCGAAGGCCCGATCCACGTAGTCGCAGAGCTGGATGGTCTCCGGGAACTCAGCATCCGCGTGGCCACCGACCAGCGCCTGACCGGGATCTGACCTCATGCCCCCATGATCCGGCCGAAGGTCACCATCTCCTAGGGCCGAAGGTCCCGCGCCCGCTCGCCCAACTCGGCCACACCTCGACCGATGGCCGACGCCAGTACGTCGACGTCGGGGGCCGTTGCCCTGTCCCCGGTGATCCCGAACGACAGGCGACCGTTGTAGGACAGGATGGCCGTGCCCACGCGGACGCCGTGGCTGATGGGCACGAAGGGTCGGTACTCGAGCATCTCCCGGCCGAGGCAGTACAGCGGGAACTGCGGGCCAGGCACGTTGGTGGTCACGGTGTTGACCGAGCGCTGCGGCAGGCGGTGCATGAGACGTGTGGCCAGGCGGCTGACCGTGCCGAGGAGCATCGGCGGCGCGAGGGCACCGAGGGTGGTGACGGTCTCGCCGGCGTCCGCCATGTGCGAGCCCTTGAGCGCGGCCATGTCGGCGCACACGCGCTCGACGCGCTCGACGGGGTCGGCGAGATCCACGGGCAGCTCGAGCAGCAGGGCCGACACGCGGTTGTCGGGGACCCCTTCGCCGTCCCGGGCGCGCACGGACACCGGCACCAGGGTGGTGACGACGGCGCGGTCGGGATCCTCACCTCGGGCGAGGAGCAAGGCGCGGTAGCCGCCGCTGACCGCGGCCAGCACCACGTCGTTCACGGTGCCACCCACCGCCTTGCCGATGGCCTTCACCTCGGCCAGCGAGGCCTCGGAGTGCGCCCAGGAGCGGTCGGCGCCGATGGGCCCCTCGATGGAGAGGGGCGGGGTGGTGCCGAGGTGCCGGGTGAAGCCGATGAGGCCCTCGCCGGTGTCGGTGATCGAGCGGAGCGCGCCGATCGGGTCGCGCACGACCGCGCCCGGGACTTGGCCGGCGAGGTGCAGAGCGTCACCGGCCGCACCGGTCCAAGCGTCGAGGACCCGCGACACCCCCGACGGCTCCGGCTCAGGCCGCCACTCGGGCGCCGCCGGCAGGTCGACGTCACGTTCGAGGTCGAGCAGGACCGTGAGCAGGCCCACCCCCGAGATGCCGTCGACCATGGCGTGGTGGACCTTGAAGATGAGCGCCCAGCGATCGTCGGCGAGGCCGCGCACGAGGAGGGTCTCCCACAGCGGCCGCTCACGATCGAGGGGCCGGGACATGCACTCGGCCATGAGCCCACACAACGCCGCGTCGTCGCCGGGGGCGGGGAGGTCGAGCGCGCCCACGTGGTCGCGCACGTCGAAGTCGCGGGCGTCGACCCACACCGGCCGTCCGAGCTCGAGGGGCACGGCGAGCACCCGCTGGCGGTAGCGCGGGATCAGGTGCAGCTTCGCGGTGAGGAGCGCGATCAGGTCCTCGGCCTCGGGGGCCGGGCCCTCGAACACGGACAGGCCCGCGATGTGCATGTGGGCCACACCGTCCTCGAGGTGGAGGAACTCGGCGTCCAGTGGGCTCAGTCGGTCCATGTCGCCCTCCCCTACCCGCGCCCGACGGCCAGCGTCTCCTCGAAGGAGCGCCGGAGGCAACCGGCCAGCACTTCCGGGTCGGGCACCGATGCGGTGTCGATGGTCAGGCCCACACAGCCCACCCCGACGTGGGACAACAGGGCCACGCTCAGGGCCGCGCCACTCGGGGGCGCGAAGGCCCACTCGCGCTGCACCTCGGCGCCGGCGAGGTAGTGGCGCACGGGAACTCCCGGCACGTTGGTCACCACGGCGTCCACCCCCTTCAGCATCCCACCGAACAGGGCGGTCGTGACCGAGATCGGGAGGCGGTCGAGCACCGTGGCCAGCGGCTCGGTGAGACCCAGCGACGGTTCGCTCCGCCACTCGTTCGCCACCCGGCCGACCACCGTCATGCGGGCCTCGGGGTCGGTGACGTAGGCCGGCACGGCGAAACGGGCGGGAACGAAGCGGTTCCCGCCCATGGGGTCGCCCTCGTGGCGCACGTTGATCGGCATCGTGAAGCGAAGCTCCCGGAGCGGAGCGTCGTGGAGGCGGTGGTACTCCGCCAGGCCACCCACCACCGCCGCGAGGAAGGCGTCGTTGGCGTGGCCGCCCACGACGTGGCCCGCGGCACGCAGGTCGTCGAAGGGGACCTCGAACGCCTCGAAGCGGCGGGCGAGGCTGCGCTCACGCATGATGGGCGAGCAGGGCTCGGTCACCGGGCGGAGCAGCTTCGTCACGGACCCGCCGAGCCGGGCGGCGTCGCGCATCGAGCCCACCGGCTCCTGGGCGAAGCCACGGAGCCCGGTGAGGGCGGCGCCGGGCACCCGGGCGGCGTTGCGGGCGGCATCGCGCACGGTCTCGGACAGCCCACCGGCGAACAACGACCGCGCGCTCGGCGTGGGCCCGGGGCGAGGGTGGTCCCGGGACTCCGGCTCAGGGGTGTCGGCGGCATCGTCGACGAGCATCAGCGCGAGGCGGACCCCACCCACGCCGTCGGTGACCGTGTGGTGCACCTTCTGCACGAACGCGGCCTGGCCGCCCGGGAGGCCCTCGACCAGGGTGAACTCCCACAAGGGACGCGCCCGGTCGAACGGCGCCAGGGACAGTGCCTGGGCCACGTCGAGGGCGGCCCGCAGCGGGTCGGCGCCCGACGGCGCCTCGTGGGCCCCCACCCGGCGCAGGTGGTAGTCGAGATCGAAGCGGGGGTCGTCGATCCACCGGGGAGCACCGACGCGCAGCGGCGGCACGACCACCTTCTGGCGCAGCCTGGGCACGAGGTGGGAACCGTGCTCGAGACGGCGTTGCAGACGCTCCCAGTCGGGCACCCGGTCGAGCAGTGCGACCGCGGTGATCGTCGAGCGCAGGACCGGGTCCTTCTCGATGTCCCAGAGGACCGAGTCGGACGCGCCGAGGCGGTGCTCGAACTCCTCGACCCCCGAGTCATCGATGCTCCCCACGGGTTGGATCATGGTGCGCTCGTGGACCCTCTCCAAGGGTCCAAGGTCACCTTCTCGCCGATGTCGCCATCCTCGGGACGTTTGGCCCTGCTCGGCACGGCCGCGGTGCGGAATGCTCGCGCGGATGACGATCGAGACCCCCCTGGCCCAGGCTGGGCGAACCTGCATCGACGGCAACGAGGCTGCAGCACTTGTGGCGTACGCCCTGAGCGAGGTGATGGCCATCTACCCCATCACCCCCGCAACGAAGATGGGCGAGCTGGCCGACGACTGGGCCGCGGCGTCCCGCCCGAACCTGTGGGGCCTCGTCCCCGAGGTCCTCGAGCTCCAATCCGAGGCCGGCGCCGCGGGCACGCTGCACGGCGCGCTCCAGCGCGGGGCGCTGGGCACCACCTTCACGGCCTCCCAGGGGCTTCTGCTGATGATCCCGAACATGTTCAAGATCGCCGGCGAGCTGACGCCGACGGTCATCCACGTCGCCGCCCGGACGATCGCCACCCACGCCCTGTCGATCTTCGGCGACCACAGCGACGTGATGCACGCCCGCACCACCGGGTGGGCCCTGCTGTCGTCGGGATCACCCCAGGAGGCCCACGACCTCGCCGCGGTGGCGCACGCCGCCACCCTCGCCTCGAGGGTCCCCTTCCTGCACTTCTTCGACGGCTTCCGCACGTCGCACGAGATCGACCCCGTGGCCCTCCTCTCCGACGATGACCTGCGGGCCCTCGTCGCCGATGAGGACGTCGTCGCCTTCCGCGGCCGCGCCCTCACCCCGGACGCCCCGGTGCTGCGCGGCTCCGCCCAGAACCCCGACGTGTTCTTCCAGGGCCGGGAGGCGTCGAACCCGTTCCACCGGGCCGTGCCCGAGGTCGTTCGGGACGCCATGGACGTGCTCGCCGAGCGCACCGGCCGCCGCTACGGCCTGGTCGAGTACCACGGCGCGGCCGACGCCGACCGGGTCGTGGTGGTGATGGGTTCTGCGTCGAGCACCGTCCGCGAAGCGGTCGACGCCCTCTGCGCCGCCGGCGAGCGGGTCGGCGTCGTCACCGTGCGCCTGTACCGCCCCTTCCCCGCCGCCGACCTCCTCACCGCCCTGCCCCCGACGGTGCGGTCCATCGCCGTGCTCGACCGCACCAAGGAGCCGGGCGCACAGGGCGAGCCGCTCTACCAGGACGTGCTCACCGCGCTCCACGAGGACCGCCAGTCGGACGAGCCCCGATTCACCGGCCCCACCCCTCGGGTGATCGGCGGCCGCTACGGCCTGGCATCGAAGGAGTTCCGTCCCGCCCATGCCAAGGCGGTGTTCGACGAGCTGACAGCCGCCGCGCCCAAGGCGCACTTCACCGTCGGCATCGTCGACGACGTCACCCACCTCAGCCTGGCGGTGGACGACGCCTTCCGGGTGCCGCGTCCCGCCGGCGAGGTCCAGGCGCTCTTCTACGGCCTCGGTGCCGACGGCACCGTGGGGGCGACCAAGTCGTCGGTCAAGATCATCGGCGAGCACACCGACCTGTGGTCGCAGGGCTACTTCGAGTTCGACTCGAAGAAGTCCGGCTCGTCGACCGTGTCGCACCTGCGCTTCGGGCCCGAGCCCATCGGCTCGACCTACCTCATCGAGGACGCCGACCTCGTGGCCTGCCACCAGTTCGGCCTGCTCGAGCCGATGCGCGTGCTCGACCGGGCCCGGGACGGCGCCACCCTGCTGGTCAACTCCCCGTACCCGGCGGACGAGGTGTGGCCGCACCTGCCCCGCACCATCCAGGAGCAGCTGCTCGCCAAGGGCATCGACCTGTGGGTGATCGACGCCTACAAGGTGGCCCGTGAGGAGGGCATGGGCACCCGCATCAACACCGTGATGCAGCCCTGCTTCTTCCAGCTCGCCGACGTGCTCCCACCCGAGGACGCCATCGCCCAGATCAAGGCGTCGATCGAGGCCACCTACGGCCGGCGGGGCCGCAGCATGGTCGAGCGCAACTTCGCCGCCGTCGACCGCTCCCTCGCCGAGCTGTCGAAGGTCCCGGTGCCCGCCGAGATCGGCCTGGTGGCGGCCCCCGCCGCCGTCTCGGCGATCGGCGCCGAGGCCCCCGACTTCGTCCAGCGGGTCACCGCCCGCCTGCTCGCCGGCGACGGCGACCTCCTGCCCGTGAGCGCCCTTCCCGTCGACGGCACCTTCCCCACCGGCACGGCCAAGTACGAGAAGCGGGCCATCGCCACCGAGCTGCCCATCTGGGACCCCGAGATCTGCATCGACTGCGCCAAGTGCGCGGTGGTCTGCCCCCACGCCGCCATCCGGGTCAAGGTGTTCGCCCCCGAGGCCCTCGACGGCGCGCCGGACTCGTTCCTCTCGAAGGCGTTCCGCTCGCACGACCTGCCCGACCACCGCCTCACCGTCCAGGTCGCCCCCGACGACTGCACCGGCTGCGGCGTCTGCGTCGACGTCTGCCCCGCCAAGGACAAGACCGAGGCCAGGCACAAGGCCATCGACATGGCACCCGCGCTCGACCACCGTGAGGCCGAGCGCACGCGTTGGGACTTCTTCGCCTCGATCGCCCCCCTCGACCGCTCGTTGCTGGCCCACGACACCGCCAAGGGCTCCCAGGTCCTCGAGCCCCTGTTCGAGTTCTCCGGCGCCTGCGCCGGTTGCGGCGAGACGCCCTACCTGAAGCTGCTGAGCCAGCTGTTCGGCGACCGCATGCTCGTGGCCAACGCCACGGGCTGCTCGTCGATCTACGGCGGCAACCTGCCCACCACCCCGTGGACGACCAACGCCGACGGCCGCGGACCGGCTTGGGCGAACTCGCTGTTCGAGGACAACGCCGAGTTCGGCCTCGGCCTGCGCCTCGGCCTCGACGCCCAGATCGGCCAGGCGCGGATGCTCGCCGCGCGGCTCGCGTCGACCCTCGGCGCCGACCTCGTCACGGCCCTGCTGGATGCCGTCCAGGCGGATGAAGCGGGCATCGCCGCCCAGCGTGGCCGGGTCGCGCAGGCCAAGGCCCTCCTCGGGCCCGTCGCCGACGCCGGCGACGCCGACGCCCACCACCTCCTCGCCGTGGTCGACGCCCTCGCGGACCAGTCGGTGTGGATCGTGGGCGGCGACGGCTGGGCCTACGACATCGGCTTCGGCGGGCTCGACCACGTCCTCGCCTCCGGGCGGGACGTGAACGTGCTCGTACTCGACACCGAGGTGTACTCGAACACCGGCGGGCAGGCGTCCAAGTCGACGCCGCTCGGCGCAGTGGCGAAGTTCGCGGCGTCGGGCAAGGCCACCGGCAAGAAGGACCTCGGGGCCATCGCCCGCGCCTACGGCAACGTCTACGTCGCCCAGGTCTCGATGGGCGCCAACGACCGCCAGGCCACCAAAGCGCTCCTGGAAGCGGCCGCCTGGCCCGGGCCGTCGCTGGTCATCGCCTACAGCACCTGCATCGCCCACGGCATCGACATGTCGAAGTCGATGTCCCACCAGCACGACGCCGTGAAGAGCGGCTACTGGCCGCTCTACCGGTTCCAGCCCAGCCGGGAGGACGGCGGCCACCCGTTCCGGCTCGACTCGAAGCGACCCACCATCCCGGTGCGGGCCTTCGCCGGCACGGAGACCCGCTTCGCCGTGCTCGAGCGCACGCATCCCGACAACGCCGAGCACCTCCAGGCCCTCGCCCAGGCGGAGGTGGACGAGCGCTGGCACCTCTACGAGCAGCTCGCCGCCATCGAGCGGACCATCCCCCACGAGCCCGACCCGGACGTCCAGCCCGAGGTCGAGACCGACGCCGGCTACCCGCACCACCAGCACCACTCCCACCACGACGACGAAGGAGCCGGATCATGAGGCTGCGCAGCGGAGCGGAGCAGCGACACCGGCGAACCGGGTCCCGAAGGGGTACCGACGAAGGAGGTACAAGGCGATGAGCGTCAACCTGCACACGAGCTACCTGGGTTTCGACCTGAGGTCGCCCATCGTGGCCTCCTCCAGCCCCC
>CAYYDZ010000045.1:0-1084 GCA_964470715.1 uncultured Microthrixaceae bacterium | reverse complement strand
ACGAGCTACCTGGGTTTCGACCTGAGGTCGCCCATCGTGGCCTCCTCCAGCCCCCTGACCGGCGACGCCACCACGCTGCGCCAGATCGACGCGGCGGGCGCGGGCGCCATCGTCCTGCCGTCGCTGTTCGAGGAGGAGGTCCTGGAGGAGGAGCTGGAGCTCAACCAGGCACTCGAGCAGGGCTCGGGCCAGTCGGCCGAGGCCTTCGACTACTTCCCCGCCATCCCTCGCCTCGACACCGCCTTCGATCGCTACATCGGCCACCTGGCCGAGGCCAAGGAGCTGACCGAGGCGCCCGTCATCGCCAGCCTGAACGCGGCGACGGGGGGCGGCTGGGTGCGCTACGCCGAGCTGCTCGAGGACGCGGGCGCCGACGCCCTGGAGCTGAACCTCTACCGGGTCGCGGCCGACCCGACCGTGGACGCCGCCGCGGTCGAAGCGCGCGACCTCGCTCTCATCCGGGAGGTGCGCGCCGCCATCACCCTGCCCCTGGCGGTGAAGCTCAGCCCCTACTACTCGTCGTTCGGGCACTTCGCCGCGGCCGCGGTCGAGGCCGGCGCCGACGGGCTCGTGCTGTTCAACCGCTTCTACCAGCCCGACGTGGACCTCGAGACCCTCGACGTCGTCCCCCGCCTCGAGCTCTCGTCCCCCGGCGAGCTGCGCCTGCCGCTGCGCTGGATCGCCATGCTGCGCCCCCAGCTCGGCACCGGTGTGAGCATCGCGGCCACCTCGGGGGTGCATTCGGGCCGGGACGCGGCGAAGGCCCTGCTCGTCGGCGCCGATGTGGCCATGACGACCTCTGCCCTGCTCCGCCAGGGCCCTCGCCGACTGGAGGCCATGCTGCGCGAGTTGCTGACCTGGCTCGAAGCCCACGGCTACGAGAGCGTGGCCCAGCTGCGAGGCTCGGTCAGCCACCGCAACGCCGACGACCCGTCGGCCTTCGAACGCTCCAACTACCGACAGGTCCTCCAGTCGTGGAACCACCCGCTGAGCCGCTGACGGCCCCCCCACCCCGCCGGCACCACCACCGGCGGCGCTGGGTGCTCCTCGGCGCCACCGTCGCGGTGGTGGCCGCCCTGGTGGC
>CAYYDZ010000044.1:15185-19327 GCA_964470715.1 uncultured Microthrixaceae bacterium | reverse complement strand
CTCCGGAGAGCCGATAGCCTCCGAGCCGTGACGCTCCCGTACTTCCCGGTCGAGGACGACCCCGGGCCCAGCTTCCTCAACCTCCTCCGAGCGCAGGGCCTCGAGCCCCGCTTCGCCTCCGGATCCGATGCCACGGCGAACCCGCTCACCTTCAGTCACGGCACCACCGTGGTGGCGGTGCGCTACGCCGACGGCGTCGTGATGGCCGGTGACCGGCGCGCCACTTCGGGCAACCTCATCAGCCACCGCCACATGGACAAGGTCTTCCCCGCCGACCGCCACTCGGGGGTCGCCATCGCGGGCGCCGCGGGCCCGGCCATCGAGATGGTGAAGCTGTTCCAGCTCCAGCTCGAGCACTACGAGAAGGTCGAGGGCACCACCATCAGCCTCGAGGGCAAGGCCAACCAGCTCTCCCAGATGGTGCGGGGCCACTTGCCCGCAGCCATGCAGGGCTTCGCCGTCGTCCCCCTCTTCGCCGGCTACGACACCGCCCGCCAGGAGGGTCGCCTCTTCGAGTACGACGTCACCGGCGGCCGCTACGAGGAGAGCGAGTACGCCACGACGGGGTCGGGCAGCCTCCATGCCGGCGCCGTGGTCAAGATGGGCTATCGCCCGGACCTGACCCGCGAGCAGGTCATCGACCTCGTCATCTCGGCCCTGTTCGAGGCCGCTGACGAGGACTCGGCCACCGGTGGCCCCGACCTCGTGCGGGCCATCTACCCGAGCGTCGCGACCATCACCGCCGGCGGCTTCGAGGTCGTCGAGGAGGCGGAGGTCGCCCAGCGCTTCCGGGGCCTCGTCGACCAGCTGACGAGCTCCCGAGGCCCCCGTACCGACCCGGAGGTGAATCCGTGAACCATGACGTTGCGGAGCGGTGCGGAGCAGCCGCGATGAGCGAACCGGATCCCGAAGGGGCACCGACGGAGGAGGTGCAGGCGACATGAGCATGCCCTTCTACGTCGCGCCCGAGCAGGTGATGAAGGACCGGGCCGACTACGCCCGCAAGGGCATCGCCCGGGGGCGCAGCCTCGCCGCCGTGGTCTACGACGACGGCATCTTGATCTGCGCCGAGAACCCGTCGAACACCCTGCGCAAGACGAGCGAGATCTACGACCGCATCGCCTTCGCCGGTGTCGGCAAGTACAACGAGTTCGACTCCCTGCGCATCGCCGGCGTCCGCCACGCCGACCTCAAGGGCTACTCGTTCAGCCGCGCCGACGTCGACGCCCGCAGCCTCGCCAACCAGTACGCGCAGATCCTCGGCCAGATCTTCACCAACGAGATGAAGCCGATGGAGGTGGAGATCCTCGTGGCGGAGGTCGGCCACACGACCGACGGCGACCGGCTCTTCCACATCCTCTACGACGGCACCGTGGTCGACGAGTCCGACTTCACCGTGCTCGGCGGCGAGGCCGAGGCCATCGCCAAGCGTCTCGGCGAGGCCTGGGGCGAGGGGCTCTCGCTGGCCGACGCCCTGAAGGCGGCGGCCAAGGCCATCGGTGGGCCCGACCGCACCCTCTTGGCCGACGACCTCGAGGTCGCGGTGCTGGCCCGCAGCAACGGCCGACGGGCCTTCCGGCGCATCGAGGACGCCGAACTGGCCGAACTGCTGGCCTGATCCCCGACGACATGGCCCCTGCGAACGGCCGGGGCCTGTGTAGGTTGGCCGGATGGACCGCCGGATCTTCGGTCTCGAGAACGAATACGGCGTCACCTGCACCCTGCGCGGCCAGCGGCGGCTCAGCCCGGACGAGGTCGCCCGCTACCTGTTCCGCCGGGTCGTCTCGTGGGGCCGGAGCAGCAACGTCTTCCTGGCCAACGGCGCCCGCCTCTACCTCGACGTGGGCTCGCACCCCGAGTACGCCACCCCCGAGTGCGACTCGATCTACGACCTCGTCGTGCACGACAAGGCGGGGGAGCGCATCCTCGAGCAGCTCCTCGCCAGCGCCGAGCAGCGCCTCCGCGAGGAGGGCATCCGAGGAGTCATCTACCTGTTCAAGAACAACACCGACTCGGCGGGCAACTCCTACGGCTGTCACGAGAACTACCTGACCAGCCGTCAGGACGACTTCAGCCACTACGTCGAGGTGCTGATCCCGTTCTTCGTGAGCCGCCAGATCTTCGCCGGCGCCGGCAAGGTGCTCCAGACCGCCCGCGGGGCGATGTACTGCATCAGCCAACGCGCCGAGCACATCTGGGAGGGCGTCTCCAGCGCCACCACCCGCTCCCGGCCGATCATCAACACCCGCGACGAGCCCCACGCCGACGCCGAGCGCTACCGCCGCCTCCACGTGATCGTGGGCGACTCGAACATGAGCGAGTACGCCAACTTCGTGAAGATCGGCACCACCAGCATCCTGTTGCGCATGCTCGAGGACCGCATGGTCACCTTCCGGGACATGACCCTCGAGAACCCCATCCGGGCCATCCGTGAGATCAGCCACGACATGACCTGCACGCGGCGGGTGCGCCTCGCCAACGGCCGCGAGGCCAGTGCCCTCGAGATCCAGTCCGAGTACCTCAATCGGGCCCTGCGCTACGCGGACACCAAGGGTCTCAACCCACTGGAGCAGCAGGCCCTCGACATGTGGGAGCACTGCCTCACCGGCATCGAGAAGGACCCGCTCTCGCTCGACCGGGAGTGCGACTGGGTCATCAAGCACAACCTGATCGAGGCCTACCGCGAGCGCCACGGCCTCGCCCTCACCGACCCCAAGGTCGCCCTGATGGACCTCCAGTACCACGACGTGAACCGCGACCGGGGGCTGTTCTACCGGATGCAGCAGCGCGGCATGGTCGATCGGATCTGCACCGACGAGGAGATCGACCTCGCCATCGACCAGCCGCCGCAGACCACGCGGGCCCGCCTGCGCGGCGAGTTCATCCGCAGGGCCAAGGAGCGCAAGCGGGACTACACGGTGGACTGGGTGCACCTGAAGCTGAACGACCAGGCACAGCGAACGGTGCTGTGCAAGGACCCCTTCAAGTCGCGCGACGAGCGCGTCGAGAAGCTGATCGCCTCCCTCTGAGCGGCCGTGCCCTCGTTCCGCAGCGGCCGGGTGGTCGAGATCCTCTTCCAGCGTGAAGGCCTCCAGCGGGTCCTCGTGGACCTCGAGGCCGACCCGGAGGTCTCCGAGGACGGTGGTCCCGCCAAGGCCTACGTGCTGACCGGCCTCATCGGCGACGTGGCGGTGGGGGACGAGGTCGTCTGCAACACCACGGCCGTCGAGTGGGGCCTCGGCACCGGCGGCTGGCACGTCGTGCACTGGAACCTGACCCGACGCTCCTGGCGGCGCAAGGGGCCGGGCCACATCATGAAGCTGCGCTACACGAGCCTCCAGGCCGACACCGGTTCGGCCGAGGAGCACCTGGACGACCTGCCCACGGAGCTCGACGGCCTGCCCGTCGTCGTGTGCAGCGTCCACAGCCAGGTCCCGTGCGTCGCCGTCGCGCTCAAGGCGGCCGACCCGACGGCGCGGCTCGTCTACGTCATGACCGACGGCGCCTCGCTGCCCCTGGTGTTCTCCGACCTGGTCGCCAACCTGCGGGAGCAGGGGCTGCTCGACGCCACCGTCACCGCCGGACACGCCTTCGGTGGCGATCTCGAGGCCGTCACCATCCCCTCGGCGCTGGCCCTCGCCCGCCACCAGCTCCACGCCGACGTCGTGGTGGTGTCCATGGGCCCCGGGGTGGTGGGCACCGACACGACCCTTGGCACCACCGCGGTCGAGGTCGCCACCATCCTCGACACCGCCGCCGCCCTCGGCGGCCGCCCGGTGATGTGCCTACGGGTCTCCGAAGGCGACCATCGCGAGCGCCACCGGGGGGTCAGCCACCACTCCCGCACCGTGCTCGACCTCGTCCACGCCCCCGTGACGGTGGCGGCGCACCCGCTCCTCGGGGCTCGGGGACGGGTGGACGCCGTCGAGGTGGGCGAGCCCGACACGCCGGCGCTGCTCGCGGCCCGGGGGCTGCGGGTCACCACGATGGGCCGGGGACCCGACGAGGACCGGGCCTTCTTCCAGGCCGCCGGCGCCGCCGGGACCCTTGCCGCCCAGCTGCTCAGGTGACCCACCGTCGGACCGGATCCCGAAGGGGCGCCGACGGGGTGGTGACGTTGCGCAGCGGAGCGAAGCCGCGCC
>CAYYDZ010000044.1:9789-15085 GCA_964470715.1 uncultured Microthrixaceae bacterium | reverse complement strand
TCCCGAAGGGGCGCCGACGGGGTGGTGACGTTGCGCAGCGGAGCGAAGCCGCGCCACAGGCGAACTGGATCCCGAAGGGGCACCGACGAAGGAGGTGCATAGCGAATGGACAAGCTCGAACGGTTGCTGAACCTCATCGCCGCCCTGTTGGAGACGCCTCGGGCCATGAGCGCGGAGGAGATCCACGAGCGAGTGCCCGGGTACCCGGCCGAGAGCGGCGCCACCTTCCGTCGCGCCTTCGAGCGGGACAAGGACGACCTGCGGGAGATGGGCGTCCCGCTGCGAGTCGAGACCGTCCCGGGCAGCGATCCTCCCCTCACCGGCTACCGCATACCCCGCGACGAGTACTACCTGCGCGATCCGGGCCTCGAGGCCGACGAGCTCGCTGCCCTCAACCTCGCCGCCACCGCCGTGCACCTCGACGGTGCGCACGGCCTGGGAGGGCTCTGGAAGCTCGGAGGCGTGGAGGCCGACCCGGCGGCCGCCCCCGAGGTCGAGAAGCTCGGCCAGTTGCCCACCGACGCCAACCTGGCAACGGCCTTCCAGGCAGTGGCCGAGCGTCGTTCCGTCCGCTTCGCCTACCGGGGTGAGGTCCGCGCCGTCGACCCGTACCGACTGGACTTCCAGCTCGGTCGCTGGTATCTCAGCGGTTTCGACCACCACCGTGGCGAGGAGCGCAACTTCCGCTTCGACCGAATCGACGACCAGCTCACCTCGGGCCCACCGCGCTCGTTCGAGCGCCCCGAAGGTGCCGTGCCCGGGGTCGAGCGAGCCGCCTGGCAGCTGGGGGAGGGGGAGCCCGTGGTGGCGCACCTGCTCGTCGATGCCAGTCGGGCCACGTTGGCCCGTCATGAGCTCGGTGCGTCGGCCTCGGTGGAAGAACGCCCCGACGGCGCATTGGTGTTCACGGTGCCGGTGACCAACCGGGCCGGCTTCCGCTCGCTCGTGCTCGGCTACCTCGACCACGCCGAGGTGCTGGGGCCCGCCGAGTTGCGTGAAGACCTCGTGTCCTGGCTCCGCTCCCAGGTCGAAGGCCCATGACGCGCATGGCGGCGAGCACGCGTCTCCAGCGGCTGCTGTCCATCGTCCCGTGGATCGTGGACCACCCTGGCGCCACGGTGGCGGAGGTGTGCTCGCGCTTCGCCATCGACGAGCCGGACCTGCTCGGCGCCTTTGACCTGCTCCAGTTCGTGGGGGTTCACCCCTTCAGCCCCGATGCCCTCATCGACGTCGTGCTGGAGGATGGCTGTGTGTGGCTCCACCTGGCTCAGCCGTTCGGCCGTCCCTTGCGACTCACCCCCGAGGAAGGCCTCGCCCTCGTCGCCGCCGGGCGCTCGATGGTGGGCTCACCCGGGGTCGATGCCGACGGGTCGTTGGCGCGGGGCCTGGCGAAGCTGGCCCGCTCGCTCGGGATCACGGACGACGGTGCGGTCGATGTCCGCCTGGCGGCCGAGGTCGCCCCCGAACTGCTCGAGCGCCTGCGCACCGCCGCCCGTGAGCGGCGCAGGGTGGCCATCGAGTACTACTCGTTCGCGCGCGACGAGCAGACCACTCGCGAGATCGACCCTTACCAGGTCTTCGCCGACCAGGGCCGCTGGTACGTCGCAGCGTGGTGTCACCGCGCCGAGGGCGAGCGGATCTTCCGCGTCGACCGCATCAGCGGGGCCGAGGCGTTGGACGTGGGCTTCGAGCCGCCGCCGCCCACCGACCGGGCCGGCACGTTCCATCCAGGCCCCGACGCCCCGCGGGTCGTGCTCGATCTCGAGAGCGACGCCCGATGGGTGGCCGAGCACTACCCCTACGAGGACCTCGAGGCCCTCGGGGACGGCCGCCTGCGCATCACGCTGACGGTCACCGCCCGACCTTGGCTGGAGCGCCTGCTGTTGAGCCTCGGTCCCGACGCCACCGTGGTGGAGGTCGATGACCGCCTCGGTGGACCCGGGGTGCGGGCCGCCGCCGCGTCTCGCGTGCTGCGGCGCTACGGCATCGAAGGAGCCATGCAGTAGCCTGCCAACGACGTGTCCAGCCATGATGTCCCCCTCCTCGGTCTCGACGACCCCGGCACCCCGGTCGAGCCTCCCGATACCTCCTCAGGTGCCTCTGGCCTACGCAGCCTCGTCGAGTGGGTGGTCGTCGTGGTCGGCGCACTCCTCATCGCCCTGGTCATCAAGACCTTCCTTCTCCAGGCATTCTTCATCCCGTCGTCGTCGATGGTGTCGACCCTGAACATCGGCGACCGAGTGCTCGTCAACAAGCTGAGCTACGACTTCCACGACGTGAACCGGGGCGACATCATCGTGTTCGAACGTCCGGCGGGCGAGGCCGACAGCGGGATCACCGACCTCATCAAGCGGGTCGTCGGCCTGCCCGGCGACACGGTCCAGGGCCAGAACGGCCAGGTCCTCATCAACGGCGAGCCCCTCGACGAGCCCTACCTCGATGATGGGGTGACCACCGGCGACTTCGACCCGATCGAGGTTCCCGAGGGGCACTTGTTCATGATGGGTGACAACCGTGGCGACTCTCGCGACAGCCGTTTCTTCGGCCCCATCGAGGAGGACACCATCGTGGGCCGGGCGTTCTTCCGGGTGTGGCCGCTCGGTGACATCTCCTTGCTCTGACCCACCGGATCAGCCCCGTGCGGCGTCGAGGGCGTCCACCATGCGGTCGACGTGGTCCGAGAACACGCCATCGATGCCCATGTCGAGGAGGGCGGACAGGGGGCGATCGTGCTGGGCGTCCCATCCCAGGCAGTAGCGATCGAAGCGGTGGAACAGGGTGGTCAG
Organism: uncultured Microthrixaceae bacterium; assembly: GCA_964470715.1. Taxonomy (GTDB): domain Bacteria; phylum Actinomycetota; class Acidimicrobiia; order Acidimicrobiales; family DATDAH01; genus JAEUJM01. Next base: position 12,299 of record CAYYDZ010000044.1, on the reverse strand, counting down.
CCCACCGGTCCAGTCGCGGTGGTGGAGGTTGATGGCGTCGATGCCCGCCTCGGCCAGCGCCGCCGCCCGGCGTTCCGGGCCTTCCTTGATGCGCCGTAGGCGGGTGGAGTCGACCAGGCGCACCTCGGGCGCCAGCGGGCGCCACGTGGCGACCCGCTCCCAGTCGGGGTGACAGAGCCACAGGCGGCTCAGGGCGCCGCCGCCCACCGAGCGGGCCGCCTCGATGATCGCGGGCACCGCCTCAGGGTCCTTCACGTCGAGCGACAGCTCGAACTGGGTCCCGCAGGCCTGGTACAGCTCGGAGAGGGTGGGGATGTGATCGGGCAGCCGGTGGCGCTCGATGAGCGACAACGTCCGGCGGCGCAGGCGACCGACCACGCCGTCGTGGTCGAGGGCGACATGGCCGTCGGCGGTCAGCCAGGCATCCGACTCGAGACCCGTGGCGCCGAGCCGCAGTGCCAAGGAGAAGGCATCCAAGGTGTTCTCAGGTGCGTGCGCTCGGCCACCGCGATGAGCAAAACCGATCGGCTCTGGTCGAAGTGAGGGGAGGCGCGTGGCCATGCCCCGATTGTCGCACGGCCCGCGGAGACACCCGGTTGTTCGGAAGTCCCGCTCAAGGGGTGTGGCTGCCGTGCCGATGGCTCGGGGGAGTTGAGAGAGGAGGGCGAGACGATGGCAACCATCCGGGCCAGCTGCCCCGATTGTGGCGATGTGGAATTCACGACAGCGGATGTGCAGGTGCGCATCAGTGGAGCGGACGGCTCCGGCACCTACTCCTTCCGCTGCCCGGGTTGCCTGGTGACGGTGGTCAAGTCGGCTGAGCCCCGCACCGTCGACCTCCTCCTCGCATCCGGGGTGGAGCAGGCGACGAACCCCCTCCCCGCCGAGCTCGCCGAGCGCGGCACCGGCGCACCCATCACCCACGACGACCTCCTCGACTTCCACGACCTGCTCCAGGGCGACGACGACTGGTTCCACGCGCTCACTTCGGACGCCGCCACCGACACCGACCGGTAGCCCGTGGCGTCGCACCCCTGACGCTCACTAACCTGCCGCCGTGGCGTGGCTGGCGGTCCCTCTGGTGCTGATCGTGGGCTCGCTCCTCACCCTGGGCGCCATCGCCTCACTCGAGTCGGCCCGTCGGGACCTCCAGCGGCAGATCGCCGCGCTGGCCGACGTGCGCACGACGTTGGGCCCGGTGCAGGCCCGGATCGACGCCGCTCGCGCCGCCGCTGCCGCCCGTTCGCACCGGTAGGGTTTCCTCGTGTTCAACATCGGCGGCGCCGAGCTCCTGGTCATCCTGCTCGTCGCTCTGCTCGTGCTCGGCCCCAACAAACTGCCCCAGGCCGCCCGCCAGGTCGGGCACTTCCTCGGCGAGTTCCGCCGCATCGCCGACGGCTTCCAACAGGAGCTCAAGACGGCCATGGACGAGCCGGTGACCATGGCGCCGAAGAAGCCGCCGGCGGAGAAGCCGCAGTCGCCGGGCGGGCCCACCGTGATCGACGCGGACAGCACCGAGCGTGAGGACACCGCGGTGGACGAACCCGCGGCGAGCCTGGACGAAACCGAGCGCACGACCATCAGCGCCGACGACGACGAGGCCTGAGCGACCGCCGTGGCCGATGTGACCGACGCGGAGACCGACCTCGACGACGAGGAAGGTGGCGAGGTCGAGCACACCCGCATGACCCTGGTCGAGCACCTCGCCGAGCTGCGTTCGCGGCTGTTCAGGTGCGTGGTGGCGGTGGTCCTGGGTGGCGCCATCTGCTGGATCTTCTACAACCAGATCCTCGAGTTCCTCGTGCGGCCGTACTGCGACATCCGTGGCGGCGATTGCGGTCTGTACGTCACCGACCCCCTCGAAGGCTTCAAGGTCCGCCTCCAGGTGTCGGGCTACGGTGGCATCGCGCTGGCCATGCCCGTCATCCTGTGGCAGCTCTGGCGCTTCATCACCCCCGGGCTGTACAAGCACGAGAAGCGCTACGCCATCCCCTTCGTCGTGTCGGCGGTGACCCTGTTCGCCATGGGCGCCGCCCTGGCCTTCTGGACGCTGCCGAAGGCCCTCGACTTCCTGATCGACATCGGTGGGACCGAGCTCCAGGAGATCTACTCACCGGCCAAGTACCTGACGCTGATCATCTACATGATGCTGGCGTTCGGAATCGGCTTCGAGTTCCCGATCCTCTTGATCTTCGCCCAGATGGCGGGTCTTCTCACCCCCGAGCAGCTGGCGGCGGGCCGGCGGTGGGCCATCGTGATCATCTTCGTTGCGGTGGCCGTGCTCACACCGAGCGGCGACCCGTACAGCCAGATCGTGCTGTCGGTTCCGATGATCCTGTTCTACGAAGCCGCCATCCTGATCGGGAAGCTGATGCGCAAGCGGCGCGACAAGGCGGACGCGGCGGCTGCCGCCTGACGTGGCTGACGCGACGGGCGGCCCTTCCGGGCGCCCCAGGCCCTACGAGTTCGAGCTCGACCCCTTCCAACGGGAGGCCATCGATGCCATCGAT
>CAYYDZ010000044.1:0-9689 GCA_964470715.1 uncultured Microthrixaceae bacterium | reverse complement strand
GCCCTACGAGTTCGAGCTCGACCCCTTCCAACGGGAGGCCATCGATGCCATCGATGCCGGCCAGTCGGTACTGGTGGCCGCACCCACGGGGTCGGGCAAGACGGTGGTGGCCGAACACGCCGTGGCCACGGCGCTGGCCCGAGGTGACGGCTCTCGTGTCTTCTACACCACGCCGATCAAGGCCCTGTCGAACCAGAAGTACGCCGACCTGGCCCGCCGCCACGGCGCCGACGTCGTCGGCCTGCTGACCGGCGACAACTCGGTCAACGGCGCCGCGCCGATCGTGGTCATGACCACCGAGGTGTTGCGCAACATGATCTACGGGGCGTCACCCGCCCTTGACCGCCTCCGCTTCGTCGTCCTCGATGAGGTCCACTACCTCCAGGACGCCTACCGCGGCCCGGTGTGGGAGGAGGTGATGATCCACCTGCCCCCCGAGGTGCGCCTCGTGTGCCTCTCGGCCACCGTCTCCAACGCCCACGAACTGGCCGACTGGATCGCCACCATCCGGGGCCCGACGACGACGGTCATCGAGCACGAGCGACCAGTCGAGCTGGCCAACCTCTTCCTGGTCGGCGACCGCGAGTCGTCGTCACTCACCCTGGTCCCGACCCTGGTGGACGGCCGCCCCAATCCCGAGGGCGAGCGCTTCGACGTCGAGCGACGCCGCCCCGGCCCGCAACGGGGCCGCCCGCGCCGGCGCTGGTACACCCCGCGCCGTCTCGAGGTGATCGACGAGCTGGTGGCCCGCGAGCTACCGCCCGCCATCTACTTCATCTTCAGCCGCAACGCCTGCGATGACGCTGCCAAGCAGCTCCTCGACGCCGGGATGCGCCTGACGACCGGCCCCGAGCGCGAACGCATCACCGAGATCGTCGACCAGCGCATGGCGCCCCTCAGCGACGACGACCTGGAGGTGCTCGGCTACGCCCGGTTCCGCGCCGGTCTGGAGGCCGGCATCGCCGCCCACCACGCCGGCATGGTGCCGCCGTTCAAGGAGGCGGTCGAGGCCTGCTTCGTGGAGGGGCTGGTGAAGGTGGTGTTCGCCACCGAGACCCTGGCCCTCGGCATCAACATGCCGGCCCGGACGGTGGTGATCGAGAAGCTCTCGAAGTTCACCGGGGACCACCACGAGCTGCTGACGCCGGGGCAGTACACACAGATCACCGGCCGAGCCGGGCGCCGGGGGATCGATCCCATCGGCCACGCCATCGTGTTGTGGTCACCCTTCACGACCTTCGGCCAGGTCGCTGGCCTCGCCGCCAGCCGCACCTTCGAGCTGTCGTCGGCGTTCCGTCCCACCTACAACATGGCCGCCAACCTCGTGCACCGGTACCCGCCCGACCAGGCCCACCACCTGTTGAACCTGTCCTTCGCCCAGTACCGCGCCGACCGGGACGTCGTGCGTCTCGAGCGCCGTCTCGCCACCCGCCGAGTGGCGCTCGGCGAGCAGCGGGAGGCGGCGACCTGCGAGCGGGGCGACGTGGACGACTACCGGTCCCTCCTCCCGAACCGCGAATCCCGCCGGAGGGTCGCCCCGAGGGGCGTGATCGAGGCCGCCCTGGCCGGCTTGCAGCCCGGCGACGTGGTCCCCGCCGACGGGCAGGAGCGCGTCCTCGTGCTGTCGGTGGCCCACCGCCAGCGTGGGGCGGTGCGGGTGCGTGCGATCACCACCAACCGCAAGGTGCTCACCCTCGGGGCCGCCGACTTCCGTGACGCGCCGGTGCCGCTGGCGCGCGTCGAACTGCCCGAGCCCTACGCCCCCAACAACGACAAGTTCCGCCGGGCGGCCGTCGAACGGCTGCGACGGACCACGGGGTCGCCGCGCGGCTCCCGCCGACCCGATGCCGCGAACGGCGAGGACGCGCCTGCGGCGATCGACCACCCCGTGGCCTCGTGCCCTGACGTCGAGACCCACCTTGCCGCCGCCAGACGCGCGGACCGGCTCGCCCATGAGGTCAGCGACCTCGAACGTCAGGTGCTCGGGCGCACCGAGTCGCTTGCCCGGCAGTTCGACCGGGTGCTCGGCGTCCTCGAGGACCGAGGCCACCTCGCAGGCTGGTCCCTGACCTGGCGCGGCGAGGTGCTGGCCCGGATCTACCACGAGTGCGACCTGCTCATCGCGGAGAGCCTCGCCGACGGTCTGCTCGACGGCCTCGACCCCGCCTCGCTGGCCGGTCTCGTGTCGTGCTTCACCTACGAGCACCGCAGCCCGGCACCCGCGCCGCCACCGTGGTTCCCGTCGGCCAAGGTGCGACAGCGCTTCCATGCCGTCGAGCGCCTCGGCTCGTCGCTGAACGCCGCGGAGGACCGGGCCGCGCTGCCCCTCACCCGGCCACCCGAGCCGGGCTTCTTCGCCTTGGCCCACGCCTGGGCGGCGGGCGAGAACCTCGAAGAGGTGCTGGAGGACGAGGGTCTCTCGGGCGGTGACTTCGTGCGCAACGCCAAGCAACTGATCGACCTCCTCCGCCAAGTGGGTGAGGTGGCGCCCGATCCGGACACGGCCCGCACCGCCCGTGCGGCCGCGGAAGAGCTCTTCCGTGGTGTGGTGTCGGCGTCGTCGGTGGTCGGGGAGGTGGCGCCCCCGTGACCATCCGCCGGGGCGAGCCCTGGGGCTCTGCGGGGCCGCTGCCCGAGGACGGGGTCGCCGTCCACTCGGACGCCGAGGCCCGGGCCGTCGTCGAGCGCGCCCGGCGGGCGGGGGAGGAGCCACCACCCCTCGGGCTGCTCGGTGGCGACCTGTGCCGCACCCTTGGGGGACGCGGCGACGAGGACCGCCTGCGCTCGAACGACGCGACCCGGGCCGTCGTGGACCTGGGCTCGGTGCTCGTGGACGGCCGCCAGCACTGGTTCGTGGCCCACCTGGTCGCCCGGCGCTCGTGGTGGCGGGGCCCCGTCATCGCGGCGATGAACGCCCAATGGCTCGGCTCGTGGAACGTCGCCCCTCGCTCCCACCCCAACGACGGCCGCCTGGACCTCCTCACCGCCGACCTGTCGCTGAGGGACCGCACCAAGGCGTGGCGGCGGCTGCCCCAGGGAAGCCACGTGCCTCACCAGGACATCGTCGAGCGGCGGGTGGCCGCGTCCCAGATCGACCTGCCGCCGCGCACGGCCGTATGGCTCGACGGGGAGCGCCTCGCGGGCACTGCCCGGGTGCTCTCGGTGCGCATCGAGGCCGACGCCCTCACCGTCGTCGTCTGACCGGCGCTCGCTAGGGTGCGCCGCATGGACCTGGCCACGGCGAAAGAACGCATCGCGGCGGAGATCGATCGGCGGGCCGACCTGCTGATCGACGCGTCACACCGGCTGCACGAGCATCCCGAACTGGCGTTCGAGGAGCGCTTCGCCCACGAACTGCTCACGGGCATCCTCGAAGCGGACGGCCTCGAGGTGCAGCGCCACGCGTACGGCCTCGAGACCGCGTTCGTGGCGCGGGCCGGGTCGCGTGGCCCGACCATCGCCGTGCTGTGCGAGTACGACGCGCTTCCCGGGGTGGGCCACGCGTGCGGCCACAACATCATCGGTACGGCGGGCCTCGGTGCGGGCCTCGCCGCGGCGACGCTCGCCGACGAGCTCGGCGGGCGGGTGGTCATCATGGGCACCCCCGCCGAGGAGGGCGGCGGCGGCAAGGTCTTGATGGCCGACGAGGGGGCCTTCGAGGGCATCGACGCGGCGATGATGGTCCACCCCGCCGGCGGCGACCTGATCGCCATGAACGCCATCGCCATCCAGCAGATCCTCGTGGCGTACGAGGGGGTGGCCGCCCACGCCGCCGCCTACCCCCACCGGGGCCGCAATGCCCTCGATGCCGCCGTGCTCGGCTACGTGAACGTCGCCGCCCTCCGCCAGCACATCCGCCCCGACGAGCGCGTCCACGGCGTGTTCACCAAGGCCGGGGACAAGCCGAACATCGTGCCGAAGGAAGCGGCTGCCCACTGGTACGTGCGCTCGCGCTCGCTGCGCACCCTCGAGCCCCTCAAGGAGCGGGTCCTCGCCTGCCTTCAGGCCGGTGCCGACGCCGCCGGCTGCACGATGACCTACCAGTGGGAGTACCCCGCCTACGCGGACATGGCCGACAACGCCACCCTGGTCGACCTGTACACGGCCAACGCCGCGGCCACGGGACGAACCCTGCTGGACCCCGCCGACGTGCCGGGTGTGGTCGGGAGCACGGACATGGGCAACGTCAGCCACCTGGTGCCGTCGATCCACCCGATGATCGGGGTCTCGCCGCCCAACGTCTCCATCCACTCGCCGGAGTTCACCGCCTACGCAGCGTCCGAGGCGGGGGACAAGGCCGTCCTCGACGGCGCCAAGGCCATGGCGATGACCGTCGTCGACCTCTGGTTGCAGCCGGGGCTGGTCGACGCGGCCAAGGCCGAGTTCGCCGCCGCGCACGGCGCTTGAGGTCGCTCGCGGGGGATACCCGCCCCGGACCGGCGCGCGCCGTAACCTCAGCCGTCGTGGAGCGACCCCCCTGGGAGCAGGATCCCGCGTGAGCGTGTACGTCGCCGAGGACTACGAGCCCGAAGAGGCCGACATCCTTCGGCGCTACTTCACGAACCTCGACGGACCCGTGTTCGCGCTCGTCAACCTGCCCGAGGTGGTCAAGGGCGCGCTGTTCGCCCGCTACTCGCGCTCGCCGAAGAGCCTGCGCCGGCTCTTCCTCGACGAGTTCGTCGGCGACCTCGACATCAGCGGTGACATCTCCATCGACGCCACCGTCGGCCTCAAGCGGGCCGAGGACCTCTACGACCGGGTGTTCTTCGACTACGGCGACGACTCGGTGGCCCAGCTCGGTGGCGTTCACCTCGCTTGCGAACAGGCCTCGAACCTGCTCACCAAGGTGCTCGAGTGGGGGCGCCTCATGGCCTACCTCGAGCAGTCCACCCGCTACATCGCGTACGACGCCCGCATCGGCGGTCGGTATCGCTTCTACCGCGATCCCGAGGTGCTCGGCTCGTCGCTGGGCACCCGCTACGTGGGCGACATGGACCGGCTCTTCGACACCTACGGTGAGCTGCTGCCGGTCCTCCAGGACTGGTTCCGCGACCAGTACCCGAAGGACCCCGACGACTCCGACTTCGTGTACCGCCAGGCGGTGCGGGCCAAGGCCTTCGACGCCCTGCGCGGCATCCTGCCCGCCGCGTCGCTGTCGAACGTGGGCATCTACGGCACGGGTCAGGCCTACGAGCAGCTCCTGTTGCGCATGCGCTCGCATCCGTTGCCCGAGGCCCGCTCCTACGCCGACATGATGCTCACCGAGCTGCGCAAGGTGATCCCTTCGTTCCTGAAGCGTGTCGACCTCGACGACCGCGGGGTGGCGTGGAGCCGCTACCTGTCGTCCACCCACGACGCCATGGAGGACCTCGCCGGGCGCCTCTTCCCGGAAGGCACGGCGGTCGACCCGGCGCCGGTGGTCACGCTCACCGACTTCGATCCCGACGCCGAGGTGAAGCTGGTGGCGTCGATGCTGTACTCGCACGTCGACCTGCCCGAGACCCAGATCGAACAGCGGGTCCGCTCGCTCGGCGCAGAGGAGCGCCTGGCGGTCGTTCGGGCGTACGTGGGGGAGCGGGCCAACCGGCGCCACAAGCCTGGTCGCGCCCTCGAGCGTCCCTTCTACCGCTTCGACGTGCTGGCTGACTACGGGGCCTTCCGGGACCTCCAGCGCCACCGCATGCTCACCATCGAGTGGCAGCGCCTCACGCCCCACCACGGCTACACGCGTCCGGGAGCGGTCGACGACGCCGGCGCCGGCCACCACTTCGACGAGGCCATGGAACGTTCGGCGGCGCTCTACGGCGAGCTCGCCGGCCCCTTCCCGGACCAGGCCTCGTACGCGGTCTCGCTGGCCTACAAGGTCCGCTTCATGATCAACCTCAACGCCCGGGCCGCCATGCACCTCATCGAGCTGCGCACGACGCCCCAGGGCCACCCCGCCTACCGGCTGGTCGGCCAGGAGATGCATCGACTCATCGCGGAGGAGGCAGGTCACCACGCCATCGCCGAGATGATGCGCTTCGTCGACCATTCCGAAGAGGCCGAACTCGAGCGGCTCCAGTCCGAGCGCCGCGCCGAGGAGCGCCGCCTCGGCCGAATTTGACCACCATGGCGGCGCCGACCCCGACCGGGCCCCGACGGCATCGCACACGACGCGCGCGACCGGTGCACGGTGTGCCTATCATCCCCGCCGCGACATCTTCCGATGGCGTGGCGCCGAATCCCTGCTAGGACGACATGGCTGACGACGTAGACGAGATCATTGAGGACGAGGACTTCATCGCCGAGGACCTCGAGGAGGACCTGGTCGAGGACGACCTGGTCGAGGACGACCTGGTCGCCGAGGACCTCGTCGGGGCCGACGACCTCGACGACGACGTGGTCGTCGTCGACGAGGATGACGTGCTCGAGAAGCCGGCACCTTCGACCAAGGCCGAGTCCGAAGAAGAGGAGGACGACGAGCCCGACCCCGATGACGTCGAGGCCGATCTCGATGCCATCCTGAAAGACCGCATCGCCGCCTCGGACGACGAGGACGACGACGAAGAGGAGGAGCAGGTGGCGCCGGAGGCCGACGGCGGCGAGGGTGGAGGGCGCATCCAGCCCAAGCGTCCCGGTGAGTTCGTGTGCCAGTCCTGCTTCCTCGTGAAGCACCCCAGCCAGCTGGCCGACGAGGCCAACCAGCTCTGCCTGGACTGCGTCTGAGATCATGGCCGACGAGCGCCCGATCGCGGCCAGGGTGGCCGACGTAGCGGTGTACGCACCGCTGGGACTCGCCCTCGAGGGTCGGCGCCTCTTCCCCGACCTCGTCGACCGTGGACGCCGCCAGGTCCAGTTCACCCGGGTCGTAGGGAAGTTCGCCGTCCGCCGAGGCGAAGAGCGGGCCGCTCGCACGTTGGCGGACGCGCAGGGTCTGGTCCTCGGGCTCATCAACATCGCCGGCTTCCGTCCCCAGGACGACGACCCGGAGGCGGCTGATCCCATCGTCGTGGACGTCGACCTCGACGCTGGTGAGCCGGTCGATCTCCACCTCGTCCCGGAGTCCGAGGAGCGAACGGACGGCAGTGAGCTCGCCATCCCGGGCTACGACACCCTGTCGGCCTTCCAGGTCATGCCCCGCCTCGAGGGGCTGGGCCCCGACGAACTGGAAGCCGTGCGGGCCTACGAGCGCGAGACCCGTGGCCGCCAGACCATCCTGAACAAGATCGCCCAGCTTCAGGCATCCTGACCGGATGGAAACCGCCCGCGTCGCCAACGCCACCGACCTCGACCGGTTGGTGGAGCTGGCCCGCGAGGCCATCGAGGAGCTGCGCCCGACCAAAGGTGGCGACGTGTGGGCCCGCACCGCCGGGCGGGCAGAGCCCGTGGAGGACGCTCTGCGCAGCGCGCTCACCGACCACGATCACCTCGTCGTCGTGGGCGCCGTGGAGGAGGCGGTCGTGGGCTACGGGGTGGCCCGATTCAACGAGCTGCGGGACGGGGGTCGCCTCGGGGTGATCGGCGACCTCTTCGTCGAGCCCGACTTCCGTGGTGTGGGCGTGGGGGAGGCGATGATGGACCTCTTGGTCGACTGGTGCGAGGAGCAGGGCTGCTTCGGCGTCGATTCGGTGGCGCTGCCCGGCAACCGGCCCACCAAGAACTTCTTCGAGACCTTCGGGTTGGTGGCCCGAGCCATCGTGGTGCACCGGGCCTTCACCGCCGAGGACGCACCGGTGGACGGCGCCGTGCCGGCGGACGACCTCGACGTCGACGATGCGCCCTGAGGCCTGCGTCGGAGCCATCGTCATCGACGACGAGCGGCTCCTGCTGGTGCGACGGGGCCACGGGCCGGCGGCGGGCACCTGGTCCGTGCCAGGAGGGCGCATCGAAGCGGGCGAGACGGTACAAGAGGCGGTCGTGCGTGAGCTGCTCGAGGAGACGGGGATCGAGGGGGTCTGTGGCGAGCTCGTGGGCTGGGCGGAGCGCATCGACGACGAGCACCACGCGGTCATCCTGGACTTCGCGGTGACGCTCCTCGATGCCGCGGAGCCCGTGGCCGGCGACGACGCCACCGAGGCGCGCTGGGTGCCCCTGTGGGACGTGGCCGAGCTGAACCTCGCCCCCGGCCTGGCCGAGTTCCTGCACGACCACGACCTCTTGACCACCATCGTCTGAGGGCCCCGCCGGACCCAGTCCCTCGGCGCTACTTGCCCTGCCAACTCGGGGAGCGCTTCTCGATGAAGGCCATCAGGCCCTCGGAGAAGTCGGCGGTCGAGCCCAGCGTCATGATCGCACCGTTCGATTGGTCGACACAGGTGTCGAGATCCAGCTCCTCGTACTGAAGGAGGATGCGCCGGCTCTCGCGGACGGCGAGCGGCGCATTGACCGCGATCCGATCGGCGAGCGCCAGTGCCCGGTCCAGGGCCTCCCCCGGCTCGCACAGGTCGTTCACCAGCCCGAACTGGAAGGCTCGGTCGGCCTCGATGGGGTCGCCGGTCAGCGTGAGCTCCATGGCGAGGTTCACCGGGAGCTTCCGCGGAAGGCGCCAGAGCCCACCACCGGCCGCGACCAACGACCGCTTGACCTCGGGGATGCCGAACCGGGAGGCGGTCGAGGCCACGACGAGGTCGCAAGCGAGCACGATCTCGGTGCCGCCGGCGAGGGCGGGGCCGTCCACGGCGGCGATGATCGGCTTGGTGCGCTCGCGCTGGACGATGCCGGCGAAGCCGCCGCGGGCGGTCATGAGCTCGCCGCCTCGTCCCGCGTTGATGGCCTTGAGGTCGGCGCCGGCGCAGAACACCGAGCCCTCACCCCTGAGCACGGCCGTCCAGACGTCGTCGTCGGCCTCGAGGCGGTCGATGGCGGCCTCGATGCCGTTGGCCACCTCGCCGTTGACGGCGTTGCGGGCCTCGGGCCGGTTGATGGTGACGACGGCGACGTGGCCTCGGACTTCGTAGTCGATCATGCCCGCACCCTACCGGCGGGCCACACGCCGGTTGGCCGCTGGGCCGGCGCCGCGACGAGAATCGGCCGGTGCCGCCACTCGTGCCCGTGTTCGACCTCGACGGCACCCTCCTCGACTCCGACGAGGCCTTGGTGGCGCCCTTCGTGGCCCTCGGGGTCGCCGCCGAGGACATCACCTTCGGCCACACGCTGGCCGCCGAGTGCGAGCGCCTCGGTCTCCGCGTGGACGACTACCTCGATCACTATGACGTCGACCAGGCCCAGCCCTTCCCCGGCGCCCACGAGCTGGTGGCCGGGCTGGACCGGTGGGCGGTCTGCTCCAACAAGCACCCGAGCGGGGGCGTGCCCGAACTGGCCCGGCTCGGCTGGGAGCCCGAGGTGGCGCTGTTCGCCGACGCGTTCGGCTTCGCCGGCAAGGCGCTCGGCCCTGTGCTCGCCGAGCTGGGACTCACGGCGGGCGAGATCGTGTTCGTGGGGGACACCGAACACGACCGGCGCTGCGCCGCCGAGGTGGCCTGCCGATTCGTCTGGGCCGGCTGGAACAAGCGTGTGCGCGCCGTGGACGGGGATGCGGTGCTCGAGTCGCCCGTTCAGCTGACGGACCTGCTGGGTCGCCCGGGGGCCCTTCAGGCCCTCACGCCGCCGGAGGCCTGAGGGACACCGCTGCCGTCGGGCGAGCCGGGCGGCTCAGCCCGTTGCCGGCGCGGCCTCGGCGGGCAGTTCGTCGTCGAGGGTCTCGGGGA
>CAYYDZ010000043.1:0-19343 GCA_964470715.1 uncultured Microthrixaceae bacterium | reverse complement strand
CGCAGCTCGTCCCGGAACGCTTCGTCCTCGGCCGTGTGGGCGAAGTCCATGGACCTGACACTACTGTCAGGTACGCCATGGAGTTCACGTTCAGCGACGACCAGGAAGCGCTGCGGACGGCGGTCCGCCAGTTCCTCGCCGCCGAGAGCCCGATGTCCTACGTGCGCGAGCGCTGGGAGTCCGACGACGGCGTGACCGACGAGGTCTGGCGCCAGCTCGTCGACCTCGGCTGGACGGGCCTGCTCGTCCCCGAGGCCCAGGGCGGCCTCGGGCTCGGCCTCGTCGACCTCGTGGTCGTGCAGGAGGAGATGGGCCGCGTGCCCTTCCCCGGCCCGTACTTCTCGTCGTCGGTGCTGGCCACCCTCGCCGCCGTGCGCCTCGGCCTCACCGACCGCACCGCCGCCCTGGCCGCGGGGGAGTGCACCGGCACCGTCGCCCTCGACGAGCAGGGCCACGGCGACCCCGTCGACCGCGTGCGCACGCGGGCCAGCCGAAAGTCCGGCCGGTGGCGCCTCACGGGACACAAGCCCATCGTGCTCGACGGCCACCGCGCCGACTGGGTGCTCGTGGCCGCCCGCACCCAGGAGGGCCTCGGCACCTTCGTCATCGAGCGTCCCGAGGCCGAGCTCGTGCCCACCTGGGACGGCGGGCGCAAGGTGGCCCGCCTCGTGCTGGACGACACCCCGGCCGACCCGGTCGGCCCCGACGGCGACCACACCGCCCTCTGGCGGCGGGTGGCCGACGACGCCAACGTGGCGCTGTGCGCCGAGCTGGTCGGGGGCATGGAGCAGGCCAACCACCTCGCGGTCGAGTACGCCAAGGCGCGGGTGCAGTTCGGTCGCCCCATCGCCACCTTCCAGGTCATCAAGCACAAGGCCGTGGACATGCTCCACCGCCTCGAGCTCTCACGGGTGGGCACCCACTACGCCGCTTGGGCCTCCGACGCCGACGAGCCCGTGCGGGCCGAGGCGGTGGCCATGGCCAAGGGCTACGTCCCCGAGGCGGCCGTGTTCGTCTCCGGCGAGTGCATCCAGATCCACGGCGGCGTGGGCTTCACCTGGGACTGCGACGCGCACCTGCACTACCGCCGGGCCAAGCAGGACGACCTGCTCCTCGGCTACCAGGGGTGGTCCCGCCAGCGCCTCGCCGACGAGGTGCTCGGCGCCGGCGTGGCCTGACCCCGACGGGGCCGCCGGACCCCTCCGGTTGGTCGCTCGGAGCGGTCTGATCGCCACGCAGAGTGGGTCAGCGGCGCTGTCCGTCACTCTCCGTCGTTCGCCTTGACGGCCGTGGCCAAGCATCGCATAGTCACGGGCAGTGGCGATCCGGGGACCGAGCGTGGGCATCGACCGACCCGTCTCCTCCCGCGCCGGACTGGTCGCCTTCACGGCCTTCGCCGCCGGCGTCCTCGCCGCCGCGGCGACGCTGCTCGTCGGCTTGGCGGCGGTTCCAGAGGCGAGCACCCGCCTCGATCGATTGGCCCTGGCCGTGCTGTTGCCGGTCGTCGTCGTCGCCACCATCGCCGTGTACCGCGCCGGCGTGACGGCGACGGCGATGGCACGCGAGTCGCTGGTCGATCCCCTCACCGGCCTCGCCAACCGGGTCCACTTCCGCCAGGTGCTCGACGACCGGCTCGCCGACGGCCATGCTGCCTGGTCCCAGGTGGCGGTCCTGCTCATCGACCTCGATCGCTTCAAGGAGGTCAACGACACCCTCGGCCACGATGCCGGCGACGTCCTGCTCCAACAGGTCGGTCCGCGCCTCTCGGGTGCCCTCGGTGGCGACGGCCTCGTCGCCCGCCTCGGCGGCGACGAGTTCGGCGTGCTGCTCGAGGGCACCGACGAGGCGGACGCCCTCCGACGTGCTGGCGCCATCGTGGCCGGCCTGGAGCCCCCCTTCACGGTCGACGACGGTCTCCTCGACGTCGAGGCCAGCATCGGCATCGCCCTCTTCCCCGACCATGGGACCACGACCGAGACCTTGCTGCAGCGAGCCGACATCGCCATGTATCGGGCCAAGAGCCGTCAGCACGCAGTGGAGCTGTATTCGCCCGAGCAGGACCACCACAGTCGCCGCCGGCTGAACCTCCTCGCCGACCTGCGCACGGCCCTCGGCAACGACGAGCTCGTCGTGCACTACCAGCCGCAGGTGAACCTGATGACCGGCCGGGTGGAGACCGTCGAAGCCCTCGTGCGGTGGCGCCACCCCCGTGAGGGGCTGTTGGCGCCCGGCGAGTTCGTGCCACTGGCCGAGCGCACTGGCCTCATCCGACCCCTCACCGCTCTCGTCGTGGCGGAGGCCCTGGGCCAGATCGCGCGCTGGAGGGCGCGTGGGCTCGACCTGGTGGTCAGCGTCAACCTGTCCGCCCGCAACCTGCACGACCCCCACCTCTCGGCACAGCTGCGCGACCTGCTCACCCGCCACGACCTCCCGGCGCGCCAACTCCAGCTCGAGCTCACCGAAAGCTCGATCATGGACGATCCCGAACGGGCAGGCACCGTTCTGCGGGCGCTCGACGAGCTGGGCGTTCGCCTCGCCATCGACGACTTCGGCACCGGGTACTCGTCGCTCGCCTACCTCCAGCGCCTGCCGGTCGACGAGATCAAGATCGACCGTTCGTTCGTGGCGGGCATGGCCGACCGCCCCGCCGATCGCGTCATCGTGCACTCCACCATCGACCTGGCCCGCAACCTGGGTCTCACCGTGACCGCAGAGGGTGTCGAGACCGAGACGGTGCTCGACCTCCTTCGCGAGGCCGACTGCCACAGCGTGCAGGGCTACTTCATCAGCCCTGCCGTCGCCGCCGACGAGCTGGAGGCGTTGCTCGAGTGCCCGCTCTGGGCAGGGGGCATGGCTGCGGGCCTGTCCCGGGGGCAGGGCAGCCTCTTCGGTCCCCAGCTGCCCCACGTGCCGCTGTCGGAGTCCACGGGTCGGCGCGCGGCGCCGGTGTTCGAGACGGCCGACGACCACCTCGTGTTGGACCTCGACGGCGAGCCGACCCTCGACCTCGGTGGCGGCCGGCATCCCAGCCGCCGCACCGTCATCGTCCCACCCCGCCTCTAGCCCGGAGGCCCAACCCGACGCCCGGACCTGGAGCGAGGGCGACGCCGATGGCGGGCCGGCGCTCAGAGGATGCCGTCGGCGTGCAGGCCGGCCTGCTCGTCGGCGTCGAGGCCGAGGGCACCCCACACCTCCTCGTTGTGCTCGCCGAGGCGGGGGGCGCCGGCGGGCACTGGGGGCTCGGCCCCCACGAAGCGGGGGAAGGGCGCCTGCTGGCGCACCGGGCCGAGGACCGGGTCGTCGACGGTCACGAGGTCGCCACGGGCAGTCATGTGGGGGTCGGCGAAGATGTCGGCCGCGGTGTAGGCGGTCGCCACCGGCACCTCCTCGGCGATGCAGCGGTACTCGATCTCCGTGGTCGCCAGTGACGACGTCCACGCTGCCACGAGGTCGTTGATCTCGTCGGAGCGGGCGGCCCGGTCGGCGAGGGTCGCGTACCGGGGGTCGTCGACCAACTCCGGGCGGCCCATGGCCTTGCACAGCCGGGAGAAGTTGGTGTCCGAGCCGGCGACGATGCAGATGTAGCGGCCGTCGGCGGTCGGGTAGTTGTCGAGGGGCGCCGACGTCGTGAGGCGGTTGCCCTCGCGCTCGCGGACCACGCCGAGCACGTCGTAGCCGGCGAGGGTCCACTCGAGGATGCGCAGCACGGACCCGTACAGGAAGGCGTCGATGACCGCGCCCGAGCCGCCCCTGGCGTCGCGGGCGTAGAGCGCGGCGGTGGCGGCCTGGGCCGCGAACACCCCGGTCAGGTAGTCGCTGATGGTGACGCCGGGGCGCACCGGTGGACGGTCGGGGTAGCCGGTGAGGTGCAGCAGCCCGCCGTAGCCGATGCCGAGGCGGTCGAGGCCGGGTCGGCCCGACCAGGGCCCGTCCTGGCCGAACACGCTGATGCGCACCGTGACCAGGCGGGGGTCGAGGTCGCCGGGCGCCACGTGCCAGCGCTCGAGGGTGCCGGGGCGGAAGTTCTCGCAGACCACGTCGGCGGTGGCGGCGAGGCGGCGGAACAGCGCTTGGCCCTCGGGCCGGCGCAGGTCGAGGGTGACGCTCTTGCGGCCCCGGCCCTCGACCGCCCAGGACAGCGAGTAGCGCTCGCCGTCGTCGTGCTCGTCGTCGCCCGGCGGCTCGGCGAACGGGCCCATGCCCCGCATGAAGTCGCCGGCGCCCGGCTGCTCGACCTTGATGACCTCGGCGCCCTGCTCGCCCAGGAGGGCGGCGCAGAACGGGGCCGAGATGCGCGTGCCGAGGTCGAGGACGCGCAGGCCCTCGAGGGGACGACCCACGGTGGGCACGGCTCAGCCCTGCTTCTTGGTGGGGTCGTCGCCGGCGTCGCGGTCGGCGAAGACCTCCTTCATCGACGACTTCTGCTTGCGGGCCTCGAGGGCGTTGAGGGCGGTGGCGGTGTTGTGGGTGAAGTGGTGGGCCATGAAGTGGTACTGCCACGACTGGCGCTTGCCCATGAGCTCGAAGGTGTGGTTGATCGAGCCCTTCACCATCTCCGCGGTGACCGGGGGTACGAGGGCGATCCGGTCCGCGAGCTCGCGGGTGGCGGTCGCCAGCTCGTCGCGGGGCACGACCCGGTTCACCAGACCGAGGCGCCAGGCCTCCTGCGCGTCGATCTTGTCGCCGGTGAGGAGGAACTCCTTGGCCTTGCGCATGCCCAGCTCCCACGGCTCGACGAGGAGCTCGACGCCGGCGCCGGTCATGCGCAGCACGGGGTTCTGGAACACGGCGTCGTCGGCGGCCACGATCAGGTCGCACATGGTGGCCAGCATGAGGCCGGCGGCGATGCACGAGCCCTGCACGGCGGCGATGGTGGGCTTGCGGAAGTCGTAGATCTTCAGGCAGCGGTCGTAGTACATGACCTTCTCGTGGCGGTACTTGCCCTCCGGGGTCTCCCGCAGCTGGCGCCACTCGTCGGGCTCGACGTCGCCGACGAGCGCCTTCAGGTCGTGGCCGGACGAGAAGTGCCTGCCCTCGGCGGCGAGGATCACCACCCGGACGTCGTCGTCGGCATCGGCGAGGTCGAAGGCGGCGTCGAGCTCGTCGATGAGGCGGGTGTCCTGCGCGTTTGCCACCTGGGGCCGGTCGAGGGTGATGGTGGCGACGGCGCCGTCCACCTCGTAGCGGATGCTCTCGAACGGGGCCTGCTTGCCTTGCGCCTCCTCCGTCGGCGCCCCTTCGGGATCCGGTTCGCCCGTTGCTGCTGCTCCGCTCCGCTCCGCAGCGTCGTTCGCGTTGTCCATGTGGTCACACTCTCTCGGGGGGCTTGGGCTCGCGGGGGAGGCCGAGGACCCGCTCACCGATGATGTTGCGCTGGATCTCGTTCGTGCCGGCGAAGATCGACGACGACTGGTAGTAGAGCCACGCCCGCTGCCAGGCGCCGTCGCCGGGATTGTCGTTGGCGCCCCGCCAGAGGGGAGCCGCGTCGCCCAGCACCGCCATGGCGGTCTGGTGCAGGCGCTTGCTCATCTCGCTCCAGTAGAGCTTCAGCGCGCTGGCCTCGGGGCCGAGCTCGCGGCCGTGCTCGAGGCGGGACAGCGAGCGCCAGTTGTGGAGCTGGAACAGGCGCACCTCGACGTAGGCCTCGGCCAGGCGCTGCTGGAGGCGTTGGTCGTCGTAGGCGCCCCGCTCGAGGGCGAGGCGCAGCAGCTCCTCGAGGTGCTGGGCGTGGATGACCAGCTGGCGGGGGTTGGTGCCCCGCTCGTGGGTGAGGGTGGACGACGACACCCGCCAACCGTCGTGCTCGGCCCCGACGAGGTTCTCCTCGGGGACGAAGGCGCCGTCGAAGAACACCTCGTTGAACTCGGCCTCGCCCGTGACCTGGGTGAGGGGCCGGACCTCGACGCCCTCGGCCCGCATGTCCACCACGAGGGCGGAGATCCCCTTGTGCTTGGGGGCGTCCGGGTCGGTGCGGGCGAGGCAGAGGCCGTAGTCGGCGAACTGGGCGTAGGAGGTCCACACCTTCTGGCCGGTGAGGCGCCAACCGCCCTCGACCCGCTCCGCACGGGTGGCCACCGACGCGAGGTCACTGCCGGCGCCGGGCTCGCTGAAGAGCTGGCAGAACAAGAGCTCGGCGGTGCGGATGCTCGGCAACCACCGCTGCTTCTGCTCGGGGGTGCCGTGGGCCAGCAGGGTGGGGCCGACCAGGTTGATGCCGATGCGGCCCACCAGCTCGGGGGCGCGGGCCCGGGCCAGCTCCTCCTGGACGACGTAGTGGGTCAGCGCGCCGGCGCCGCGCCCGCCGAACTCCTCGGGCCACGTGACCGCCACCCACCCACCGGCGGCGAGGCGGCCCTGCCACTCGCGGAGGAACACCACCTCCTCGTCCAGGTCATCGAACTGCGGGGGCAGGCCCCGGCCGTACTCCCAGGGCAGGTTGGCTTCGAGCCAGGCGCGGCACTCGGCGCGCAGGGCCACGTGCTCCGGTGTCGGCGAGAGGTCCATCCACGGGTGATAGTAGGGGAATGGACTTCGACCTCTCGGAGGACCAACTGGCGCTCCAGGAGGCGGCCACCCGGTTCCTCGACGAGCAGTGCCCGACCACCCGTGTCCGCGCCGCCATGGCCGCCGACGAGGCCTACGACCGCGACCTCTGGATGGCGATGGTCGACCTCGGCTGGCCGGGCATCGCCGTGCCCGAATCGCTCGGCGGGCTGGGCCTCGGCACCGTCGAGCTGGCGGTCCTGCTCGAGCAGACCGGAGGCCACGTGGCGCCCACGCCGTTCCTCCAGGAAGCGCTCACCCTCGAGGCCCTCGCCGCCGCCGCCGACCGGGGCGTGGCCGACGCCGGCTGGCTCGATCCGGTTCTGTTGGGCGACGCGGTCGCCTCCCTCGCGTGGCAGCCCGTGCGCGCCGAGCGCGCCGGCGCCCGTTGGCTGCTGAGCGGCCGAACGGGCCCCGCGCTCTACGCCCCTGTGGCCGACGTGGTCGTCCTGCCCGGGCGCGAGGACGACGGCGCCGAGCACCTGTTCGCGGCCGACACCCGGCCCCTCCGCATCGCCGCCGAGCCCGCCATGGACCAGACCCGCCAGCTCGGCTGGGTCGACCTCGACGCCACGCCGGCGCTGCACCTCGGCGAACAGGGCGCGGTGACGGCCTTCGCCGACCTGGGTGCCCTCGCACATGCCGCCGAGCTGCTCGGCGCCGCCGACCGGGCGCTCGCCATGGCCGTGGAGTACGCGAAGGAGCGGGTGCAGTTCGGCCGTCCCATCGGCAGCTTCCAGGCGGTCAAGCACCGCTGTGCGGACATGCTCGTCGACGTCGAGGGCATGCGCTCGGCGGTCTACTACGCCGCCTGGTGCCTCAGCGCGGGCGACCCCGATCGCTCGATCGCCGCCTCCACGGCCAAGACGTGGTGCTCGGACGCCGGCCGGCGGGTGATGGCGTCGGCCCTCCAGGTGCACGGTGGCATCGGCTTCACCTGGGAGCACGACCTGCACCTGTACCTCAAGCGGGCGCAGCTCGACGAGGTGTCCTTCGGCGACGCCACCTTCCACCGCGCCCGCCTCGCCGCCCTGCTGCGGGAACGGGTGGAGCGGGGCGAGAGCGTCATCTGACGCCCGCCGGCACCGGGTGCCGGCCGACGTGACTCCTGGCACCCTGCTCACGGCGGGAGCGGGGCGGCCGATACGGTGACCAGGTGACCCTGACGAAGGCGGCGCGATGCGCGACGTGACCCTGGACCCCAGCGACGGCGGCGGCCACGACACGGTCCCGCCCGCGAGCCACATGGCCGAGGTGCGCGAGCACGTCGCGGAGGTCAAAGAGCACGTCGCCGAGGTCAAAGAGCACGTCGTCGGGCAGATCGCCCAGGTGAAGCCCCTGCTGCGCGGGTGGCTGCACGAGATCTTCTTCTTCCTGTCCATCCCTGCCGGCCTGCTCCTCGTCGCCTTCTCGCCGACCCAGGAGGCCCGCTTCGCGGCGGTCGTCTACAGCTTGGGGGTGACCGCGCTGTACGGCGTGAGCTCCGCCTACCACCGGGGCCCGTGGACGGCCAAGGGCCGCAAGTTCATGCAGCGCCTCGACCACGCCATGATCTTCGTGCTCATCGCCGCCACCTACACCCCCTTCTGCCTCCTGCTGCTCGACGGGACGGCGTCGTTGCTGTTCCTGGGTGCCGTGTGGCTGGTGGCCCTCACCGGATTGGTCCTCGCCCTCACCGGCCTCTCGTTGAAGAAGGGCATCGGTTTCATCCTCTACATCGCCCTGGGGTGGTCGGCGGTGCTGGCCATGCCGCAGTTCCTGGGCGAGATGACGCCCCTCCAGCTCGGCCTCATGGTCGCCGGCGGGCTCTTCTACACCGCCGGTGCGATCTTCCTCGCCACCCGCTGGCCCGACCCCTTCCCCAAGGTCTTCGGGTACCACGAGGTCTGGCACGTGATGACCGTGATCGCCGGTCTCTGCCTCGCCGTCGACATCTGGATGCTCTCCCTCAACGCCGGCGCCTGACCCGCGCCCCTCTCACGGGCCGGCGATCACCAGGGCTGTGATGGCGGCCTTGTCGGGCTTGCCGGACGGGAGCGCCGGCAGGGCGTCGAGGTGCACGACGCGGTCGGGCGCCTTGAAGCGGGCGAGGCCCTGGGCGGTCACCCAGTCGCGGACGGCGTCACGGTCCAAGGGCGCGTCCGCCACCAGGACGGCGACGAGGCGCTCACCGAGTCGTTCGTCGGGCTCGCCGACGACCACGGCCTGGCGCACGGCTGGATGGGCCTCGAGCGCCGCCTCGACCTCGCCGGGGTCCACGTTCTCGCCGCCGCGGATGATCACGTCTTTGGTGCGGCCCACGATGGTCAGCCAGCCGTCGGCGTCGAGGGTGGCGAGGTCGCCGGTGCGGAACCAGCCGTCGTCGGTGAAGGCGCCGGCGTTGTCCCCGGCGTCGAGGTAGCCCTCGAAGAGCTCGGGGCCCCGCACGAGCAGCTCGCCGCCGTCGCCCAGGCGGAGCTCCGCGGCATCCACCGCTCGGCCGTCGGTGGTGGCGGCCTGCTCCTGGGTGTCGCCGGCCAGGGTGGTGGCCACCGTCGGCGCCTCGGTCGACCCGTAGCTGCGCTTCACCCGCGCCCCCAGCCGGCTCGAGGCGTCCCGCACGAAGGCAGGCGACACGCCGGCGCCACCGCTGGAGACGAGGCGCAGGCTGGTCACCCGCTCCGACGCGAACCCGGGTGCCGCCAGCAGCTCGACGAAGAACGTGGGCGGGCCGACCATGAAGCTCACCGCCTCGGCCACGATCACCTCCAGCGCCCGGGTCGCCGACCACCGGGCCATCAGGAGCGTCTTCATGGGCACCACGCCGGGGAGCAGCACGGCGTTCAGCAGGCCCGAGACGTGGGCCAGCGGGGCGGGCACGAGGGTGGCGTCGGCCGGGCCGAGGCCGTGCACCACCTCCATCGAGCGGGCCTTGTAGGCCAGCGCCCGGTGCGTGTGGAGCACGCCCTTCGGCCGGCCCGACGAACCCGAGGTGAACAGCACCACGGCCAGGTCGGGCGGCGCCGCCCGTCCCTCGCCGGCGCCGAGGGCCGGCCCGGCCGGGAGGTCGTCGAGGTCCAGCACGAGGCGGGCCCCGACCCGCTCGAGGATGGACGCCGCCTCCTGCTCACCGGCGCGGTGGTGGACGGGGGCCGCCACCGCCCCGACGCGCCAGCAGGCCCGATAGGCGAGCAGCGACCCGATGCGGTTGGGGGCGCGCCACGCCACCACGTCTCCCCGTTGCACCCCTTCGGCGAGCAGACCGCCGGCCAGCGTCGCCACCGCCGCCTCGACCTCGGCGCTCGACCACCGCCGCCCCAGGGTGCCGTCCTCGTGCACCTCGATCACCAGGTCGTCCCGGGCCGGCGCCGCGCTCAAGACGTCGTCGAGGGTGCCGTCATCCCACGCGTGGGCCGCGGCGAAGGTCGAGGGGTGGGTCGGGCGCAACGTCATCGACGGCCCGCTTCAGCAGTCGGCGGCATGGTCGAGCACGCGGGCGAAGCCGGCCCGGCCGGCGGCGTTGAGGTGCAGACCGTCGCCGAGGAACCAGTCGGGGTGCCGGTCGGCCTCGGCCGACCAGTCGACGAGCACGACGTTGGCGCGGGCGTCGGCCCGGCGGCGCAACTCGGCGTTGATGGTGCGCGCGCCTTGCGTCCAGCGGTTGGTTGCGACAGGCGCGACCCCGTTCTCCTTCACCGTCACCAGGGCGACGCAGGGGACGTCGGCGGCCGCGGCGACGACGTCGCGTATCCACAGGATGGGCACGAAGCCGTAGTCGGGGTGGGTGGCGGCCACGACGTCGGGCGACCCGGCGGCGACGACGATCGACTGGGCGCCCGTGCGCCGCATCTCCGAGACGGGGGAGCGCAGCTGGTCGAAGTGGGCGTTGTTGAAGGCGTGGACCGTCACCCGGTGGTCGGTCGACAGGCGCGAGCGCAGGGCGGCCTCGGTCTCGTGGACGATCGAGTCGCCGGCCACGCCCACTCGGGGCGTGCCTGCGGCCCCGACGTACTCACAGGCGCTGCCGGTGGCGACCAACGCCGCCGCCAGCAGGGCGCCGACGACCAGTCGGCGGGAAGGGCGCACGGCTTCAGCCTCGCAGGTCGAACGCGACCTTGATCGCGCCTGACCGGCCCTGATCGGCCAGGGCATCGAAGGCGGTGCGCCACTCCTCGAGTCGGAAGGTGTGGGTCAGCATCCCGGTGAGGTCGATGCGCCCCGACGCCGCCAGGTCGAGGTAGTGGGCGATGGCGTGCTGGCGCTTGCCCTCGACCTCCTCGATGCCGAAGGCGTTGGAGCCGACGAGTCGGAGCTCCTTGAAGTACCAGGGCGTCCACTCGAAGCGGGCGGGCGAGCTGACGCCCAGCTCGACGAGGGTGCCCCTCGAACGCAGGACCCGCAGTATGACCTCGAGGGTCTCGGCCGCGGCGACCGTGTCGTAGACCAGGTCGACCCCGCCGGGATAGGCGACCGGGAGGCCCTCCCACGGGTGGCGCAGGATGCCCCCCGACCAGTCCGCCACGGCCTCGACGAGGTCCAGGCGGGGCTCGTGGGCGAAGACGGTGGCCCCGAGGCGTTCGGACAGGGCAGCCTGCGCCGGCCAACGGGCGACCACGCCGACGTCGACCGACGGGTAGAGGGCGCGCAGGATGGCGACCGCGGTGGTGCCCAGGGCACCGGCGCCGTAGACGAGGGCCCGGCCGCCCTCGGGGGGCGGGTGGCGCACGATGGCGTGCAGCGAGACCGCGAAGGGGTCGCCCAGCACCGCCACCTCGTCGGGCACCTCGTCGGGGACGGGGATGGCCATGATCTGGTGGGCGGGCAGCAGGTCGGCGAACCCGCCGGTGGCCTCGGTGGCGTTCCCGGTGTGGATGCCGGGGGAGAGGCGCCCGTCGAGGAAGTTCCAGCACATGTTGTAGTCACCGTCGATGCACGCCGGGCACGGCGGATCGATGCCCCGCGGACCGCACGAGAGCCACGGGTTGAGGACGACCCGCTGGCCGAGCTCGAAGCCCTCGACCGCCGGGCCCAGCTCCTCCACGGTGGCCACGACCTCGTGCCCGAGCACCTGGGGGAAGGAGATGAAGGCGGTCATGGGGTTGTCGCCGGCGTCGTCGAAGTCCATGAGCACCTGCTTCGCGTCCGAGCCGCAGATGCCGGTCATGCGGGTCCGCAGCACCATCCAGTCGGGGCCGAGGGGCTGCGGGTCGGCCACGTGCTGGAGGGCCATGAAGGTCGTGGCCAGGTTGCGCTGGAGCCGGTTGGCGTCGGGCGGCGGCGGGTCGACCGGACCAGGGTCGACGCCGAACACGAGGGCCTTCACGCGCGGTTCTCCGGGGTGAGGCCCTCCGAGTCGGGGGATGGGTCGGCGGCGGGCGGCGCCATCGCCGCGGCGGCGCCGGCGAGGAAGAGGTCGATGTCGGTGGTCTTGAAGGCGGCGATGTCCTTCAGATCGGGCAGGTAGGCCTCGAAGGCGTCGCCCTCGATGGCCGCCACGATGCCGTCGGCGACGTCCTCGGGGCGCTCGAGGTCGCCGTGGTAGAGCGGGGCGTCGTTGTCGGGTTGGTCCCAGATCTCGGTGTCGACGGGGCCCGGGATGATCAGGCGCACGTCGACGCCGGTGTCCCACAGGTCGAGGGCGAGCGACTCGCTCCACCCGCACAGGGCGAACTTGCTGGCGCAGTAGGCGGCCTCGTGCACGATGCCGAGGCGCCCCCCGAGGCTGGACACGTTGACGATGCAGCCGGCGTCGCGTTCGAGCATGCGGGGGAGCAGGGCGAGGGTCAGCCGGACCGGGCTGAGCAGGTTCACCCGCAGCACGTGCTCGACGTCGTCCATCGTGAGGTCCTGCACCGCCCGGCGCTTCGGCACGGCGGCGTTGTTGACCACGACGTCGAGGTGGCCGAACGCGTCCCACGCCTCCTCGGCCACGTGTGCGGCGGCGCCGGTGTCGTCCAGGTCGGCTACCCAGCTGCGGCTGCCCGGTGCGTGGACCTGGCAGCGTTCGAGCACCTCGGCGAGGCGGTCCGCCCGCCGGGCAACGAGGCCGACGGTCGCCCCGCGCTCGGCCAGCAGCGGGGCCAGCGCGGCACCGATGCCCGATGACGCCCCCGTGACCAGCACCTTGGCGCCGGCGATCTGCGTGCTCACGGTCGACCGGTGTCAGAAGCGTCGGTGGGCGGGGGTGCGGTCACGCGCCGTCGGCCTTCTGGGCGAGGGCGTCGCGGTACCACTCGGCCGAGCCGGTGAGGTAGCCGGTGAGGTCGTTGGCCTTCATCAGGGCGACGTCGCCGAACCACTCGGGCACGTAGCGCTCGAGGTCGCCGGAGGCGAGCTGGTCGACCACGACGTCGACGACCGCGGAGGTGGGCAGCGCCTCGACCTCGGCCAGCATCGGGTCGTTGTCGGGCAGGTGGAACAGCTCGGTGTCGACCACCCCCGGGTTGAGCAGGTGCACCGACACGGGCGTGTCCCACAGCTCGACGGCGAGGGACTCGGACCATGCGGTGAGGGCCGCCTTGGACGCCGCGTAGGCGGCCTCGCCCGGGGGGCTGAGGCGGGCCGCCACGGACGACACGTTGAGGATCTGACCCCGCCCGCGCTCGAGCATGCGCGGCAGCAGCGCGGTGGTGAGCCGTACCGGTGACAGGAAGTTGATGGCCACCACCTGGTCGAGCTCGGCGTCCGAGGTGGCCTCCACCCGACGGCGCTTGGGGATGCCGGCGTTGTTGACGAGCAGGTCGATGCCGCCCAGCTCGTCGTCGGCCCGACGGGCGAAGTCGCCCACGGCATCGAGGTCGCTCAGGTCGACCGTCCACGACCGGCTGTCCGGCGCATGGGCC
The DNA here is from genome assembly GCA_964470715.1 of uncultured Microthrixaceae bacterium. Classification (GTDB taxonomy): domain Bacteria; phylum Actinomycetota; class Acidimicrobiia; order Acidimicrobiales; family DATDAH01; genus JAEUJM01. The sequence goes on along the minus strand of CAYYDZ010000043.1, from coordinate 5,979 downwards.
CGGCACCGTTCGAGCACCTCGGCCAAGCGGTCGGCACGTCGGGCGCAGATGCCGACCGTCGCGCCTCGGGCGGCGAAGCCTTCGGCCAGCGCCGCGCCGATGCCGGCGGACGCCCCGCTGATCAGCGCGGTGCGGCCGACGAGCGGTCGGTCGTTCACGTCGTCGTCGCCCACGGAGACCCCCCTCTTGGTCGTGTCGCGCCGATGCTACGTTCCGGCGGTGGCCCTCACACCCGAGGTGGCCCTCACGCCCGAGGTGGCCCGACTGGACCGCCGGGTGGGGCGGGGTCGGGGGCGGCCGCATCGCGACCCGAGTCCGAAGGCCCTGGACGCAAGGGGTCGACGAGGAATTAGGGTCCGCTCCCATGGACGATCCCCGCAGCGATGCCGGCCACCTCCAGGAGGCCACGCGGTGGCTGTTGGTCGTGCTCGTCGGTGCGAGCGTCCTGGCCGCGGGTGTCCTCGCCGTGTCCGACGTCCCTGGCTTGATCGGCCGGCGGTGGCAGGTCGTCGGAGTCGTCTCCGCCGCCGTCACCGTGCTCGCTCTCCTGGTCGGCCTGCTGGCCGTGCTTCGGGCCATGGGACCGGGCGGTGAGGATGACGCCACCGGGACGACCGATGCCCCCGAGGCGCCGGTGACCCCGGCGCCGCCGCCGTCGGTACCCGTGAGCCGTGGTGGTACGAACCCGGGAGCGGATGAGGACACCACCGTGGAAGGGGAGGAAGACGGGACGTCGACCGACGTGCCGTCCGGGGCTGTGCCCGCGGAAGCGGTGGCACTCGTGCTTCCTGCGGCAGCTCCCGGTGCGGTGTCCCGTCGGTCCCACCGCCACGCCGTGCGCCGCTACCACCGGGCGCGCGCCATCGTGACGGTGGTGATCGTGGTTGCGGCGCTCGGCATGACGGGCATGACCACTGCCTCGGTGGTCGACGGCAACAACGTCGAGGCGAGGACCCGAGGACAGCTCGAGGCCCAGCTCTCGGCCGAGGAGGACGGCCCCATCACCGAGCCCCGGGCCGTCACCGTCCAGCTCACCACGCCGGGCCTTCGGCGGGTGGCTGCGGCCATGGGTTGCACCGGTGCCGCGATCGGGTCGCGGCCGGTCCAGGGATGGGCCGTGTCGGGCACCTACCGGAACCCCACGGTCGTCCTCTTCGCCCCGGTGCCCGCCTGCAACAACACCGAGCTCCTCCTCGAGCCGCGTGACGGGTTCGTCTACCCGAGCTGGCCGGCGCCCGTCACCTCCACCACCCGACCCGTACCCACGTCGGTCGCGGGGACGACGCCTGCGTCGACCGCCGCTGCCCAAGCGCCGGGCCCAGCGGACGCCCTGTCGACGCCGACGCCGGCGGCGCCCTGAGCGTGCGGACCGCCCGGTTCAGAGGCGAGGCAGCAGCGCCGCCAGCAGCTCGTTGATCTCGCGCGCGCAGGCCACGTAGACGTGCTCGTCGCCGCCTGCGGGATCGGCGACGTCCTCGTCCTCGCCCGGCTCGTGGTGCGCCAGGTCGAGGCCCGCCAGGCGCTCGGTCAGCAGCTCGGGTCCGGCGGGCAGCGCCCGGACGAGGTGCTTGAGGGTGGCGGTGCGGCCGGCGACCTCGGGGTGCTCCCGTCGCAGGTAGCGGACGTGTTCGACGGCCATGGCGAGGACGAGGTCCGTGCGGGGTAGGTCGACCGGCCGCAGCTGGGCGCTGCGGTGGTGGTTGGCCTCGAGGCCGAGGGAGGCCAGCGCCTCCCTGGTGCGCCAGCTCATGGGCTGGCCGTCGATGACGTGGGTGCCGGCGGTGATGACCTCCAGCTCCGGGTCGGCGGCCACCAGGATCGCGCCGGCCATGACCGACCGCGCCGCGTTGCCGGTGCAGAGGGTGATGATGGTCGTCACGGGGTGCTCCTGGGGGTCCGGGTCGCTCCGCCCTCGGCGACGAGGGCTCCCGCCACGAAGGTGGCGGCCACGCAGTCTGCCGTGAGGCGCCGCCGGGCCTCGACCCAGGGCACCGAGAGCAGGCACAGGTCGGCCCGCTCGCCCGGCGCGATCCGACGGGGTGGGCCGCCGGGGTCGTCGGCGGGACCGGTGTGGAGCGCGAGGGCCTCCTCGGGCGTCAGTGCCTCTCCGCGGCCGACGACGCCACCGGCCGCGGTGCGGCGGTCGACCGCGGCCTGCATGGCCACCCAGGGGTCCTCGGGGCCGAAGGGGGCGTCGCTGCCGGCGGCCAGGCGCACCCCAGCGTCGACGAAGCCTCGCCCCCGGTAGAGCCAGGGCTGGTCGTCCGGGTCCACCTCGTCGAGGTAGCGATCGCCGTGGGCGACGACGAACCCGGGCTGGGTCACGACAGTCACCCCCTGGCGGGCCATCCACTCCACGAGGTCGGGCGGCGCCACCGAGGCGTGCTCGATGCGGTCACCCGCGATCACGCCCGCGGCATCGAGGGCGGCGAGGGCGAGGACGACGGTGGCGCGGCTGGCGGCGTGCACCGCCACCGGGCGACCGGCGCGGTGGGCGCCGGCGACCGTGGCGGTCAGGTCGTCGAGGGCGGGCAGGTCGTGCTCGGCCAGGATCACCTTGCGCGGCCCGTCGGCCAGATCGTCGCCGCCGAGGAGGTGCGCAGCGAAGGGGACGGTGCCGTCGGCCCGCCGCTCGGCAAACCATCGGGCGGCGTGCTCGTCGTTGTCGGCGGTGGCGTCGGTGACGCCCGTGACGCCGAACGAGGCCAGGCGCCGGCCGATGGCGGCCAGCGCGGCGCGTTCCTCGTCGGGGTCGTGCTCGTCGAGGCCGCGGAAGCGGTCGTCGGCGTCGTAGAGGTGGCCGTCGAACCGGGCGGCGTCGGGCACGTCGGCCAGGCGGGCCAGGCCGGGGGAGTTGACCACCCAGAGGTGACCCGACCGATGCTGGACGCGCGCCGGGTGGTCGGGGACGAGCGCATCGAGGCGGGCGCGGTCGAGCACCCCGACGACGCGCTCGTCGTAGCCCACCCCGCGGATCCACGCGTCGGCGGGCCGGTCGGCGGTGGCCGAGGCGAGCGCCGCGGCCAGCTCCTCGGGCCCGGTCACCTCGGGGGGACCGCACGCCACCGAGCGCGCCCGGGCGGCCATCGAGCGTAGGTGGAGGTGGTGGTCGTGGAGGCCGGGGAGGAGGGCGCCCCCGCGGCCGTCGAGCGCGTCGTGGCCTGGGTGGGTGGCCACGAGACCGGGCCCCACGGCGACGATGCGGTCGCCTTCGACGACGACGTCCTGCCCCGGCCGGCCGTCGACCTCGACGTCACGCAGGATCACCGGCGGACGCTCGCGGCTCGGTCGAGGAGCTCGGCGTTGGCCTCGCCAAGCGCCGGCGCCGCACCGCGTCGCTGGCGTGAGACGCCGACGGCAGGTGGTGGGCCTGGCTCCGCATCGCCGATCACGTGGTTGACGACCTCGCGGAGCGCCAGGTCGACCCTGGCCGGCGCGCCGACGAGCACCGCCAGCCCGACCACGGCGGCGTGCAGGCCGGCGAGGGGGTCGGCGATGGCGTCGCCGAAGAAGGTGGGTGCCTCGGGTGTGCCCCCGACGAGGCCCCCCGCGACGGCCGCGTCGTCGCCGAACCCCGACCACTGGCGCCAGGGCCCGGTCGCCCCGTAGGCGGTGAGCGTCAGCCAACGGTCGTGGCGGAGGATCCCGAGCTGGTCGAGGGCGCGCGGTCGCGATGCCTCCACCACGAGGTCGGCGCCGTCCACGAGGGTCTGGAGCTGCGCCACCGCGGCCGGCTCGGGCAGGTCGAGGGCGATGCTGCGCTTCCCGGCGTTGAGCAGGTCGAAGAAGGCCGGGTCGCCGGCCCGGGCGCCGTCGGGCCGGCCGGTGCTCTCGACCTTGACCACCTCGGCGCCGGCGTCGGCCAGGAGCGAGGTGGCCAGTGGCCCTGCCCACAGAGAGGACAGGTCGACCACGCGCGCGCCGGCGAGGGGGGGCGGCCCGTCCGTTCTGGCTCCCGATCCGACCGCGCTGGCGGTCGGATCGGGAGCCAGTTCGCAGAGGAAGGGGTGCATCGGGAACGGTTGCGCACGGGACCGGGCCTGGGCGTCGGTGGCCGCTTCCCGGGGACTGGTCACCCGGGCGACGGCCAAGCCCAGCTCCTGGGCCGCGGTCACCACGTCGACGGCGCGGCGGCGCGACACGGCCACCGCCACGGTGTCCCACCGGTCGGTACCTGGGGGCCGGCCGAGCCACGCCTCGACGAGGTCGAGGTCGCTGGTCCGGGGCAGGTTGACGGCCACCCAGCCGTCGGCCGTTCGCACCATGCGGCCCGCCCCGCCCGCCGTGGTCGTGCCCCCCGGAAGCAGGCCGAGGAGCTGCGCACGTTCCGCCGCCAGACCCGGCCCGTCCACCGTCACCCGGCGGCCGCCGAGCGCGCTGAGGAGCTCGACCACTGCAGCGGCGGCGCGGAGACCGTCGATGACGGCCCCCACGCCCGCGCGGTCGACGGACACGACCGAGGGTCCGGCGGGGACCGTGCCCTGCCCGTCCACGATCCCGTGGTGGCCGTCCGCGACGACCGGGTGCGGCCCGGCCGCCACCACGTCGGCGCCGAGCAGGGCCAGTAGGTGGCCCGCCCGGTCGACGACCGGACCGGTGCCCACCTGGAGGAAGCGGAAGGCCCGCAGCGGCGCCACGGGGTCCATGGTGGCGCGCGCAGCGGCACCGGGCACCGTCGCCGCCGCTCGTATGATCGGCGCCATGGAGCCGCCGGCCGCCGAGGTGCGCCGGTGCTCGGTCGACGAGGCCCTCGCCCTGCTGGCCTCGCCAGACGCCGCCGAGGAGTGCTCGGCGGCGCACGGCTGCGCCGCCCTCGTCGTCGACGGCGGGCCCGACGAATGGCCGCACGAGGAGCTGACCACCGCACAGCGCCACGCGCTCGAGTGGCTGCCGTGCGTGACGGTGGCACCGGGCGACGGCGCCGCGTGGCGGCGCTTCGACGTCGTCGCCCAGCCGCAGGACACCGTCGATCTGGCCACCGCGGACGACCTGCTCGTGGCCGTCGCCGCCCACCCCGAGGCCGCCACCGCCCTCGTGCGCCTCGTGCGGACGGCCCGCCGCTCCGACCCGTTGACCGGGCTGTGGGCGGAGTCGGTGACCTACGGGCTGCTCCAGGCGGGCCGTGAGTTCGGGTCCTGGCGGTCGTCGGCGCCGACGGCCGCACCGGGGGAGCCGGGTCGTGTCGTGGTCACCCGCTCCGAGGCCGGCACGACGATCACCCTGTCCCGCCCCGAGCGCCACAACGCCTTGGACGTCTCCCTGCGGGACACCCTCGTCGAGGCTCTCCGGGCTTCGGCTCTCGATGACGGCCCGATCACCCTGCGAGGTGAGGGACCGTCGTTCTGCAGTGGCGGCGACCTGGCCGATTTCGGCTCGTTCCCCGACCCCGTGCAGGCCCACCTCATCCGCTCGACCCGCCTGCCCGCCCGAGCGGTCGCGGAGGTGCGCCACCGCCTCACGGTCGAGGTCCACGGCGCGTGCGTCGGCGCCGGCGTCGAGCTGGCGGCGTTCGCCGAGCGGGTGGTCGCCGCGCCGGGAACGACCTTCCGGCTCCCCGAGGTCGCGATGGGTCTCGTGCCGGGGTCCGGCGGCACCTGGAGCGTCACCCACCGCATCGGCCCGCAGCGCACCAACTGGCTCGCGCTCACGGGCACGGCCATCGACGTCGACCTGGCCCGACGGTGGCGTTTGGTGGACGAGGTGTCCGACGCCACCCTGGTGGGGTAGGAGCGCACCGACCGCCGACACGAGGAGGCCCTCCCATGGGACTCATGGACACGCTGAAGAAGACCGCCGCGCAGGCCGCCGACAAGGCCGGCGACCTCGCCGACCAGCACGGCGACAAGGTGAAGGGCGCCATCGACAAGGCCGCCACGACCGCCGACGAGCAGACCAAGGGCAAGTACGCCGACAAGATCGGGTCCGGCGCGGGCAAGGCCAAGGACGCCGTCGACAAGCTGGGCAAGAAGGCCAAGTAGC
>CAYYDZ010000042.1:18239-20590 GCA_964470715.1 uncultured Microthrixaceae bacterium | reverse complement strand
GCCCTTCTGGGCCAGCACCCGGGCCACCGACTCGTCGACGCGGGCCTCGGGCAGGCTGCCGTCGGTGACCGCCGCCTCGAGGGCGTCGATGGCGCCGGCCGGGTTGGCGATGGTGACGAAGAGGGCCACGTCGGCGCCGGCGGCGATCGCCTGCACCGCGGCGGACTCGGGCGGGATGGTGCCGGCGATGGCGCCCATGCTGAGCGAGTCGCTGAAGGCGAGGCCGTCGAAGCCGAGGTCGTCGCGCAACAGCTCGTAGGCCGCCGGCGAGATGCTGGCCGGGGTCGTCCCGCTGAGGCCCGGCACGTTGAGGTGGCCGACCATCACGCCCACCGGCGGGTCGGCGGCAAGGGCCCCGAAGGGGAGCAGGTCGCGGGTCCGGAGCGACTCGATGGGGGGCGTGCCGACGGGCCCGTCGTGGCTGTTGGCCTCGCCCGAGCCGTGGCCGGGGAAGTGCTTCAGCACGGGCAGCAGGTCGGCGGCCTGCATGGCGTCCACGTACACCTGGCCGTAGGCGGTGACGGTGGCCGGGTCGTCGGAGAAGGTGCGGTCGCCGAGGGGCCCGCCGCCACCGGGGAGCGCCACGTCGACCACCGGCGCGAAGACCACGTCGAAGCCGAGGTCGGCCACGGCCTGGAAGTGCGGCCCGACGATGGCAGCCGCGGCGTTGCCGTCCTGGCCGGTCGCCATCGACCGCTCCGAGGGGATCGAGCCGAGCAGGGCCCGCAGGTGCTGCACCTCGCCGCCCTCCTCGTCGACGGCCACGAGGGGCGGGATGGTGCTCGTGGCCTTCACCGCGGCGATGCCCTGAGCGAGCCCGTTGGAGGCGGGTCGTTGCACCAGGACCGTGCCCACGCCGAGGTCGGCCGCCCGCTGGGCCTCGCTGGCGAGCGCGCCCCCGTCGATGGCGATGCCGACGAGCTGGCCCACGCGCTGGCGCACGGGCAGCGCGGCGATGCAGGCGGCGATCGGGTCGGCGGTGGTCGTGGTGGCGGGCGCCGCCGTGGTGGTCGTCGCTCGCTGGGAGGAGGCCGTGGCGGACTCGGAGCCACCCGGCGGCTCGACGTCGCTCCCGCAGCCCGCGGCGAGGACGCAGAGAGCAGCCAGCACGACCGCGGCGACGCCAGTGACGGGGCGGCGGGTCACAGGCCGGCGGGGCGGTCGCCGGTGATGCCCTCGGCCCGCAGGCGGGCGAGCTCGTCGTCGCCGAGGCCCAGCCGGGAGCGCAGCACCTCGTCGGTGTGCTGGCCGAGGGTGGGCGGCGGCGTGCGTAGCCAGCCCCGGGTGGGTCGAGCGCCGATGGCCTCCTCCCGCCGGCGGTACCGGAAGGGGAGCGACGGCAGGCCGCGGCGGCCGGTGACGGGGTGGTCGAGCACCTCGAAGAAGCCGCGCGCCTCGTGCTGCGCGGTGGTGTCGATGGCCGCGGGGTGCACGAGCACGGCCGCGGGGATGCCGGCGTCGAGCAGGGTGGCGACCGCGCCGTCGACGTCACGGTCCGCGCACCAGGCGGCCACCGCCCGCTGGCCGGCGTCGCCACGGACGTCGTCGGCCCCCACCACGGCGCGCAGGGCCTCGCGGTGGGCGTCGGTCTCTGCGGCCACGGCCAGCCACTGGCCCTCGGCGCAAGGGAAGACGCCCTGGGGCTCGGCCAGGGGGCTCTGGTTGCCGTCGCGCCGGACGAGCCGCCCGTAGGCGCTGTGCTCGACCACCGGCTCGGCGGCGATGTTCAGCGCCGCCTCGGCCAGGGTGGCCTGCACGAGCATCCCGGTGCCGGTGCGGTCGCGCTGGTCGAGGGCGGCGAGCAGGGCGAACACTGCGTGCTGGCCGGCGAGGGGGTCGACCGCGCCGCGTGGGAGCACGGGCGGCCCGTCGGGGTAGCCCGTGACCGCGGCCATGCCCGTCAGCTGCTCCATGGTCTGGGCGAAGCCGGTGCGGTCGCGCCAGGGGCCGTCGAGGCCGAAGGCGGGCATGCGCAGCATCACCGCTCGGGGGGCCGTGGCGTGGACGGTGTCCCAGCCGAGGCCGAAGTTCTCCATCACCCGCGGCGAGAAGTTCTCGACCACGACGTCGGCGTCGGCGATGAGGCCTAGGACGAGCTCGAGGCCCTCGGGGCGGTTGAGGTCGAGGGTGACCGAGCGCTTGTTGGCGTTGGCGCCGTGGAACACGAACCCCCACTCCCACCACTGGTCGACCGAGGCGGGCTTGGCCGAGGTGAAGCGCATGCCGTCGGGTCGCTGGATGGACTCGATCTTGACGACGTCGGCGCCGAGGGCGCCCAGGAGCTGGGTGGCGGACGGCCCCGCCCAGAAGGCGGTGAAGTCGACGATGCGGACGCCGTCGAGGGGCAGGGC
>CAYYDZ010000042.1:11507-18139 GCA_964470715.1 uncultured Microthrixaceae bacterium | reverse complement strand
GGGCGGGTGGGCCACTCGACCGTGCCGGTGTGCTGGCCCAGCGTCGGCGCCGGTCGGAACGCCGGCGGCGCGAGGTCACCGATGCGGTAGGGGATCCGGGGCTGGGTGAAGCCGTGCGGGCCCTCGATGAAGCTGCCCCGGGACACGAACTGCTCGTGGTCGACCACGGTGGCGCCGTCGAGGACGGGGGCGACGGGGATGCGCAGGGCGGAGGCCTGCTCGATGACCTCGTCGGTGGTGTGCCGGGTGGTCCACGGCCGCACGTACCCGAGGAACTCGTCCATGCGCTTCGCTCGGAGGGTGGCGTTGGCCAGCTCGTCGTCGGCCAGCAGCTCGGCATGCTCGACGAGGACGAGGAAGTCCTCGAACTGCTGGCGGGCGATGGTGCAGAAGCCCACGTAGCCGTCGGCGGTCGGCTCGATGGACGGCAGCTCGATGGTGGGCGTGGGGGCCGGCGGCGGCGGGGCGCCCGTGAAGGAGAAGAACAACGACGTGAAGGTGTTCATGGTCACCGACATGGCCTCGAACATCGACAGGTCGACGTGCTCTCCGGCACTGGTCTCGCGGGCCAGCCGCCAGGCAGCCACGCCGGCCACCGCCGCGTAGGCGCCGGCCACCCACTCGCCGATCCGGCCGCCGGCGGCCAGGGGCGGGCGATCGGGCGTGCCCCGGCCGGCGGTCGAGCCGCACCAGGCCTGGAGGGTGAACTCATCCGCGGGACGGTGGGCCCACGGGCCGTCGGCGCCGAACGGCGAGATCGACACCACCACGAGCGCGGGATTGGCCCGGTGGAGCGCGGCGACGTCGAGCCCGCCCGGTCCGTGGTCCTCGACCAGGAGGTCGCCCCCGCGCACGAGGGCGGCGACGTCGGGGTCGTCCAGTGCGCCGACCACCGAGCGCTTGGAGGTGTTCAGGTAGCGGAAGAGCGCGCCGTCCTCGCCGCCGAGGTCGGCACCGGTGGCAGACCAGGCGCGCAAGGGGTCGCCGCCCGGACCCTCGACCTTCACCACGTCGGCGCCGGCGTCGGCCAGCAGCTTGGTGGCGTAGGGGCCGGCGATGCCCGAGCTCAGGTCGAGCACGCGCAGGTCCGTGAACACGTGGTCCTGTCTAGTGCCTCGGCGGCGGGGTGCGACCCGGTGCGGCGGGCCGGCAGGGGCGGGGAGTGGGGCCGATCAGCCGGGGACGGCCATGGGCGGCACGCCCGGGCCCTTGTCGCCGAAGAGGTCGCCGCTCGACGCCACCAGCTCGTCGATGCTCCAGCGGTCGCCCTTCTTGATGCTGGCCTCGATGGCCGGCGGGCGGAAGAGGTGCACGTCGCCACCGATGACGATGAAGACCTGGCCGCTCACATCGGCGGCGGCGTCGCTGGCCAGCCACGCCACGACCGACGAGACGTTCTCGGGGGCGAAGCGGTCGAACGCGCTCTCGCCCTCGGGGGCCTTGAAGAACTCGATGTCCTCGGTCATTCGGGTGCGGGCCCGGGGGGCGATGGCGTTGGCGGTGACGCCGAAGCGGCCGTACTCACGGGCGAACACGAGGGTGAGGCCGATGATGCCGGCCTTGGCGGCCGCGTAGTTGGCCTGGCCGGCGCTGCCGAACAGCCCCGCCTCGGACGACGTGTTGATGATGCGCCGGCCCACGGTGGCGCCGGCCTTGGCCTGGTTGCGCCAGTAGACGCCGGCGTGGCGGGAGACGCAGAAGTGGCCCTTGAGGTGGACGTCGACGACGGCATCCCAGTCGCTCTCGTCCATGTTGAAGCTCATCTTGTCCCGGAGGATGCCGGCGTTGTTGACCACGATGTGGAGGTCGCCGAAGCGCTCCACGGTGTCGGCCACGAGGGCCTCGGTGGCCTCCCAGTCGCTGACGCTGGCGTGGTTGGCGACGGCCTGGCCGCCCGCGGCCTCGATCTCGGCGACGACGGCCTCGGCCTCGTCCCCCAGGTCGTTGACGACGACCGTGGCGCCCTCGGCGGCCATCGTGAGGCTGTGGGCCCGGCCGAGGCCCCGGCCGGCGCCGGTGACGATGGCGACCTTCCCGTCGAGTGCTCCCATGGTGTTCGATCCTCGCTGTGTGTCGTCCCCGGTGGCGTGCGTGGCCGGCGCGGGGGTGGGCGGTCCGGCGGGTGAGCCTAGACGGACCTGACGGCTCGTCAGAAACCTCGCGGGACGCCGCGTAGGGTCGCGCCATGGCTCCTGGCTCCCCCTTCTTCCGTGACGGCGAGGTCGCACTGGTGACCGGTGCGGGCGGCGGCATCGGCGCGGCCACCGCCCGGCTCTTCGCCGCCGAGGGCGCTCGCGTGGTCGTGGTGGACATCGATCCCGCCGGGGCCGAGGCGACCGCCGCCGCCATCCTCGCCGACGGGGGCGAGGCGCTCGGACTGGCCGTCGACGTCACCGACGAGGCCCAGGTCGAGGCCGCCGTGGCGACCGCAGTGGAGCGGTGGGGCCGCCTCGACTGCGCCCACAACAACGCCGGCACCAGCGGGACGCCCGCGGCCTTCACCGATCTGTCGCTCCACGATTGGGACGCCGTGGTGCGCCTCAACCTCACGGGCGTGTTCCTGTGCATGAAGCACGAGTTGCGGGTGATGGCCCCGGCCGGCCGCGGCGCCATCGTCAACACGTCGTCGGGCGCCGGCGTGATCGGCTTCCCGAGCCTGCCCCACTACGTGGCCTCGAAGCACGGCGTGCTCGGCCTGACCAAGACGGCGGCGCAGGAGTACGCCCGCTCGGGCATCCGGGTCAACGCCATCTGCCCCGGCACCACGGACACGCCGATGATGCAGGCCTTCATCGGGGGCGACCCGGGCATCGAGAAGATGATGAAGCGCACGGTGCCGACCGGCGAGCTCGGCCGCCCCGAGCAGATCGCCGAGGCGGTGGTGTGGCTCTGCTCGGACCGGGCCTCGTTCGTCAACGGCGACACCATGCTCGTCGACGGCGGCACCGTCTGCCGGTAGGCGCCGATCGCTCCCCGGCGAGAGGAGCCTGTGACCAACGTCTCCTTGACGTGGGGGTTACCGGCGGTAACCTCTCAGCTACCGCCGGTAGCCTACCGACGGTAAGGAACCGTACACGCGCCGCCGAGGGGGCTCCCCGCATGACCACCGTTTCCGCCCGCGATGCCGTCGACCTCGAGCAGGTCCTGTCCATCTCGAACACCGACGTGCACGAGGCCATCCACCACGTGCGCGACAACGCCGACGCCATCTTCACCTGGAACTACGACAAGGGTGAGCGGCCGGCGCTGAACAAGCTCTACGAGAAGGCCAAGCACGCGCAGTGGAACGGCGAGACCGACCTGCCCTGGGACACCGAGGTCGACCAGGAGGCCCAGGCGATGGCCGCGGTCAACACCTTCCGGGGGTTCACCGAGAGCTACGACCTCGCCGGCACGCCCTTCGAGAAGTGGGGCGACAAGGAGTGGGCCCAGCTGAACGTCGAAGGCAGCAACTGGTCGCTCAGCCAGTTCATGCACGGTGAGCAGGGGGCGCTGGTGTGCACCGCCAAGATCGTGGAGTCGGTCCCGTGGATCGACGCCAAGTACTACGCGTCCACCCAGGTGATGGACGAGGCCCGCCACGTCGAGGTCTTCGCCCAGTACCTCGACACCAAGCTGTCCGGCCACTACCCGATCAACGCCCACCTGAAGATGCTCCTCGACGACATCATCGAGGACAGCCGCTGGGACATGACCTACCTGGGCATGCAGATCATGGTCGAGGGCCTCGCCCTCGCCGCCTTCGGGTTCATGCACGCCATGGTCGAGGAGCCCCTGCTCAAGCAGCTGCTGCGGTACGTGATGAGCGACGAGGCCCGCCACGTCGCCTTCGGCGTGCTCTCGCTCCAGGAGTTCTACGCCGACCTCTCCGACAAGGAGATGCTCGAGCGCCAGGAGTTCGCCTATGAAGCGTCGATCCGCATGCGCGACCGCTTCCTTCAGCAGGAGGTGTGGGACCGCATGGGCGTGAACGTCAAGGAAGCGCTCCAGCTGGTCGTGCAGGACCCGGGCCGCGTGATCTTCCAGCAGATGCTGTTCTCGAAGATCGTGCCGAACTGCAAGAAGCTCGGCCTGCTCGACCGCAACGACGGTTGGCTGCGCCGCCGCTACGAGGAGATGGGGGTCATCCAGTTCGAGGACTGGGTCGACACCGGCGACGAGTACGAGGCCTTCGCCCTCGACAACGCCGCGCCGGCCACGGCCTGACGTGACGGCCTCCACGACGAGGGTCCGCCTCGACCCCGACGCGCGCCGGGCCGAGCTGGCCGACGCCGCCATCCGGGCCATCCGCTCGATCGGCGCCGACGCCTCCATGGCCGACATCGCCGCCGAGGCGGGCATCTCGAAGCCTGTCCTCTACCACCACTTCGGAGACAAGGCCGGACTGGCCGCGGCCATCGCCGACCGCTTCCTCGTCGACCTGGGTCACTCGCTCGACGGCATCTTCACGAACGCCGACGACCCTCGGGCGGCGGTCGCCGAGGCCATCGAGGTCTTCGTGGTCTTCGCCGAGCGCGAGCCCGCCCTGCACCGTTTCCTGGTGGAGGGCTCGCAGGGCACGGGCCGCGGCGCCGGCGAGCTACCGGTCCTGCCGGCGCTGGCCGCGCAGGTGGCCGCCTTCCTCGTCACCGGGTTCGGTGTGCAGGGCTCGGCGGCGCAGCTCGAGCTGCGCTCGATCGCCCTCATGGGCACCGTCTTCGAGGGCGTCGGCTGGTGGCTCGACCACCGCACCCTCACCCGCGACGAGCTGATCGCAACCCTGGCCGACCTCGTCGGCAACGGCGTCGCCGGTGCCCGCAGCACCTGATCCCGCCCACTGACGAAACCACCGTCCTCCCGCCGTCGCCTACCGCTGCGGGCGGTGATGCGCTGCGCTCGACAGGTGCTCGATGAGGACGGCGGCAACGCGCGCCTACTATCGGCGTCTCGTCGGGCGAGCGGGGAGCAGCGGTGGACAAGCTGGAGGCGGGCGACAAGTACGGCAACTACCAGGTTCTGCGGGTGCTCGGTGAGGGCGGGTTCGCCACCGTCTACCTGGCCGAGGACGTGCGGCCGGCCATGAGTCGCCAGGTCGCCCTCAAGATCCTCGACGATCGTTTCGCTGACGATCCGGACTTCCGGGACCGCTTCACCCGCGAGTCCCGGATGGCCGCCAACCTCGACCATCCGAACGTGGCGCCGATCTTCGACGCCGGCGAGATCGACGGCCGTCTCTACATCGCGATGCGGTTCATCGACGGCATGGACCTCAAGGAGCGCCTGGCGCAGGGCGAGCTCTCGGCCGACGAGTGCGTCGCCATACTGCGCCAGATCGGCTCGGCCCTCGACGATGCGCACGGCAAGGGCCTGATCCACCGAGACGTCAAGCCCGGCAACGTGCTCCTCGACCACGGTCGGGCCGATCGTGTGTACCTGGCCGACTTCGGCATCACGAAAGAGATCGGCGACGGCAAGGAGTTCACCCAGGCCGGCACCTTCCTGGGCACGCTGAGCTACGCGTCACCGGAGCAGCTCGACGGCCGCGCGCTGGACGGCCGCAGCGATCAGTATGCGTTTGCCTGCCTGCTGTACGAGGCGCTGACCGGGACGCCGCCGTTCTCGGGGTCGTTGCAGACGATCCTCAACGCCCACGTGGCCAAGCCGCCGCCGAAGGTGACCAGCCGGACCGATCGGTTCCCGGTGGCGATCGACGCGGTCGTGGCCAAGGGGATGGCAAAGACCCCCGAGGGTCGCTATGCCACCTGTTCGGAGTTCGCGGAGGCGGCAGCGGGCGCTCTCCTCGGGACCGGCGCCACCGGCGCCCCCGAGGATGACGAGGCGGTCACCGGCGAGACGATCATCGGCGGTCTCGGCCTGGCCGCGGCCGGCGCCGGCGACCCGACCTCGACGATCGTCACGGCCCCGCAGTCACCGGTGCCCGAGGGGGCCCGGCCTGAAGAGGCCGCCGCTGATGCGCCGGGGGTCGCGGCCGCGCCATCGGACTCGCGGGCACCGGAACCAGGACCCCCGGAGGCGCCGGGCGCACCGGTGGCGTCCGAGGATCCCGATCGTTCGGCGCCCGAAGCCGCGCCCGAGTCCGATCTGCCGGCCACGAAGCCCGAAGCCCCTGTCACCGAACCGGTGGCGGCGGCGGCGACTTCTGCGGCGGCACCACCCCCACCGCCACCCCGCAAGCCGCTCTCCCAGCCCACCCCATCTGCCCCGAAGCCGGAGCAGAACGGTGGTGGCCGGAAGACGGCGGCCGTGCTCGGCCTCGTGGCGATCCTCGTGGTCCTCGGCGTGATCGCGTTCCTCGTCGTGAACAACCAGTCGGACGACGGCGGCACCGCGTCGCCCGCCTCTGCGGTGCCGACCTCGACGACCGCTCCGACCACGACCACTGCCACCAGCGCACCGACGACGACCACGACCACGACCGTCACCACCACCACCACGGCTGCGCTGACGTTCTCGGGCCCCGTGCGGACCATCCGTCCCGTGCGCGCCATCGCGCCCCCGCCGGCGGCCGACGACGTCGACGGCTGCGGGGTGGCGACCAGCTACGAGCCCGAGAACATGATCGACGCGAACGAGAGCTCCGGATGGCGCATGGACGGTGACGGCGAGGCCCAGCGGGTCCGGGTGAACCTCGG
>CAYYDZ010000042.1:0-11407 GCA_964470715.1 uncultured Microthrixaceae bacterium | reverse complement strand
GGCTTCCAGTGGTAGTCCCACATGCGCTGGTCGGCCACGAACTTCACGAACTGCTTGGCCTGGTCGAGGTTGACCAGCACGCCGCGGCGGGCGACCTGGCGCTCGTAGCGGTCGGCGTGCTCGGCATCGATGACGAAGTTCATGGAGTCGCACATGAGCTCCATGGTGAAGTTGTTCCAGTCGTGGGGGCTCGACGAGATGTGCAGGAAGATGCCCTCGGGCGACACGCTCTGCAGCTCGAAGTTCTTCGAGACGAGGGTGATGGGCTCGAGGCAGCAGGCGCAGAAGCCCTCGAGGCGCACCTCCTTGTCCTTGAAGGGCGGCATGTGCGAGAAGGCGATGGATTCGCTGGCGCAGCCCACGAAGCTGTGGAACTCGTCGTCGATGTAGGCCGACACCTGGCTCGGGAAGCTGGAGAACGGCGGGGCCTTCAGCAGGTTGCAGTTCTGGGTGTCCTCGTCGACGGTGATGACGATGCCGAGCTGCAGCTGCTTGTAGGCGGCCTTGATGCGCTTGCGGTCCAGGTCGAGGGCCTCGTGCACCTCGCGCAGGTTGGGGCCGCGGCCGTGCTCGCACCAGAAGTCGAAGATGTAGGCGCGCACGGCGAGGGCGTCCTCGCTGAACTCGAAGCCGGTCACGTGGTGGGGCACAGGGTCTCCAGTTGTCGGAATGGTCGGGTTGGCGGGGAGAGGCGGTCAGGCCGATTCGGGGGTGAAGACGGCGGGGAGGGCCCGGATGCCGCGCACGAAGGCGCCCGGAACGATCTCGGGACTGGTGATGCCGGGCGCGGGGCTGATGTCGGGCAGGCGGCGGAGCAGCTCCTCGAAGAACACCCGCAGCTCGAGGCGGGCCAGCGAGGCACCGAGGCAGAAGTGGGTGCCGAAGCCGAAGGCGATGTGGTTGTTCGGCGACCGGGTGACGTCGAAGCGCTGCGGGTCGTCGAACACGGCCTCGTCGCGGTTGCCCGACGAGTACATGAGCAGCACCTCGTCGCCCTCGCGGATGAGCTGGCCGTGCAGCTCGACGTCGCGTGTGGCGGTGCGGCGCATGTTCAGGATGGGGGTGACGTAGCGGATCAGCTCCTCGACCGCGGTCGGGATGCGGGACGGGTCGTCGATGAGCAGCTGGCGCTGGTCGGGGTGCCGGCTGAGCAGGAAGATGCCGGCGGCGATCACGTTGCGGGTGGTCTCGGCGCCGCCGTCGAGCAGCAGGAGCGCCTCCGAGACGATGTCGTCGTCGGTCAGCGGGGCGCCGTCCACCTCGGCGGTGGTCCACACCGTCATGCAGTCGTCGCCGGGGCGACCGCGCTTGAGAACGGCAAGCTGCGAGGCGGCGGCGTGGAACTCCGCGGCGGCGAGGAGGACCTCGTCGTTCAGGTAGCGGGGGCCGCCGCCGGCGGGGATGGTGGTCTCGGACCAGTGCTTGAGCTTGGGCCACTCGTCGTCGTCGAAGCCGAGGAGCCAGCCGATCATCATGGCGGGCAGGGGCGCGGCGAGGTCGTGGACCACCTCGCACTCGCCTCGGTCGGCCACCGCGTCGATGAGCTCGGTGACCACACGGCGCACGTCGGACTCGTAGCCGCCGGCGGCGCGGGGCGTGAACCGGCGGGACACCAGCCGGCGCCGGGTGGTGTGCAGCGGGTCGTCGAGGCCGATCATCGAGGTGTCGCCCGGGATGTTGGGCCGGAAGCCCTGGCTGCTGGTGAAGGTGACCGGGTCCTTCTCGACCGCGACGATGTCGGCGTAGCGCGACACGCCCCACAGGCGGTTGGTGGCGTCCCAGTAGACCGGAGCGTTGGCCCGGAGCCAGGCGTAGGTGGGCTCGGGGTCGCCGGCGTAGAGGGCGCCGTCGAGCAGGTCGAGGTCGTGCTCGTCGGGGTGGGTGGCGCCGGCGGGCGAGGCGACGTCCGTCATCGTGGGGCTCCCCCTGGGTGGTGGTGCGGGATCGTCAGGAACGAGAACGTGTTCTCGTCCGGGGTTATGTTCGCACAATGACCGCGCCCATAGAGCCGTACCGCGTCGAGGTGCCCGAGATGGTCCTCGAGGACCTCCGTGTGCGCCTCGCGAACACCCGGTGGCCCGATCAGCTCCCCGATGTCGGTTGGGAGCCGGGCGCCGAGCTCGGCGCCGTGCGAGAGCTCTGCCGCCACTGGGCCCACGACTTCGACTGGCGGGCGGTCGAGGCGCGCCTGAACGGCTGGGACCAGTTCGTCACCGAGACCCCCGGAGGCGAGCGCCTGCACTTCCTGCACGTGCGCTCGCCCGAGGCCGGCGCCCTTCCCCTCGTGCTCACCCACGGCTGGCCCGGTTCGATCATCGAGTTCCTCGACGTCATCGGGCCGCTGGTGGACCCCGTCGCCCATGGTGGTGACGCCGCCGACGCCTTCCACGTCGTGGTGCCCTCCATCCCCGGCTACGCCTTCTCCGGGCCGACCCGCCGACCGGGCTTCCACGCTGCGACCATGGCCGACGCGGTCAAGGACCTCATGGCCCGCCTCGGCTACGAGCGCTACGGCGCCCAGGGCGGCGACTGGGGCTCGGTGGTGACCCGCCGGTTGGGTCGCGTCGACGCCGAGCACCTCGCCGGCATCCACGTGAACATGATGATCGTGGGCCCGCCCGCCGAGGGGGCCTTCGACGGCCTCACCGAGGACGAGCTGGCGAGGTTGGGCGCCGCCGCGGAGATGGCCAAGACCGGCATCGGCTACCTCCAGATCCAGAGCACCAAGCCCCAGACCCTCGCCTACGGGCTCACGGATTCACCCGCCGGGCTGGCGGCGTGGATCTTCGACAAGTTCCACGCCTGGACCGACCACCCCGACGACGCCGACAGCGCCCTGAGCGCGGACCAGATGCTGGCCAACATCACGACCTATTGGGTGACGGGCACCGCCAACTCGGCGGCCCGCCTCTACTGGGAGTCGACCCGCGCCGGGACCAGCGCCATGGACCTCGACGGGACGTACCTCGAGGTGCCCACCGGCTACGCCGCCTATCCCGGCGAGCTCGTGCGGCCGCCGCGGAGGTGGATCGAGGCGGTGTGCAACCTCGTCCACTACGTGGAGATGCCCCGCGGCGGCCACTTCGCCGCCTTCGAGCAGCCCGACCTGTTCGTCGACGACCTCCGCACCTTCTTCCGCCTCGTGCGCTGACGAACTCGAGGCAATGGCCCCCGGAATCCGGGGGGCATTGCCTCGAGAACGGATCGGTCAGCGCGCCGCGCTCAGCGGGGGAGGGGCTCGTAGGTCAGGGGCTTGCCGGGGCGGTGCCAGACGGGGTCGTCCACGTCGGCCGCCTCCTGTTGGAGCTGGCGCTTCAGCACCTTGTTGGTCTGCGTCGTGGGCAGGGCGTCGACGATCCGGACGAGGCGAGGGGCCGACTTCGTGCCGAGGTCGGCCTGCTCGGCCAGGAAGGCGGCGAAGCCCTCGGGGTCGAAGGTGGCCCCCGGACGCAGCACCAGCGCCGCCATGCACTGGTCGCCCACCACCGGGTCGGGCACGGCGTAGACCGCGGCCATGGCGACGTCGGGGTGGCGCAGCAGGATGCGCTCGATGGGGGCCACGGCCAGGTTCTCGCCGTCCACCCGTAGCCACTCGCTGGATCGACCCGCGAAGTACAGGTAGCCGTCGGTGTCCTTGTAGGCGAGGTCGCCCGTCCAGTACATGCCATCACGGCGCCGCTGCGCTTCCGCCTCCTCGTTGCGCCAGTAGCCCTCGAACTGCGCCCCGCCCTGGCGGCTCACGAGCTCGCCGATGGCCTCGTCGGCGTTCACCAGCGCGCCGTCGGCGTCGAACTCGGCCAGGGGGCACTCCTCGCCGGTCTCGGGGTCGAGCACGACGTTGTCGGGGCCGGCCGGGCCGAGGGAGCCGGGCGGCGTGTCCGGGGTGCGGCTGACACTCGCGCCGCCCTCGCTCGAGCCGTAGCCGTCGATGACCACGCAGCCGAAGCGTCGGCCGAACTCGGCGATGTCGGTGTCGCTGGCCTCGTTGCCGAACACGATGCGCAGGGGGTTGTCGGCGTCGTCGGGCTGCTCGGGGGTGGCGAGGATGTAGGCCAGCGGCTTGCCCACGTAGTTGGCGTAGGTGACGCCGTAGCGGCGCACATCGGTGAGGAAGGCCGAGGCCGAGAACTTGCGGCGCAGTACCGACGTGGCTCCGCCCGCCAGCGCCGGACACCAGCCCGCCATCAGGGCGTTGGAGTGGAACAGCGGCATCGAGAGGTAGCAGCCGCTGTCGGCGCCGAGGCCGAAGCCCATGGCCACGATGCCGGCGATGCGGGCCAGGCGTCCCTGGCTGCACTTGACCGCCTTGGGGGCGCCGCTGGTGCCGGAGGTGAACAGCAGCAGGTAGAGGTCGTTGGACCCCACGGTGCGTCCCTCGGCGTCGAGGGCGGCGTCGACGGTGGCGAAGTCGGTGCCGGCGTGGTCCGCGAGGCGTTCGTGGTAGGCGGCGTCGTCAAGGCCCCAGATCCGGTCCGGCCCGAGGGCTTCGCCGAGGTCGAGGCCCTCGAGCAGGTCGGCGTAGGACGGGTCGACGATCAACACCTGGCAGTCCGTGTGGGTGATGTCGCGGGCCAGCTCGGCACCCCGGCGCGTCGGGTTGATGCCGACGACGGTGGCGCCGGCGAGTGCGGCGGCGCTGAGCCAGTGGACGTACTCGGGAACGTTGTCGGCGAGGACGCCGACGTGCAGCGGGCCGGCCTTGCGTGTGGACAGCAGCAGCGCGGCGCGCTGGGCGGCGGCCGCGGTGGCCTCGGGCCACGTCCACGACTCGTCCTCGAAGCGCAGGGCGATGCCCTCGTCGCCGGCGTGGGCGCGCAGGAAGGCGTCGACGGTTTCGGTGGTCGTCACGGCGCCGACTGTAGGACGGGTGCTGAGACGTCGGAAGCGGTCGGTGGGCGCGGCCCCCGTGGTCAGGCGACGGGTGGCCTCAGGCGTTGGCCCCCGCCAGTTGTGCCTCGCGCTGGCGGGTGGTGCTGTGCACCGGGTCCTTGTCGAAGGCCGGGATGATCTGCTGGCCGAAGGTCTCGACCGCCTCGATGGCGATCTCGACGGGCATGGTGCTCGACAGCATGCCGAAGGTCAGCTGGTCGGCCCCCGTGGCCTGGTAGCGCTCGACCGTCTTGGCGCACTCCTCAGGGGTACCGATGCACACCATGTGATCCTTGATGCTCTGATCGACCTGCTCGTAGGTGGGGTCGGGCAGGACGGTCGGCCACTCGGGGATGCCGGGGGGCCTGGGGAAGGTGTCGAGGTATCGGAACACGTTGGTGGTGTGGTAGCCGGTGGTCATGTCGGTGGCGATGTGGCGGGCCTTCTCGCCGTCCTCGAGGCACAGCATCTGGGTGGTGACCATCACGTTGTCGTTGACGTAGCCGCCGATGGGCTCGGCGTCCTGGACGGCGGTCTTGTAGCTGTCGATCAGGGGCTTGAGCGCTTCGGGCTCGCTGACCCCGAAGCAGAGGATGCCGAGGCCGAGGCGGCCGGCCTTCTCGAAGGTGCCCGGGTTGCCGGCGGCCACCCACATGGGCGGATGGGGCTTGGTGTAGGTCTTGGGCAGCACGTTGCGCTCGGGCATCGAGAAGTAGGTGCCCTCGTAGCTGTACTTGCCGTCGGCCCACATCTTGGGCAGCTCGGCGAGGACCTCGTCGAACATCAGCTTGGTGAGGTCGGGATCGTCGATGCCGAAGCCCTTCTGCTCGGTGCTCGACGAGCCCCTCCCCATGCCGAACTCGAAGCGCCCGTGGCTCAGGTGGTCGATCATGGCCACGCGCTCGGCCACGCGGGCGGGGTGGTTCACCGGCGGCGTGATGTTCATGATCCCACTGCCGAGGTGGATGTTCTCGGTGACGCCGGCGAGGTAGGCGAGGAACGACTCGTTGGCCGAGAGGTGCGAGTACTCCTCGAGGAAGTGGTGCTCGGTTGCCCACGTGTACTTGAAGTTGCTGCGATCGGCGGCCTGGGTCCAGATGACCTCGTCCATCAGCCGGTTGTGCTCGATGTGCTCGGGGTCGAGGTCGGCGACCTGATGGGGGACGTAGAGGCTGTTGAAGATGCCGAATTCCATGGCGGCGAGGCTAGACCAGCGCATCACCACAATTGAAACGTGATCTAAAAACCGTCTAGCCTCGCCGCCGGGAGCTGCACCGGTGGACGGGCCGGCAGCGGGGACGGGGAGCGACGTGGGCGATCGGTGGGGACGACGCGGGCTGGGCCCGCTGCTGGTGGCGGCCCTCGTGGCCGGGCTGCTCGCGGTCGGGACGTCGCCGGCGGCGGCGGTGACCCTGGTCGCGCGAGGGAGCGTGGAGCAGGTGTTCGTGACCGGAGCGACGCCGGGGACTCCCGTCGAGCTGCTGGCGCCGGTCGGTGCCGTGATCGCGACGGGGACCGCCGACGGCCAAGGAGCGTTCGTCTTCCGCAACGACGTCGACATCGTCCCCGGCGCCGGCTACCGGGTGCGCCAGGGCGGCACCGTCTCACCGGCGGTGACGGTGCTCGACCCCGCGGACCACCCCGATCAGTCGTTCTACGAGTCCCACGAACTCGACATCGCCGCCGCCGGCCTGTTGCAGGACCGCGAGGTGGGTTACCAGTACCTCGAGACGCGCGACGGCACCACCCTGAGTGTGAACGTCCTGCCACCGCTGGATCCCCGCCTCTCGCCCCCGTATCCGGTCGTCGTCGACTACTCGGGCTACGACCCGTCCGACCCCGACATCCTCAGCGATGAGCCCGACCATCGTCCGATGTTGGTGGCCCGCGCCGCCGGATACGCCGTGGTGGGCGTGAACCTGCGGGGGACGACCTGCTCGGGCGGGGCCTACGACTACTGGGAGACGCTCCAGGGCCTCGACGGGTATGACGTGATCGAGACCGTGGCGGCGCAGCCCTGGGCGGCCCGCGTCGGCATGATCGGCCTGTCGTTCCCCGGCATCAGCCAGCTGTTCGTGGCCGCCACCCAGCCACCGCACCTCGCCGCCATCACCCCGCAGGCGGTGATCGGCGACACCTACCGTTCCACCCTGTACCCCGGGGGCATCTTGAACGGCGGTTTCGCGGCGGACTGGGCGGCGGCGCGCGACGGCGACGCCCGCCCTGCGGCCCATGGCTGGGTCCGGGACCGCATCGCCGCCGGGGACACGCAGTGCGCGGCCAACCAGTTGCTGCACGGCCAGGCCGTGTCCATCCTCGACCGCCTCGACCCCGAGGCCTTCTACCAGGCGGCAGGCGACTCGCTGGCACCGCGCACCTTCGTCAACCGCATCAACGTGCCCACGTACCTCGGGGTGGCCTGGCAGGACGAGCAGACCGGCGGCGAGGCCGCCAACATGCTCGACGAGTTCACCAGCCTCGGCGGCCCGGGCGAGCCGCCGCTCCGCGCGCAGTTGATGAACGGCGCCCACCCGGAGCAGTACACGCCCGAGACCTACCTCCGCATCCTCGAGTTCCTGGACTTCTACGTGGCCCGGAGAGTGCCCGGTCTCACGGGGCCGCTGCGGCAGTACGCCAACCTGGGCTTCGCCGAGATCATCCAGGCGCCCGGCGTGGACCTGCCACGCGATCGGGCATGGCCGCAGGACTTCGAGGCCGCGCTGGCACAGTACGAGGCCGAACGGCCCATCCGGGTGAGCTTCGAACAAGGCGCGGCGGGGACGGGCAACCGACCCTGCCCGGACGACGACCGGCTGCCGGCACCCTGCCCGTCGGGGTATCCCTACAGCGCCTTCAGCCTTGCCTTCGAGTCCTGGCCCCCGCCGGCCACGGCGCCCTGGCGCCTCTTCCTCCAGCCCGACGGCGCCCTTGCCGAGAGGGCGCCGGCGGTGCCGGACAGCTCGGCGCGTGGTGCCGACAGCTACCGGTACGACGGCACCAGCGGCAGGCTGGGCATCGATGCGGCCCGCAACCTGATGGCGCCCAACCCCGGCTTCACCTGGGCGTCGAACCCGGAGGGCACCTCGCTCAGCTACCTCACCGATCCGCTGCACGAGGACACCGTGATGGTGGGCACCGCCAGCGTGGACCTCTGGCTGCGCTCGACCGCGCCCGACGTCGACCTCGAGGTCGATCTCACCGAGGTGCGCCCGGACGGCAGGGAGACCTACATCCAGAGCGGGTGGCTGCGGGCCAGCCACCGCCGCCTCGGCTCGTCTTCGACCGAGCTGCTGCCGTTCCACACCCACCTCGCCGCCGACGCACAGGACCTGCCCGCGGGGGGCTTCGTGCCGGTGCGGGTGGCTGTCTTCCCCTTCGGTCACGTCGCCCGGGAGGGCTCGCAGCTCCGGCTGACGGTCAGGTCGCCCGGCGGCAACCGCGTGCGGTGGCGATTCTCGAACCTGCAGTACCCGACCGATCAATTCGTGGACATCGCCCATTCAGCCGGTCGGCCCTCTTCGATCGTGCTGCCTGTGGTCCCCGGCATCGACGTGCCCACCGGGCGCCCTGCCTGCGAGGCATTGCGCTCGCAGCCCTGCCGGGCCTTCGTGGCCTCCCGGGCACCGACCGGGGTGACCGCGACCGTCTCGGCGGCGGACCGCGAGGTCGAGGTGGCCTGGACCCCGCCGGCGTCGCGCGACCCCGTCACCGGGTACGAGGTCGAGGTGACGCCCACCGGGGAGACCTTCGCCGTCGGAGCACGGGAGGCGTCGTTCGCCTACCCGTCGCCAGACCCGGGCCTTCGCCACTCGTTCATCGTGCGGGCGACCTACGCCGACGGGGACGGACCGGCGTCGACCCCCTCCCTCGAGACCCCCGCGCCGGCCCGCTTCAGCGATGTCGCCCCGGCGTCGTGGTACGCCCGAGGCGTCGACTGGACGACGGCCTACGGCGTGATGGCGGGCTACCCGGGCGGTGTCTTCCTGCCGAGGAACGTGGCGACCCGCGCCCAGGTGGCGCTCGCCCTCTGGAACCTGATGGGGCGACCGGCGCCGTCCGCGCCGGAGACCTACACCGACGTGACCGCCCGCGCCCCGTACAGCCGTGCCGTCGCCTGGATGGCCGAAACCGGCGTCGACACGGGGTTCCCCGACCGCACCTTCCGGCCCCGGGTGTCGGTGAACCGGGCGACGCTGGCGGTCATGCTGCACCGTGTCTCGGGCGCGCTCACCGCTGGGGTGCCCGAGCACAGCTATCCCGACGTGCCCGACGGCGCCTCGTACGGCGACGCCGCCGACTGGTGGCAGGCGTACGGCCTGGCCTCCGGCGGTCCGGTGTCGACCGCCTTCAAGCCTCAGGCGATCGTGCAGCGCTCGCAACTCGCGGCCTGGCTGTGGAACCTGGCCCGCACCCCGGCGGCCTGGGCCTCCGGCTACCCCTTCTGAGACCCGGCCGGCCCCCGACACTCGGTTCGCAGGAGCCTGAGGCAGGCGGCTCGAGCCTTCCCGGTTCGGGGTGGAATCCGCTGTGGGTCGGATTCGCCAAGCGACAGCCGCGCAGGGCGGTTCGAGCGTTCCCGGTTCGGCGCACGGGGTTCGACGACCCTGACGCCGCCGCAGGCCTGGGCCGTGGCCGAACGCGATGTGGTGGGATGGGGGCGTGACCTCGAGGGACGCGCTCGCCGGCGAGGTGCGCGCCGCCGCCGTGGCCGCCGGCTTGGCGCCCAGGGGTGCCGGCGGCGCCGCCCCGGTGCTCGGGGCCGGCAACGACGACCTCGGCCCCGGGCGCGCCTACTTGGCCGCCATGGGCCGGTGGGCGGTGCCGGCCTGGCCCGTCGAGCACGGTGGTGCCGGCCTGGGCCCGGAGGACCTCGGGGTCGTGCAGCGGGCGCTCGGCGCCTACGCGATGCCCGACCTGTACCCCTTCGCCGTCGGCCTGGCCCTCGTCGGGCCGACGCTGCTCGTCCACGGCACGCCTGAGCAGCAGGCCCGCTGGCTGGCGCCCATCGCCCGGGGCGACGAGATCTGGTGCCAGCTCTTTTCCGAGCCCGACGCCGGCTCCGACCTCGCCGGCCTCACCACCCGAGCCGAGCGCGACGGCGACGTCTGGCGGCTCGCGGGCGCCAAGGTCTGGGCCAGCCGGGCCCACTACGCCCGGTGGGGACTGTGCCTGGCCCGCACCGACTGGTCGGTGCCGAAGCACTCGGGCATCACCGTGTTCGCCGTCGACCTGCAGGCGGACGGCGTCGAGGTGGCACCCCTGAAGCAGATGAACGGCGACGCCCACTTCAACCAGGTCTTTCTCGACGAGGTGCTGGTCCCCGACGGCGACCGCCTCGGCGACGCGGGCGCGGGGTGGGCGATCGCCCGGTCGGTGCTCGCCCTCGAGCGGGGCGGCGGCGCCGGCGCACCGGCGGCGGGTCTGGGGCTCGGCGACACGTCGGCGCTGCTGGACCTCGTGCGCTCGGCCGACGGTGCCTCGGCCCCTTTGGCGAGGCAGCGGGCCATGGCCATCCACAGCGATGTCCAAGCCCGGCGCTGGGCGGGCCGGCGGATGCCGGGCTCGAAGCTGCGCATGGCGGACACCCTCAAGGCGTCGACGTCCCTCGCCCTCGAGATCCAGGGCCCGGCGGGGATGCTGGCCGACGGCGAGTGGGCGACGACCTTTCTCACCGCCCCGTCGCTGTCCATCCGGGGCGGGACCGACGAGATCCAGCGCAACCAGATCGGGGAGCAGGCGCTCGGCCTGCCCCGCGAGCCGGCGGTCGACCGCGACGTCCCCTTCGGCGACCTGCCCCGCTCCGGCCACCCCTGACGCCGGCGAACGGTGTCCGGCGCGTGACCTGCCTCGTGGGTGGGCGGTTCACGGGGTCGGCCAGGTGGGCGATCTGCCCCCGCTCCGGCCGCCCCGATGGCCTCCGGCCGGGTCGGACGGTCCGAGGCGTGAAGCCACCGGCACCCCGCGACCGATAGCTGTCGATCGCCGGTTGCCCGGGCCGACGAGGGGGCAGACCGTCCTCGCCGGGTCGACCACCCGCACTTCGGTGGTCCCCTCGGACGGACGTAGCGTGAGCGGCGATGACCGACGCCGCCGCCGACCTGGAGATCGTCCCCTTCGACCCCGACCGGGACGACGCCGAGCTGTTCGCGCTGTTCGCCCGCATCGTCGAGGCGGGGGAGGGCTACCCCCACGCCGCTCCGCTGTCCCGGGCCGACTACGACGGGCTCTGGCGCTCGCCGGTGGCGACGGTCACCGTCGCCCGCCTCGGGGGCCGACTGGTGGGGGCCTACTACCTGAAGCCCAACTACGCCGGGAAGGCGAGCCACATAGCCAACGCCGGCTACGTGGTCGACGCATCGGCCCGGGGTCTGGGACTGGGCCGGCGCTTGGTTCAGCACTCGATCGAGGCGGCGCCCGGCCTCGGCTTCGACGCCATCGTGTTCAACCTGGTCTTCGAGTCCAACCCCGCCCGCCCGATGTACGAGGAGTTCGGCTGGCAGCAGGTCGGGCGCATCCCCGACGCCGTCGACGGCGAGGC
>CAYYDZ010000041.1:17272-20986 GCA_964470715.1 uncultured Microthrixaceae bacterium | reverse complement strand
TGTCGCGTCGCGCGTGACGGCCCTGGTGGGAGCTTCGTGGTCCGCCGTGTCTTCGGCCGGTCCCCATCGTCGCGAAGGAATCGAAGTGAAAGTACGCCCCAGCGTGAAGAAGATGTGTGAGAAGTGCAAGGTGATCAGGCGCCATGGTCGCGTCCGGGTCATCTGCCAGAACCCCCGCCACAAGCAGCGGCAGGGTTGAGGGAGAACTGATGGCTCGCATCGCCGGCGTCGACATCCCCCGCGAGAAGCGGTTGGAGATCTCGCTCACCTACATCTTCGGCATCGGCCGAACCACTGCGCAGCACGCCTGTGAAGCGGTGGACATCGACCCCAACACCCGGGTCCGGGACCTCACCGACGAAGAGGTCAGCCGCATCCGCAACTGGATCGACGAGAACATCAAGGTCGAGGGTGACCTGCGCCGTGACATCCAGCAGGACATCAAGCGCAAGATGGAGATCGGCTGCTACCAGGGCCTGCGCCACCGTCGCGGCCTGCCTGTGCGCGGCCAGCGGACCCACACCAACGCCCGGACCCGCAAGGGCCCGAAGAAGACCGTTGCCGGCAAGAAGAAGGTGATGAAGTAGTGGCCAAGCCCAAGCCTGGGGGCCGTCGTCCCCGCCGTCGCGAGCGCAAGAACGTCGCGTACGGCGTGGCGCACATCAAGAGCTCGTTCAACAACACGATCGTGTCGATCACCGACCAGGACGGCAACGTCCTCGCCTGGGCCTCGGCCGGCAACGTGGGCTTCAAGGGCTCGCGCAAGTCCACCCCGTACGCCGCCCAGATGGCCGCCGAGCAGTGCGCCCGTCGGGCCATGGAGCACGGCATCCGCAAGGTGGACGTCGTGGTCAAGGGCCCCGGCTCGGGCCGTGAGACCGCCATACGGTCGCTGCAGAACACCGGCATCGAGGTCACCGGCATCAAGGACGTGACCCCCGTGCCCCACAACGGGTGCCGCCCGCCCAAGCGGCGGAGGGTCTGATGTCTCGCTACACCGGTCCGCGTTCGCGCGTCTCGCGCCGTCTCGGCGTCAACATCTTCGGCACCAAGGGCGAGGTCATCGCGCTCGACCGTCGGCCCTACCCTCCGGGTGAGCACGGCCGCAGCCGTCGCCGGGGCAACGTCTCGGAGTACCTGTACCAGCTCCAGGAGAAGCAGAAGGCCCGCTTCACCTACGGCCTCACCGAGCGCCAGTTCCGCAACCTCTACGAGGAGGCCAACCGCAAGGAAGGCGTCACGGGTGAGAACATGTTGCGGTTCCTCGAGCTGCGCCTGGACAACATCGTCTACCGCGCCGGCTGGGCCGCCACCCGCCCGCAGGCCCGGCAGTTCGTGAACCACGGCCACGTCAACGTCAACGGCCGCCGGGTCGACATCCCGAGCGCCCGGGTGCGCAAGGGCGACATCGTGTCGCTGCGCCCCAAGGCGCTCGAGATGATCGCCGTGCAGCAGAACCTGGACGTGCTCGACCGTGCCGCACCGGCCTGGTTCGACATGTCCGAGGGCGGGAAGGTCGCCACCATCCGCGAGCTCCCCGTGCGCGAGCAGATCGACGTCCCCGTCCGAGAGCAGCTCATCGTCGAGCTGTACAGCAAGTAGCCGTCCCCCGCCGCTCCGCGCGGCAGCACCCCGGGTGCCCACCCGGTCCACCCCCGACATCTCTTTGAGGTAGCCGCAACCATGCTGGTCATTCAGCGCCCGACGGTCGAGCCCAGCTCCGAAGAGGAGGCCAACCGGCAGAAGTTCGCCGTCAGCCCCCTCGAGCCCGGCTTCGGCCACACGCTCGGCAACTCGCTGCGCCGCACCCTGCTCTCGTCGATCCCGGGGGCGGCCGTCACCCAGGTCCGCTTCGACGACGCCCTTCACGAGTTCGACACCATCGCCGGCGTCACCGAGGACGTCACCGACGTGATCTTGAACCTCAAGGACCTGGTGATGATCTGTCATTCGGAGGAGCCCGTGACGCTCCGCCTCGACGTGCGCGGCCCCGCCGACGTCACCGCGGCGGCGCTGAACACCAACCCCGAGGTCGAGATCCTGAACGACGATCTCCACATCGCCAGCCTCAACGGCAAGGCCCGCCTCGCCATCGACATCACCGTCGAGCAGGGCCGCGGCTACGTGTCGGCCGACCGCAACAAGACGTCGTCGACCATCGGCGTGATCCCCGTGGACTCGATCTTCTCGCCCGTGCGCCGGGTGAGCTTCGAGGTGTCGCCGACCCGCGTCGAACACGACACGGCCTACGACCGCCTCGAGGTGGACATCCTCACCGATGGCTCGATCACCCCTCGCGAGGCCCTGGCTTCGGCGGGGGCCACGCTTCGCTCGCTCGTGCAACTCGTCGAGGAGATGAGCGACGAGCCCCAGGGCCTCGAGCTCGGTGAGGTGGCCACCACGAGTGCCGGTTCCCCTGACCTCGACCTTCCCATCGAAGACCTCGATCTGTCCGAACGGCCCCGGAACTGCCTCAAGCGCGCCCAGGTCAACTCGGTCGGCGAGCTGCTCGAGAAGACCGAGGAAGACCTCCTGGCCATCACCAACTTCGGCCAGAAGTCGCTCGACGAGGTCATCGTCAAGCTCGACGAGCGGGGCTTGAAGCTCCGCACCCGCGACTAGGAGTCCCACGTGCCCGCAACGCCACCCAAGAGCCGCCGCATGGGCGGATCGGCCGCACACCACAAGTCCCAGATGGCCAACCTGGTGGCCTCGCTGGTGGCCGCCGAGGCCATCGTGACCACAGAGGCGAAGGCGAAGGCCCTGCGCCCGGTGGCCGAGAAGATGATCACCAAGGCCAAGAAGGGCGGCCTGCACAACCACCGTCAGGTCGTGGCCTACCTCAACGACAGAGAGGTCACGGCGAAGCTCTTCGACGAGATCGGGCCCCGCTACGCCGAACGCCAGGGCGGCTACACCCGCATCCTGAAGCTGGGCACGCGCCACGGTGACAACGCACCGATGGCGCGCATCGAGCTCGTCTAGGCCCCTGGCCCCCACCGGGATGCCACCGGTGCCGACCAGCGATGACGAGCAGCTCCACCTGATCCCGGACCAGCGCGCCCGCTCGACGTTGCGGAGCGGAGCGGAGCAGCACGTGGCCCTAACCTCGGATGGCGAAGCCGTGCCGACGAAGGAGGCACAAAGCAAGCAGCGCGTCCGACTGACGGTCGCCTACGACGGCGCCGGCTTCCACGGCTTCTGGCCGAACGTCGGCGTCACCACCGTCGGCGGCACCCTCCAGGAAGCGCTCGAGCGCGTGCTCGACCAGCCCGTCACCATGACCTGCGCCGGCCGCACCGACGCCGGCGTGCACGCCTGGGGCCAGGTGGTGACCTTCGACGTCCACCGCGCCGAGGCCGACCTCGACCTCCCCGGCCTCCAACACGCCCTCAACAGCCTGTGCGGGCCGACCATCGCCGTCCGCGAGCCCGCGCTGGTACCGGCGGACTTCGACGCCCGCTCGTCGGCCACGGCCCGTGTCTACCGCTACACGGTCCTCAACCGCCCCGTGCCCGACCCGTTCCTGGCCAACACCACCTGGCACGTGCCACGTCCGTTGGAGCTCCCCCTGCTGCGCCTCGGTTGCGACGGCCTCATCGGCGAACACGACTTCAGCTCGTTCTGTCGGACCCCTCCCCCGCTGGCGTCCGGTGGGCGCCGCTCGCTGGTGCGTCGGGTGATCGACGCCCGCTGGCACGATCTCGGCGACGG
>CAYYDZ010000041.1:6295-17172 GCA_964470715.1 uncultured Microthrixaceae bacterium | reverse complement strand
GGCGCGCGCCGTATCGTGGACGGTCGCCTGTCGCGGCCGTCAACGGCTCGCGGGCAAACGCCCGGTTCCACCCAACCCGAAGGTTTGCGCTGTGCCCACCTACACCCCCAAGGCCGGAGAGATCGAGCGCTCCTGGCTGGTCGTCGACGCCGAGGGCCTGGTCCTCGGCCGCCTGGCCACCGAGGTCGCCAGCCGGCTGCGCGGCAAGCACAAGCCCACCTTCGCCCCCCACATGGACATGGGTGACCACGTCATCATCGTGAACGCCGACAAGGTGGTCCTCACCGCGGGCAAGGCCGACCGCAAGTTCGTCCACCGCCACTCGGGCTACCCGGGCGGTCTCAAGACCCAGACCTACGCGAACCTGATGGACAAGAAGCCCGAAGAGGCCGTCCGCCGCACCATCAAGGGCATGCTGCCCAAGAACCGCCTCGGCCGTTCGATGCTCAGCAAGCTCAAGGTCTACGCCGGCCCGAACCACCCCCACGCCGCCCAGCGCCCCGAGCCCCTCGTGCTCGAGCACGCTCGCGCCCGCGACTGAACGATCGAGATCGAGAGCCTCTGAATGTCCAAGCCCCTGGTGCAGACCACCGGTCGCCGCAAGTCCGCCATCGCCCGCGTCCGCGTGCGTGAGGGCTCCGGCACCATCACCGTCAACAAGCGCCCCGTCGAGGACTACTTCCCCTCCGAGACGCACCGCATGATCCTCGCCGAGCCCCTCAAGGTGGCCGAGCTGTCCGAGGCCTACGACATCGACGTCACCATCCACGGTGGCGGCCCCTCGGGCCAGGCCGGTGCACTGCGCCTCGGCATCGCCCGGGCCCTCATCGCCCTCGATCCCGAGCTGCGCCCCGCGCAGAAGGCCGCCGGCTTCCTGAGCCGCGACGCTCGCGAGAAGGAGAGCAAGAAGTACGGCCTCAAGAAGGCCCGCAAGGCACCGCAGTACTCCAAGCGGTAGTCCTCCTCCCTCGATGACCCTGCGGTTCGGCACCGACGGGGTGCGGGGGGTGGCCGACACCGAGCTCACCGACGAGCTCGTCGAGGCCCTCGGCCGCGCCGCGGCGCGCGTGCTGCCTGCCGACCGCTTCCTCATCGGACGCGACACCCGCGTGTCGGGTCCGCGCATCGAGGCGGCGCTGGCGCGCGGCTTCGCGGCCGAGGGCGTCGGCGTCGACCTCCTCGGGGTGGCCCCCACGCCGGCGGTGGCCTGGCTCTCGGCAGCCGACGACCAGCCCGCGGCGATGATCTCGGCGTCGCACAACCCGGCGCCCGACAACGGGGTGAAGCTGTTCGCGGCCGGCGGTCGCAAGCTGTCGGACGAGGTCGAGGAGCGCCTCGAGGCCGAGCTCGACGCCTTGCTGCACGCCGACGGCGCCCCCGGCCCGGCCGGCGCCGTGGCCAAGGCGTCCACGTCGCAGCCGGCGCACGACCGGGTCCAGCGCTGGTGCGAGGCCGTCACGGCGTCGCTCGAGGGGCGACGCCTGGACGGCCTCTCCCTCGTGATCGACTGCGCCAACGGCGCCGCCTCCGAGGTGGCTGGTCCCGTCCTGCGGGGCCTCGGGGCCGAGGTAGAGGTGCTGCAGGACGCGCCCGACGGCACCAACATCAACGCCGCCTGCGGCTCGACCCACCCGGAGTCGCTCCAGGCGCGCGT
This sequence comes from uncultured Microthrixaceae bacterium, assembly GCA_964470715.1. GTDB lineage: Bacteria > Actinomycetota > Acidimicrobiia > Acidimicrobiales > DATDAH01 > JAEUJM01. The sequence goes on along the minus strand of CAYYDZ010000041.1, from coordinate 15,518 downwards.
GCTCGAGCGCAGCGCCGACGTGGGCCTGGCCTTCGACGGGGACGCCGACCGGGTCCTCGCGGTCGACGCGACCGGCCGCCTCGTGAGCGGCGACCACCTGATCGGGCTGTGCGCCATCGATCGCCACGAGCGGGACCGCCTCCCCGACGACACCGTGGTGGTGACGGTGATGACCAACCTCGGCTTTCGGCTGGGCATGGCCGAGCGGGGCATCACGGTCGTCGACACCCAGGTGGGCGACCGCTATGTGCTGGAGGCACTGGAGGAAGGGGGCTGGTCGCTGGGCGGCGAGCAGTCGGGCCACATCATCTTCCGTGACCTGGCCACGACCGGCGATGGACTGCTCACCGGTGTGCAGGTGCTCGATGTGATGGTGCGCAGCGGGCGATCGCTCGCGGAGCTGGCCGACGCCACGATGACGCAGCTGCCTCAGGTGCTGCACAACGTCCGAGTGGCCCGCCGCGACCCGGCGCTGGTCGAGCGCCTCGCCACCGACATCGAGGTCATCTCGGCGGAGCTGGGTGACCACGGGCGGGTGCTGGTGCGCCCGAGCGGCACGGAGCCGGTCGTTCGGGTCATGGTCGAGGCGCCGACCGCCGACCAGGCCAACGACGCTGCCCTCCGCCTTGTCGACGCGATCCACCGTCTCGCCGGCTGAGAAGCAGGCGGCAGCCGCCCTCGGACGGCCCCTGCTTCTGCGCCGGTCAGGCTCGAACCGCGTCGCCCAGGTCGGTTTCGCGACTCGTGAGGTCGAGGCTGACGGGCGGGGAACCGGTGACCGCTGTCGGCCCGTAGGTCGTCAAGCGATGGCCGCCATCTCGGATCCGGGCGGTGACTTCTGGCGAGGTCAGCGACTCGAGCTCGGCGGGACGCGAAGCCCCGCGCCACGGGTAGCGGCCCAGGTCGGGGTCGTCCGGGATGCCGGGATGCGTCGCCACCTCGACCGAGACGTCGGCATCTGCGGGCCAACGGTCCACCAGGGCCAGCAGCGTCGGAGTGTCGAGCCGGCCGCCTTCGTCGATGCCGTAGAACACATCCGGGCGCCACAGCCCTGCGTCGTCGACGCGATCGCGCAGCGAACTCGCGAGTCGCCGGACCCCCATCCCGATCGGGGTGCCCGCCCGCGACCACGGGACTCGCACCGCGGGCACCGCCCAGCGCTCGGCCAGCCGGATCACCACCTCCGAGACCATCGGCCAGAGGTGGAGGTTGTGGTGGGTGTCGAGGTGTGTCGGGTGGCGACCGGTGGCAGTGAAGGCCTCGTACTGGGCAGTGAACTCCCGCTCGAGGTCGGCCGGGTCCACCTGTCCGGCGACGAGCCTGGGCACCATCCGCACCGAGCTCACGGCCAGATTGCCGTGCCGGTCCACCAGGGTCGACACCTCGGCGGCGCTCAGCAGTGGGGGATCCTCACCCACTGCGGTGAGGTGGAGCCCGACGCCCAGGTCCGGTACGTCGTCCAACCAGCCAACGGTCGTCTGGAAGGCGGGCGACGCGGCCATGACCGACGTGCTGGTGACCACGCCGTGGCGGTGGGCCCGGACGATGGCGCGCGACACCCCGATGGTCAGGCCGTAGTCGTCCGCGTTCACCACCAGGTCCGCCATCGATCCGCCTTCCCAGACGTACGTGCAATTCGCCTGCGGCTTGCCTGTGTCGGCGTCAACCGGCACTCCAGGCTGTAGGACAAGCTACTCGGTACTCACGAAGTCCGCTTAGCGAAACTGGCTAGGGTGAGCGCCCCATGGTCTCATCCGGTGCGCGAGCAGCGCTGCGCCGTTCGGGCGCGGTGGCAGGGGAGGCCGCGCAGCGGCCTGGGAGCGAAGCAGCGGGCTCTGCCAAGCCGTCCCGCCGCGTCGCGGTCGGGGTGCTGGTGGGCCTCGTGCTGGCGAAGGCGACCTACTACGCCGTGCTCGGCCCGGCGCTGATCCTGGACGACTGGCGCCTCATCAACAACACGCAGGTGTACGGGGTGATGCACACGCTCCACGGCGGCGGCGACTCGGTGAGCCGGCCGGTGGCGTGGTTGTGGTTCAACCTGGTCTACGCACTCGCGGGCAGCTCACCGATGCGCCTGCTGGTGGTCGTCACCCTGCTGAACGTCGCCATCGTGGTGCTGCTGTACCTGCTCCTTGCGCGCTACTTGCCGCCGGCGCTCGGGTTCTGGGTCGCTGCCGTGTGGGTCGTGCTGCCGATCCACACCGCGCTCTCGGTGTGGGGTGGGGTGGTGCAGGCGCTGTTGTCGATCGTGCTCTTCCTCCTGGGTCTGTTGGCCCTCAGCCACGCCCGCTGGGTTCCTGCCGCGGTGTGCATCGCCGCCGCCGCGCTCTGCTACCAGGTCGCCATCCCGCTGGCCGGGCTCGCCATCGTGGCCCTGCCCGTCGACGACGACACCTTCGGCTGGCGGGACCGCGCCAAGGTCCTCGTGGCAGTCGCCGCCGCTTCGCTGTGGGTGGCCCTCCATCCGACCTACCCCACCAGCTTCCACGTCCCCGACGTGGCCAGCCTCTGGCGCGCCCACTTCGGGACCGGGCTCTTCGCCTCTGCCGAACCGCCGGCGCCGCTGCGGACCGCGCTGGCCGTGGCCGTGCTGTGCGGCGTGGTCCTCTCGGTGGTCGCTTGGCTGCGAGGTCGACGCGACTGGTCCCAGGGCCCCTCGCTCGTCCTGCTGGGGATGGTCGTGTGGGTCGGGGGCCTCCTGGTGCTGGTGTCGACGCCACAGTGGGTGCAGGCCGGTGAGTTCGGCCTCACCGACCGGGTCTTCGGGCTGTCGTCACTGGGTGCCGCGATGGTCTTCGTCGGACTCGGGCGCTGGCTGTGGAACCTGTCTCCGCCCGCTGCCGTGGTCGTCGGCGTGGGTTTCGGCGCCGTGTGCCTGATCGGCCAGCACGTGGCGCTCCAGTCGTGGAGCGAGGCGGGCGACGACGCCCGGGCCGTACTGGACCACCTCGAGCGGGTTGCGGAGTACCCGAACCGCGAGACCTTCCTGGTCGGGCCCGACTACCCGGGGCGCAACAACGTCATCTCGTTGGAGAACGACGCGGCCTACTTCGCCCACAAGATGCGCTACCCCCCCGGGAACGAGGGCACGCTGTCGTTCTTCTTCGACGTCTTCCAGCAGCAGGTGCCGGGGCAGATCCTGGTGCCCTGGGCCACCATCGACCACGACTTCCCTGATGAGTTCTACGCCGGCATCGCTCAGATCGAGGCCGCCGAAAGCGGCTCCGACGGCGTGCGCGTCGCCGGCTGGGCCTTGGATCGCTCGACCTCCGCACCTGTCCCGGTCGAGGTGTACCTCGACGGAAGCGCCACGCCGGACCTCACCATCCCGGCCGCATCCCTGCCGCGACCCGACGTGGCGACGGCCTACGGCGTGGGGCCCGATCACGGCTTCGACGCCCTCGTGCCCACCGGCGAGCTCGCTCGGGGTCAGCACGAGGCGTGTGTGCTCCCCATCACCCGGCACGACGGGCGCCGGGTCACCCCGGACGTGCCGCAGTGCCTCGCGTTCTCGGTCGGGTCCGATGTCGACGGCGGGCCCGTCGGGAGACTCGATGCGGTGGTGGCGACCCCTGCCGGGCTCCAGGTGACCGGCTGGGCCATCGACCCGACCACCAGCGAGCCGGTCGCGGTCGAGGTGGTGGTCGATGGTGCCGATGAGCCCTACGGCCGGATCGACCCGGCCGATGTCGAGCGACCCGACCTGTTGGACGTCTACGAGCTGGGTTCGGCGCACGGCTTCGACCAGGTCCTGCCGGGACCGCCGCTGGCGGTGGGCGAGCACGAGGTGTGCCTCTGGATCGAGCCCGTCGACCCGTCGGGCGACCTCGCGCAGGCCACGTGCACGACCGTGCAGGTGGATGGGCCGTGACGGTTGACCCCGAAGGTGCGACGCGGGGGCGGGTCGAGTGCCGGCGGTGCCCCTCTACACTGGCGACCCGCGGGCAGGACGGAGGCAGCAGTCACCATGTGCGGCATCATCGGGGTCGTTCGCCGGCCCGCCACCCGGGCCGTTCCCGAGCCGGAGGAGATCCTCGATCCCCTCGGAGTCGCCGCCTCGGCCCTCGCTGAGCTCCCCGCCGACCCGCCGGCCGTCCTCGATCTCCTCGGCCGGGCGGCCACCGGCCTCGAGGCCACCGACCGCCTCCTCCGCGGCACCCCGGGCGTGAGCTGTCTGTTGCGCCACCCCTCGGTCGTGGCCGAGGCCGGCGCCCTGCTCGACACCGTGGCGGCCCGCCTCGCCCGCCTCGAACGTCACCTCGACGCCGGCGCTGCCGGGCTCGGCCCCGACCACCTCGAGGCGGTCAACGCCGCCCTGATCAGGGTGAAGGACGCTGCCTGGGCCGTCCAGCGGGACCGCTTGCCCACCGCCGAGAAGGTGCGGGCGCTCGTCGGCCACGACGCGGGCATCGCCGCCATCGAAGCCTTCACCTCGGTCCAACAGGCCCTGTCGGCGCTCGACCGCCTCGAGGTGCGCGGCCGGGACTCGGCGGGGCTCCATCTGCTCGTGACGGGGCACCGCCTCGATCTCACCGCTCCCGCCATCGCCACGCTCCTCGGCGAACGCGAGGGCGATCGCCTCTTCGAGTCGTTGGCGGTGCGGGCGTCGGGGGCCGCGGGCGCGGGCGAGCCCGTCCTCAGCTTCGTCTACAAGGCCGCCGCCGAGATCGGAGAGCTCGGGGACAACACCGCCGCGCTGCGCGCCGCCATCGAGGGCGACCAGCTGCTGCACCTGGCCCTCCGCGCCGAGGGCGCCCAGGCCCTCGTCCTCGGTCACACCCGTTGGGCCAGCGTGGGCATCATCTCCGAGGCCAACGCTCACCCGCTCAACTCCGACGAGGAAGCGGGCGCCACCTACGGCCCCTACGTCACGGCGGCCCTGAACGGCGATGTCGACAACTTCGCCGACCTCAAGTCCGCCCACGCGCTCGTCCTCGCCCCGGAGATCACCACGGACGCGAAGGTGATCCCGACCCTCGTCTCCCGTCGGGTCGCCGCCGGCGAATCCCTGGATTCGGCGTTCCGTGCCGCCGTGGCCTCGATGGAGGGGTCGGTGGCCATCGGGGCAAGTGCGGCGATCGCCCCGGATCATCTGCACCTCGCTCTGCGAGGGAGTGGCCAGGCGCTCTACGTCGGCCTCGCGGAGGACCTCTACATCGTGGCCAGCGAGCCCTACGGTGTGGTGGAGGAGACCTCCACCTACCTGCGCATGGACGGCGAGACGCCCGCCAACCCGGAGAACCCGACGGCCAGCCGGGGCCAGATCGTGATCCTCGACGGCAGCCGGGCGGGCACCCTCGAAGGGATCGACCGCCACGCCTACGACGGCACGTGGCTCCCGGTGGCCGAGGCGGATCTCGCCACCGCCCAGATCACCACCCGTGACATCGACCGCGGCACCTTCCCGCACTTCCTGCTCAAGGAGATCACCGAGGCGCCCGCCTCGTTTCGCAAGACCCTGCGGGGCAAACTGCGTGACGAGGACGGCACCCTCTCGGTGGAGCTCGGCCCGGACACCCTCCCCGACGACCTCCGGGCCGACCTAGCCCGCGGTCGCATCACGCGCGTGGTGGTCACCGGCCAGGGCACGGCCGCGGTGGCGGGCGAGAGCCTCGCCGTCGCCCTTTCCGAGGCGATGGCGAACTCCCCCGTGCGCGTCGAGGCCGTCCTGGCCACCGAGCTCTCCGGTTTCGCCATGCGCCCCGACATGTCGGACACCCTCGTCGTCGCCATCAGCCAGTCGGGCACCACCACCGACACCAACCGCACCGTCGACGTCGTGCGGGCCCGCGGCGCCCGGGTGATCGCCATCGTCAACCGCCGCAACAGCGATCTCACCGACAAGGTGGACGGGGTGCTCTACACCTCGGACGGACGTGATGTGGAGATGAGCGTCGCCTCCACGAAGGCCTTCTACGCGCAGATCGCTGCCGGCTTCCTGCTCTCCACAGCGCTGGCCGACGCCTTCGGGGTGGCGCCGGCGCCGGACGTCCAAGCGCTGCTGGCGGCGCTCCGCGACCTCCCCGATGCCCTCGAGGCCACGATCGCGACCCGCCCGGCCATCGCCCAGGCCGCCCAGCAACTCGCGCCCCACCGCCGCTACTGGGCCATCGTGGGCAACGGCGCCAACCGGGTCGCCGCCCGCGAGATCCGGATCAAGCTGTCCGAGCTCTGCTACAAGTCCATCGCCTGCGACAGCACCGAGGACAAGAAGCACATCGACCTCTCCTCCGAGCCGCTGATCCTCGTGTGCGCCGCCGGCCTCGAGGGTTCCAACGCGGACGACGTGGCGAAGGAGGTGGCCATCTACCGGGCCCACAAGGCTGCTCCTGTGGTCATCGCCACCGAGGGCGAGGGTCGATTCGCCGCCGCCCTGCAGGCCCTCACCGTGCCCGCCACCGACCCTCGCCTGGCCTTCGTCCTCGCAGCGATGGTCGGTCATCTCTTCGGCTACGAGGCGGCGCTGGCCATCGACGGGCTGGCCCAGCCGTTGCGGGAGGCCCGCGCCGCCATCGAAGGCACCGTGGCCCATGGCCTCGCCACCGCGGACGCGGAACGGCTCCTCGTGGGCCTCATCCCCACCCTCGAGCCGCTCGCAGGCCAGTTCTTCGACGGGCTCCGGGCCGGCGAGTACGACGGTCACCTCGAAGCCAGCACCGCGGTGCGGGTGGCCTCGATGTTCCGCTATGCCCTCGGTGTGACCCCTCTCGACCTCTACCAGATCGAGAACGGCAAGGTGGGCACGCCTGCGGTGGTCGTGGAGGACCTCACCTCGGCGCTCGGCCGAGCCATCGAGGAGCTGACCCGCCCGATCGACGCCATCAAGCACCAGGCGAAGACCGTCACGGTGGGCATCTCCCGCTCCGACGAGACGCTGCTGGCCGCGCCCCTCGTGCGCGCCGTGCTCGATGCCGGCGCCGCCCGCGACCGCCTCAGCTACCGGTCCCTGCGGACGCTCGCCGACCTCGATCCTGCGGTCATCGAGGTGATCGGCTTCACCCGGTACCGCATCGACGGGCGGATCGAGAGCGGCGACGCCACCTCCGTCGTCGTCGACCGGGGAGGCATCGCCCGCGAGTTCGCCTCTCGCACCGAACGCAACCCGATCCTGCGGGGAACCAAGAACCGGGTGGCCACCGACCGCGAGGTGCTCGTGGCCAAAGGTCGCAGTGACGGTCGCACGCTGGTCATCGTCCCCGAGATCAAGGACAACCAAGCCACGGGTCTCACGCTCCTGCACGTTCGCTTCGCCTCCCGCCTGCCCGTGGCCACCATGCGAGCGGTGCTCCAGGGCTATCGCGGGCGGTTCGCGGCGCTGCGCGACTCTGTCACCGAGACCGAGCCCACCTTCCGGGAGGACCTGCTCCTCGACCTCGACGTGGTCACCCTGCTCACCGAGCCGGTCACGGACCTGGCCGAGCGGTGGCGGAGCAGCAGCGCCTCTTGACCCGCTCCCGGTCGTGCCCGTGCTCGTCATGAAGACCCTGCCGGTCCGGAGGTCGTCGTGATCGGCATCGGAACCGACCTGGTCGACCTCGACCGGTTCCGGGACGCGCTGGAACGCACCCCAGGCCTGGTGGCGCGCCTGTTCTCGGAGGAGGAGCGGGCCTACGCCGAGCGCCGCAACGATCCCACCGAGCGCTACGCGGCCCGCTTCGCAGCGAAGGAGGCGGTCATGAAAGCCCTCGGGGTGGGACTCGGCGCCTGCGAGTTCACCGACATCGAGGTGGTGCGGGACGAGCGCTCGGGCGCCCCTGCGCTGGCGCTGCACGGGAAGGCAGCAGCCTTGGCCGATGAGGCCGGCGTCACCCGTTGGCTGCTCACCCTCACGCACTCGGACGCCGCTGCCCATGCCATCGCGGTGGCGCTTTGATCCCCGTCGTCACACCCGAGGAGATGGGGGCCATCGACGCCGCCGCCTCCGAGCCGGTCGAGGTGCTCATCGACCGCGCCGGCGCGGCGGTGGCCCAGGCGGCCGTCGAGATGCTCGGCGGCACCTATGGCCGCCGGGTCGTGGTGGTGGCGGGCAAGGGCAACAACGGCAACGACGGCCGGTCCGCCGCAGATCGGTTGCGCCGGCGGGGGGTGCGGGTCGAGGTGGTGCGCGCCGACCTCGCCCCGGACCGTCTGCCGGCGGTGGACCTCGTCATCGATGCCGCGTACGGAACCGGGTTCCGGGGCACGTTCGAAGCACCGGACGCCGGTGACGCCCTCGTGCTCGCGGTGGACATCCCTTCGGGGGTCGACGGGCTCACGGGCGTGGCGTCGGGCCGGATCCTTCGGGCCGACCGGACCGTGACCTTCGCGGCGCTGAAGCCCGGCCTCTTGTTCGCGGACGGTCTGGATCTGGCCGGTGACGTCCGCAGGGTGGACATCGGCCTCGATGTCTCGTCGGCGTCGGTCCACCTGGTCGAGGCCCCGGACGTCGCGGGGTGGCTTCGCGACCGCCCCGTCGATGCCCACAAGTGGCAACGGGCGGTGTGGTGCATCGCCGGCTCTCCCGGGATGACGGGTGCCGCCCACCTCGCCGCCGCCGCCGCCCAGCGCACCGGCGCCGGGTACGTGCGTCTCAGTTCGCCCGGTGTGGCGGACGATCCGCTGCGCCCGACCGAGGCCGTCGGCCACGCCCTCCCCCCCGAGGTGTGGACCCCCGAGGTCGGTCACGACGCGCATCGGTTCGGCGCCTTCGTCATCGGCCCCGGCCTCGGCCGCAGCGAAGAGGTGTCCACCGGCGTTCGGGCCCTGCTCCGTGAACTCGCCCCGCCGGTGGTGCTCGACGGTGACGGCCTCTCCAACCTCGGGTCGCGGGCGATCCGCTTCCTCACCTCGCGTCGTGACCCCCTGATCATCACCCCTCATGACGGCGAGTTCGAGCGCTTGGCCGACGTCTCCCCCGACCCCGATCGCATCGCCTCCGCCCGTTTGCTCGCCCGCGAGACCGGCGCGGTCGTGCTGCTCAAGGGCAGCACCACGGTGGTGGCCGCGCCCAGTGGCGACACGTTGCTCTCCGCCAGCGGCGACAGCCGCCTGGCCACAGCGGGCACGGGTGACGTGCTCGCCGGTGTGATCGGCGCGCTCTGCGCGTCGGGGGTCGATCCCTTCCACGCTGCGGCGGCTGGTGCATTCATCCACGGCGTCGCCGGCACCCTAGGCTGGCGTCGAGGCCTGGTGGCCGGCGACCTCGTCGAACTCCTGCCCGAGGCCATCGACCGCATCATCTCGT
>CAYYDZ010000041.1:3628-6195 GCA_964470715.1 uncultured Microthrixaceae bacterium | reverse complement strand
ACCACCCTGCTGCCCACCCGACAGGACCCCGATGTTGACCCAGGACCTGCCCGTTCGTGACGTCATGACCACCGAGGTGGTGACGGTCGCCCCCGACCAGTCCATCGAAGTCGCGATGGGCGTCCTCGTGTCTGCCGGGGTCGATGCCGCGCCCGTCGTCGACGACGCCGGCACCGTCGTGGGGATGCTCTCCACGGGTGACCTCATCGTGCAGGACGCTCAGGTGCACGGCCCCACCGTCATCAGCCTGTTCGGCGCCTACATCGAGCTCCCGTCGTGGCGCAAGGAGTTCGAGGACGACTTCAAGAAGGCCGTCGGCGCGGTCGTGTCCGAGGTGATGGACGACGAGCCCATCACCTGCGGGCCCGACGACACCGTGGGCACCGCGGCCACGCTGATGCACAACAACGACGCCTCGCGCCTGCCGGTGGTCGATGATGGCCGGTTGGTGGGCATCATCGCCCGCGGGGACATCCTGCAGGCCATGGTCGAAGGCGGCCGTGACGCCTCGGGGTCGTCCGACGCCTGATCGCGAGGACACCGGCGTCCAACCGAAAGGACGGCCCGCGTGGGCCGCGGTGGACCTCGGCGCGATCGCCCACAACGTCGCCCTGCTCGTCGAGCGGGTGGCGCCGGCGCAGGTGTGTGCGGTGGTCAAGGCCAACGGCTACGGCCATGGTGCCGTCCGTGTGGCAGAGGCCGCGATCGAGGCAGGCGCCACCTGGCTGGCGGTCGCCCTGGTCGACGAAGGCGTCGAGTTGCGCGACGCAGGGCTCGAGAACACGGTGCTCGTGCTCTCCGAGCCTCGCCCCGAGGAGATGGGCCGGGTGGTCAGGGAGGGGCTGACCGCCACCGTGTACACCCTGGAGGGCATCACCGCGTTGGCGGAGGCCGCCCGTCGGGGCGGAGTCGTCGCCGGCGTGCACCTGAAGGTCAACACCGGCATGAACCGCGTGGGCGCCCAGCCCGGGGACGTGCTCGCTCTGGCCCGCGCCGTCGCCGCCGACCCCGCCCTGCGACTCGACGCGCTCTGGACGCACTGTGCGGTGGCCGATGAGCCCGACCATCCCTTCACCACCGAGCAGCTCGCCCGCTTCCGGGCCGCGGTCGACGAGCTCGACGGCGCCGGCCTGCGCCCGCCCCTGCTCCACGCGGCGAACTCGGCCGCCGCCCTGGTCCACCCCGAGGCGCGGTTCGATGTGGTGCGGGCGGGCATCGCCATCTATGGCATCGATCCGTCCCCGGCGCTCGCGGGCGTTGTCGGCCTCCGGCCGGCGCTGTCACTGCACGCCCTGGTCACTCACGTCAGGAGGGTCAAGGCCGGTGAGCGGGTGTCCTACGGGCTGCGCCACGAGTTCGGCCACGATGCCAACGTGGCCACCGTGCCCCTCGGCTACGCGGACGGGGTGCCCCGTCGACTCAGCGACGTCGGGGGCGAGGTGCTCGTCGGGGGCCGGCGACGCCCGATCGTCGGCGTGGTCACCATGGATCAGCTCATGATCGACTGCGGCGACGATCGCGTGGCGGTGGGCGACGAGGTCGTGCTCATCGGCCGTCAGGGCGACGAGGTGGTCACCGCCAACGAGTGGGGTGACCGCCTCGGCACCATCGGCTACGAGGTGGTGTGCGGCATCGGCCCCCGCGTGCCCCGGGTGTACCGCCGCGCCTGACGCCCGTTCCGGTGTTGTGGCGTGGTCCGCGCGCCGCCCGACGGGCGGCGATGACGTCGGTTCGAGAAGCGCGCGGGTGTGGGCCTTCGGTCGGGCGTAGGTTGCGGTCGTGATCACGGAGGTGCCCGGAGTCTGGGCCGGCCACTGGACCGATGCCGTCGGCCGCACGGGGTGCACCGTGGCGCTGTTCCCCGAAGGCACCGTTGCTTCCGGCGAGGTGCGCGGCGGGGCGCCGGCCACCCGGGAGACCGCGCTGCTGGCGCCCGAGCGCCTCGTGGACCGGGTCGACGCGGTGGTGCTCTCGGGCGGATCGGCCTTCGGGTTGGCTGCGGCGGACGGGGTGATGCGCTTCTGCGAGGAGCAGGGCGCTGGGTTCCCCACCTCCGCCGGGCCGGTGCCGATCGTCGTCGGCCTGTCGCTCTACGACTTGGGGGTGGGTGACGCTCGCGCCCGTCCCGGGGCCGACCAGGGTTACGCCGCCTGCGTGGCCGCCGCGCCCGGGCCGATGGCCCTTGGGCGGGTGGGGGCGGGGACCGGCGCCACCCTCGGGACCTGGGGTGGCGCCGATGCGGGCCGACCCGGAGGGCTGGGTGGAGCGGTGCAGCGCCAGGGCGACCTCGTGGTGGCCGCGATGCTCGCGGTGAACGCCTCCGGCTGGGTGGACACGGGCCACATCGACCCCCGGCCCGGCGGCGGCGGGCTCGCCACCAACACCACCATCGGGGTGGTGGCCACCAACGCGCGCCTCGACAAGGTCGGCTGCCACCTCCTGGCCCAGTCCGCCCACGACGGCCTCGCCCGCGCCCTCGTGCCCGCCCACACCCGCTTCGACGGGGATGCCGTGGTCGCGGCCTCCATCGGCCCCGACGAGGCGAAGGTCGACGCCCAGGTGGACCA
>CAYYDZ010000041.1:0-3528 GCA_964470715.1 uncultured Microthrixaceae bacterium | reverse complement strand
GGGGGAGACGGCCCTAGCCTGGGGTCGATGTTCGAGGTCGCCACCACCTCGGCGGCGGGCACCAAGGCCGTCGCCGCCGCCCTCGCCGGCCAGGTGCGCGCCGGCGACCTCCTCGTGCTGGCCGGCGACCTCGGCGCCGGCAAGACCGCCTTCACCCAGGGCCTCGGCACCGCCCTCGGGGTGGACGTGCCCATCACCAGCCCCACGTTCACCCTCGCCCAGCGCTACGAGGGCCGCCTGCGGGTGCACCACCTCGACGTGTATCGCCTCAGCGGCCCCGCGGAGGCGGCCGACCTCGACATCGCCGACCTGCTCGAGGACGAGGCCGTCACCCTGATCGAGTGGGGGGACACCATCCGCCCCGCCTTGCCTCCCGACTTCCTCGAGGTGCGCTTCACCCTCGGCGAGGGCGACGACGACCGCACCCTCACCTTCACCGCGGTCGGGCCCCACTGGGCCACCCGCCTGCCGCTGCTCGCCGCCGCGCTGGACGAGGTCGGCGCGTGCTGATCCTCGGCATCGACACCGCCACGGACCAGGTCAGCGCCGCCATCGGGGGCCACGAGGGCGTGCTCGGCTCCGTGGCGGTCGCCCGTGGCCGGCGTCACGCCGAGACCCTGACGCCGGCCATCGAGTTCCTTGCCACCCAGACGGGCATCGGCCTCGACGAGATCGGGGTGGTGGCCGTCGACGTCGGCCCCGGCCTCTTCACCGGCCTGCGGGTCGGCATCGCCACTGCCAAGGCCATGGCCTACGCGCTTCGGGTGCCCATGATCGGGGTCGCCAGCCTCGACCTGGTCGCCTTCCCCATGCGGGAAACGGGCCGTCTCATCGTCGCCGCAGTCGATGCCCGTCGAGGCGAGCTCTTCTACGCTCTCTACCGCCCCGTCCCCGGCGGCGTGCAGCGCCTCGGCGACTACCGGGTGGGGTCGCCCCGGGACCTCGTCTCCGAGATCGTGGCCCGGGGCGAGGAGTGCCTGCTCGTGGGCGACGGCGCCCGCCGCTACACCGACGACTTCGAGGGCCTCAGCCGCGTGCGGGTGGCCGACCAGGAGGTCGCCCATCCGAGTGCCGCCTCCCTCGTGCAGCTGGCCCACGCCCAGGCGCTCCGCGAGGAGTTCATCCAGCCGTGGGAGCTCGAGCCGCTCTACCTGCGCACCCCCGACGCGGTCGCCAACTGGACCTCCCGCGCCGACGAGGCCTCGTCGTGATCGAGCCGACCGAGCTGGAGGTGGTGGCCGTCCCGTCCGGTGCGCCCGCCGACCTCGAGATCGTGCCCATGCGCCGCCGCCACCTGCGCGGCGTGCTGCGCATCGAGGTGCAGTCCTATCCGAAGCCGTGGACCTACGGTCTCTACCTCAGCGAGCTCGCCCTCGGCGGTCTGCGCTGCTACCTCGTCGCGCGAAGCCGGGGCGAGGTCGTGGGCTACGGCGGCGTCATGTACATCGGGCCCGACGCCCACGTCACCACCCTGGCCACTGCCCCCGAGTTCCACCGGCGAGGCATCGCCGGGCGGGTGCTGCTCGGCCTGGCCCGGGGCGCGGTGGCCCACGGCGCCGAGAACCTCACCCTCGAGGTGCGGGTCACGAACGAGGCCGCCATCGCCCTCTACCGCCGCTTCGGCTTCGCCCCCGCCGGCGTGCGCAAGAACTACTACGCCGAGGTGAACGAGGATGCGCTGGTGATGTGGGCCAACGACATCCACGCCGAGGAGTACGCCGCTCGCCTCGACCGCCTGGGTGCCGAGCTCCACCCCACCGGCACCGCGGCGCCCGACGGCCCCGTACCCGCCGGCCCGGGTTCCAGCGGCGAGGAGGCGCGGTGATCGACGATCAGGCCCGCATCCTCGGTATCGAGACGTCCTGTGACGAGACCGCCGCCGCCGTGCTCCAGGGGCCCCGCCAGGTGCTGTCCTCGGTCGTCAGCAGCCAGATCGACCTCCACGCCCAGTTCGGTGGGGTCGTCCCCGAGATCGCCGGGCGAGCCCACGTCGAGCTCGCGGTGCCGGTCGTCGCCGAGGCCGTCGTCGGCGCCGGCCTGACCGAGGGCGACATCGACGCGGTGGCCGCCACCGTGGGCCCCGGTCTCATCGGCTCGCTCCTCGTCGGGGTCAGCACCGCCAAGGCCCTCGCCCTGACGTGGGGGGTGCCCTTCGTAGGGGTCAACCACCTCGAAGCCCACCTGTACGCCGCAGGGCTCGAGAACCCCGAAGTCGAACCGCCCTTCGTGACCCTGCTCGTGTCGGGCGGCCACACCCTGCTCGTGGCCACTGAGGCGTACGGCGAACATCGGGTGCTCGGCTCCACCATCGACGACGCCGCCGGCGAGGCCTTCGACAAGGTGGCCCGCTACCTCGACCTCGGCTACCCGGGCGGTCCGGTCATCGACCGACTGGCCGTCGACGGCGACCCGCACGCCATCGCCTTCCCGCGGGCCATGCGCCACGAGGGCCTCGACTTCTCCTTCAGCGGGCTCAAGACCTCGGTGGTGAACCACGTGCGCAAGCACCCCGATGTCTCCGTGGTCGATGTGGCCGCCTCGTTCCAGGAGGCGGTGGTCGACGTGCTGGTGACCAAGGCCCTGTCCGCGGCTGATGAGGCCGGCGCAGAGGTGTTGTGCCTCGGGGGCGGCGTGGCCGCGAACTCCCGCCTTCGGGAGGTGTTCCTGGATGCGTGCGAGGCCAGTGGGCGCAAGGGCTACGTGCCCAGCCTGGCCATGTGCACCGACAACGCCGCCATGGTCGCGTCGGCGGGGTGGTGGCGCCTCCACCGCGATGGGCCGACCGGTCTCGACGCGGGCGCCGACCCTTCCCTGCGCCTCGGATGATCACCGCCCGGGTTGCCGCGCCCGGCGTCACGGCCGTAGCATTAGCACTCGGCACCCGAGAGTGCTAATACCAGCCGAGAAGCAACGTCCGAGACGACACAGGGAGTTACCCGCATGAACCTCCAGCCCCTCGACGACCGCATCGTCGTCAAGCCCGGCGAGTCCGAGGAGACCACCGCCAGCGGCCTGGTCATCCCCGACACCGCCAAGGAGAAGCCCCAGCAGGGCGAGGTCCTCGCCGTGGGCCCGGGCAAGCGCTCCGACCAGACCGGCGAGCTCATCCCCATGGACGTCAACGTCGGCGACACGGTCGTCTACAGCAAGTACGGCGGCACCGAGATCACCTCCGAGGGCAAGGACCTGCTCATCCTCTCGGCTCGCGACGTGCTCGCGATCGTGAAGTAGAGCGCCCATGTCGAAGATCCTGAAGTTCGACGAGGACGCCCGCCGCGGCCTCGAGGCCGGCGTGAACAAGCTGGCCGACGCGGTGAAGGTCACCCTCGGCCCCAAGGGCCGCAACGTGGTGCTGGACAAGAAGTTCGGCGCCCCCACCATCACCAACGACGGTGTCTCCATCGCCCG
The DNA here is from genome assembly GCA_964470715.1 of uncultured Microthrixaceae bacterium. GTDB lineage: Bacteria > Actinomycetota > Acidimicrobiia > Acidimicrobiales > DATDAH01 > JAEUJM01. The sequence goes on along the minus strand of CAYYDZ010000041.1, from coordinate 120 downwards.
TGAGGTCGAGCTGGAAGACCCCTTCGAGAACATGGGCGCCCAGCTCGTGAAGGAGGTGGCCACCAAGACCAACGACATCGCGGGTGACGGCACCACCACCGCCACCGTGCTGGCCCAGGC
>CAYYDZ010000040.1:20101-21350 GCA_964470715.1 uncultured Microthrixaceae bacterium | reverse complement strand
GGGAACCAGCAGGCGTACTCGTGGCCGGGGGTCTCGGCGGGCACCAGCGGGGGCTCCTCCTCGTGGCACTTGGGTTGTGCGTACGGGCACCGGGGGCTGAAGTTGCACCCCTTCGGCGGGTTGATGAGGTCTGGTGGGCGACCACCGATGATGCGCAGGCGGGTGTGGCTCTGGTCCTCGAGCTTCGGGATGGAGTTGAGCAGGGCCTCGGTGTAGGGCATGCGCATCTCGGAGAAGAGCACGCTGGTGGGCGCCTTCTCGACGACCTTGCCGGCGTACATCACCGCGATGTGGTTTGTGCGGCCAGCCACCACGCCGAGGTCGTGGGTGACCAGGATGATGGCCATGTGGCGCTCGGTCTGCTGCGCCTGGAGCAGGTCGAGGATCTGCGCCTGGACGGTCACGTCGAGCGCGGTGGTGGGCTCGTCGGCGAAGAGCAGCCGGGGGCCGCACGCCAGCGAGACCGCGATCATGACCCGCTGGCGCATGCCGCCGGAGAGCTGGTGGGGGTACTCGTCGAAGCGCTGAGTGGGCTCGGGGATGCCCACCGAGGTGAGCAGGGCGATGGCGGTCTCTCGGGCCTCGCCCTTGTCCATGTCGAGGTGGTAGCGGAGGGACTCGGTGATCTGGTTGCCGATCTTCATCACCGGGTTCAGCGACGTCATCGGGTCCTGGAAGATCATGCCCATCTCGGTGCCCCAGACGCTGCGCATCTGGTCCTCGCTGTAATCGGAGATGGAGTGGCCCTGGTAGCGGATGGCGCCCTGGCGCACGACGTTGCGCTTCGGCAACAGGCCCATGATCGATCGGGACAGCACGGTCTTGCCCGAGCCCGACTCGCCGACCACGCCGAGGGTCTCGCCCCGCTCGAGGGTGAAGCTGACGCCGTCCACGGCCCGCACCGTCCCGGCGGGGGTGAGGAAGTGGGTGCGCAGGTCGTCGACCTCGAGCAGGGGTCCATCGCGACGGTCGCCCGCCGCGCTGGGGCTGGTGAGGACCACCTTCTTGCGGGCCATCAGAGGCGCACCTCCTTGACGTCGAAGCGTCGCCGCAGTTGGTCACCGGCGTAGTTCAGGGAGAGCAGGGTGAGGAACATCACGAGGCAGGGGACGAACGCGATCCACGGGGCGATCTCGAGCGCGGTGCGGCCCTCGTTGATCATGTTCCCCCAGGTCGCGGTGGGCGCCGAGACGCTGAGGCCGAGGAAGCTGAGCCCGCCTTCGGCCACGATCACGATGGCGATGGCGAT
>CAYYDZ010000040.1:0-20001 GCA_964470715.1 uncultured Microthrixaceae bacterium | reverse complement strand
AGGCGATGGCGCGGGCATGGCGGATCCTCGGGTCCAGGAGGGCGTAGATCAGGTCGACCGCGAAGTTGATGATCACGAAGCCGGCGGCGATGACCACCACCACGCCCTGCACCACGAGGTAGTCCCGGGTGAAGATGGACGTGACGATCAGCTTGCCGATGCCGTTGATGGCGAAGATCTGCTCGATGATCACCGTGCCGCCGATGAGGTTGCCGATGGTGATGGCCGCCACGGTCAGCAGCGAGAAGCTCGAGGGCCGGAACGCGTGGCGGAACAGGATGCGCCGGTTGGTCATGCCCTTGGCCTTCGCCACGCCGATGTAGTCCTCCTGGAGCGTGGCGATCATGTCGGTGCGCAGGAGGCGCAGGAACACCGCGATCTGGCCGAGGGCCAGCGAGAGCGCCGGCAAGAACAGGGTGTAGAGGCTCTCCTCACCCTCCTTCACGGTCGCCGGGAACCAGTCCAGGTTCAGGGCGAAGATGTAGACGAGCAGGGTCGCCATGATGAAGTTCGGCACCGACAACAGGCCGAAGCTGATGGTCCCGGTGATCTTGTCGAAGGCGGTGTCGGCCTTCCACGCGGTGGCGATGCCGAGGGGCACCGCCACCAGCAGGGCGAGGAACATGGCGTAGGCCATGAGCATGAGCGTGACGGGCAGGCGGCCCGTCAGCAGCTCCGACACCGACGAGCCGTTGATGTAGGACTGCCCGAGGTCGCCCTGGGCGGCGTCGCCCAGCCACCGCACGTAGCGCACGGGGATGGGGTCGTCGAGGTTCAGGTCCGCATGCAGTGCATCGATCGACTCCTGGTCGGCCCCGAAGCCGAGGATGGCTGCTTCGGGGCCGCCAGGCAGCAAGTTGATGAGCATGAAGGTGAGGAACGTGACGATCAGCAGGACCGCCACGAGCTGGACCAGCTTCGCCCCTACGTAGCGCATGGGATCACTCCTGCTCGATCGTCGCTCACCTCCACCTGCTCAGTTCCCGGAGGACTCGTCGATCCAGATCTGGCTGACCTGGTGGGCACCACCGATGCCGAGCACGTCGAGGACGGGATCGCCTTCCTCGGTGATGCCGCCGAGCACGTTGTGCACGGTCGGGCTGTGCCCGATGCTCCAGATGGGCCACTCGAACCAGATGTTGTAGACCTGCTCGGCGAACCGGCGGTTGATGGCCTCGGCCGCCGCGGTGCGGGCCTCGGGATCGGGGTTGCTCCGGATGATGCCGAGGTTCTCGTCGATGACGTCGTCGCGGATGCGGCCGAAGTTCAGGCCGAAGTCACCCGGCTGCACGGCGTTCTCGGAGTTCCACCAGATGTTCTGCTGATCCGGGTCGAAGCCGGCGTGGTTGCGCCAGCCGAAGGCCTCGAAGTCACCGGTGAGGGCCAGGCCGATGAACGAGCCCTGCTCGATCTGGTCCAGGGTGACGTCGATGCCGATGTCCTCCCAGAACTGCTGGTAGAGCTGCGCCGTGACGAGGTTGAACTCGTCGGTGGTGGTCTTGTAGGCGATCTCGATGGGACCGTTCTCGGCCTCGTACTCCTCGACGAGCTGGCGGGCCTGGTCGGGGTCGTAGGTCGGGAAGCCGGTGTCCTCGAGGTAGCCCGGCGTGCCGGGGGGGAAGGGCCCGTTGGCGATCTCGGGCACACCGCCGGAGCGGGCCTGGAGGCGGGTCTCGTAGTCGAAGCCGTAGGCCAGGGCCTGGCGGACGCGCAGGTCGCTCGTGGGCAGGCTGTCGTCGCCCACGTTCAACAGCACGTAGCCGGTCTCGAGGTTGTTCGTGATCTGGTCGACCTCGATGGTGCCGTTCTCGGCCTCGGTGGCGAGGCGGTTCGTGGTGTCGCCGTTCGAGGTGTGCATGATGTTCGTCTCACCCGAGACCAGGGAGTTGAACCGGGTCTGGTCCTGCTCCTGGACGACGTACTCGATGGCGTCGAGGTAGGGGAGCTTGCGCCCCTCGGCGTCGGTGCGCCAGTAGTCGGGGTTGGCCGTGGCGCGGAAGGTGCCGCCGGGCTCGTAGGACTCGAACACGAAGGCGCCGGTGCCGACGGGCTCGTCGGCGGCGGCGGTGCCGGCGTCGACGGCCTCGAGCCAGGTGGGGGAGGCCTGGTACCCGAGCTGGCCGGACAGGAAGGCCGGGAAGGACACCCAGGGGCCCTTGGCGGTGACCGTGACCGTCATGTCGCCGTCGGACTCGACGGTGTCGATGAAGGCGAAGGCCTTGCCGGTGAGGGGGCTGGCCTTGTCGGCCTCGATGTTGTAGGCGATGGCGTCGGCGTCGAAGGGCGTGCCGTCGTGGAAGGTGATGCCTTCGCGGGCCACGAGGGTCCACACCGAGTAGTCGTCGTTGTGGTCGAACGACTCCAAGAGGTTGGGCTGCACCTCGCCGTCGGCGTTGGCGAGCGTCAGCGGGTCGTAGACCGCGTGGGCGATCATGTGGCACGAGATGGCGCAGACCATGTTGGCGGGCGTCCACGGCGACGAGGTGTCGGCCTCGATGCCGTAGCGCAGCGTGCCGCCCGTGACGGGTTCGGCGTTGGCGTCGGGGTTGGTCGTGCTGGTGGCGACGTTGGCGGCACCGTCGTTGGAGCTGTCGCTGTCGTCACCGCCTCCGCCACAGGCCGCTCCGACGAGGAGCACGGCCACGAAAAGGGCAAGCAGACGACGCCAATGCGTCGAGCGGATCAACACGATGTCCCCCCTGGGTTCGTTGGTACGGCGTCCGGGACCATATCCCGGTTCGTTGCACTGTGACGGTCGACACAGCTGAGACCGCGCAACGTAGCAGGCCTCCGCCTCGCCGCGGTCGCACCAGGACCTGTCAGTCGAGCGGGACGGCCTGCTGGTAGCGGTGGGCGTAGCCGAGCACCTGGGCGACGTAGGCGTCCCAGTGGTTGTAGCTGAAGTAGGCCCGACGCAGGCCGGCGTCACCGTCGAGTCCCGGTCCGCTGGCGCACAGGTAGTCCGCGGCGCTGAGCGCGGCGTCGTACAGGTTCTGCGGGTTGGCCACGCCGTCCCCGTTGCCGTCGCGTCCCCATCGGGCCCAGGTCGACGGGATGAACTGCATGGGGCCGACCGCGTGGTCGACGTTCGGGTCGCCGTCGAGCAGGCCCCCGTCGGTCTCGCCGATCGCAGGCAGCGGGATGCCGATGATGTGCTTGGTGACGTCGCCGTCTGCCTCCAGCTGTGCGCCGCCGAAGGTGCCGTGTTGGCCCTCGACCCGCGAGATGCCCGCCAGGGCCCACCACCGCACGCCACAGGCCGGATCCTCGGCGGCGAGGGTCTCCGCGCCGCGGTAGTAGGCATCCAGTGCGACCAAGGGGAAGTCGGCCCCTTCCACCTGGGCGAGGACGCGAGCCGCGGCGACCCGGGGCGCGAGCTCCAGTTCGTCGTGGGCCGCCTGCGCCTGCAGGGCCGCCGCCTCGTCGATGCGCCCGATGACGTCGGCGAGCAGGGCGCGGCTCAGTTCGAGCTCCTGCACGGCGCGGTCGCGGGCCGCCTCGGCGTCGTCGCGGTCCTCCACCTGCGCGTCGTTGACCGTCGAGGTCAACACGTCACGCTGTTGGCTGAGGTTGGCCTCGGCAGGGTCGAGGAGGGGGATCGGAGGGCTGCCGCTCTCGGTGTAGCTGGCCACGGCGAGGGCATCGATGGCGGCCTGGATGTAGGCGAGGCGCTTGGCGGCGCGGTGGCGGTCGGCCTTCGCCCGCGTGACGCGTTGCTCGAGCTCGGCCTTGGCGGGACGGAGCTCGGCGAGCTCGGCGGTGGCGTGCTCGCGGTTCGAGCGTGCCGCCTGGAGGGCGGCGTTCAGGGTGAGGTACTCGCCGCTGATGACCGGGACGTCGCCGAGCGCGGGGGAGATGTCCCCGGCGGTCGCCGGTACCTCTCCCGCGGTGGCGTCCGCGGCGGTGGCCCCGCGCGTCAGCGAGCTGACGGTCGTGACGACGGTGAGGGCCGTGGCGAGCAGGCGGGTGCGGTGGCGGCGCAGGATGGGCTCTTCGGGGTCGGCGGGGCGGGGGCGACGGCGCCGAGGCGCGGTCGTCGGTCCTCCTCCGTCGGCCTTCCCTCCCCGGACCTTGAGGATGCCCGACCGCCACCGTGCGGACCCGAGATCAGCGCGCGGTGCGGTGGCCTCGGCCCGCGCCACGCTTGGCGGCGTCATCGACCAGCGCTCGGAGCACCGTCTCTGCGCTGGCGGCCCAGCTGAACTGTGCCGCGTGGCGCCGCGCGCCCTCGCTGAGGCGCCGCCGTAGCTCGGGGTCGTCGAGCACCCGGCCGAGCGCAGCCGCCATCTCGGGCTCGCCGTCGACCAACAGGCCACTGACCCCGTCGGCGACGGCCTCGGTGTGGCCCGGGATGTCGGTGGCCACCCCGGGGGTGGCACAGGCGCCCGCCTCGGTGAGGGTCAGACCCCAGCCCTCCTGGAGCGATGCGTTGGCCACGACCCATGCCTCCTGGTAGGCAGCGACGAGCGCGTCGTCATCGACCCGCCCTCGGAATTCCACCCAGTCGTCCATGCCGAGGTCGTGGGCCAGGCGCTCCAGATCGCCCCTGGCCGGACCGTCGCCGATCACCACGCACCGCAGGTCGGGTCGCGTGGGTCGGCACCGGGCGATCGCCCGGAGGGCGACGTCGAAGCCCTTGTGCGGCACCAGGCGCCCGACGGCCAGGATCAGGGGCGACGTGGATCGTTCGCCACCCGGGCGGAAGCGCTCGTCAACGCCGTTGGGCGCCACCCGGATGTCCGCGTGGCGCATGCCGAGGCGCTCGACGAGCTCGCGACGCGTGGACTCGGAAGGGGTCACGAGGGTGGCGCGTCGGTACACGAGCGGCTGGGCCACCCGTTCCTGGAGGTAGCCCACCTGCGCCATCCCGGGCGGCATGCGGTGTCGCCAGGTGCCCAGGTGGACGTGGTGCACGAAGCCGACCCTGGGCCCGCGTGCCCAAAGTGGCGAGAAGAACGGGACGCCGTGGAAGATGTCGAGGAGGCCGTCCCGGGGACCCGCCTTCCCGCTCCACTCCCAGAGGATGGTCTTGGGGAACACGCCGAGGTGGCCGCCGCCGCGCACCACCGCATAGCCGTCGCGGGCGGTGGTGTCGGGCAGGCCCGGGACCCGCCCCGTGTGGAGGGTGACCTCGATGCCGGCCTCGGCCCAGTGGCGCGCCAGTTGGGCGGCGTGCTCCTCGCTGCCACCGCTCTCCGGGTCCGAGCGGTCGCGCCACGCCACCATGTGGATGCGCCGCATTCCGCCCTCTCGGGCGACGCGGGCGAGTCGATCCGGTGAGCGCGGCTGCGGGTCGGGCACTCTTCTACTATCGCCTGCGCATGCCCACCGCCCGCACCCTCGTCATTCCCATGTACCGCGAGGCGTCCCGCATCGGCTCGACCCTGGCGGCGCTCGCCGGCTCGGTCCTGAACGACCCGGCCACCGAGGTGGTGCTCGTCGACGACGGCAGCGACGACGGGACGCCGGCCATCGCGAAGTCGGTGGCCGCAGAGTTGGGGCTCGCCGTCACCGTCCTCGAGCTCGGGGTGAACCAGGGCAAGGGTGCCGCCGTCCGCGCCGGGGTGCTGGCCGGCCATGGCGCCGTGGTGGCCTTCGCCGACGCGGACCTGGCCACCGACACCGTCGACATCGACGCGTGCTTCCGTCGCGTCGAGGACGGTCCAGATGCGGTCGTGGTCGCCACCCGCTCCCATCCCGACAGCAGCATCACCGCCGCGGCGCCACGCCATCGCGTCGTCAGCGGGCGGGCCTACAACGCCTTCCTGCGCCTCCTCGGCCTCACCGAGAGCAAGGACACGCAGTGCGGTCTCAAGGGGTTCACGGCTGACGCCGGGCGACGCCTCTTCGAACCGCTGCGCACCCAGGGCTTCGCCTTCGACATCGAGGTCCTGGCGCGGGCGCGCCAGGCGGGCCTCTCCGTCGGGGAGATGCCCATCTCGTGGGGTCACGTGGAGGGCAGCCGCGTCGACCTGCGCAGCGGGCTCCGGTCCTTCAGCGACGCGGTGCGGATCCGTCGGGCCCTGGGCCCGAGCCGGCCGCGCCACCTCGCCCCGGGGGACCACGCGGCCACCGTGATGGCCCCCGAGAAGTTCGAGGTGATGGCGGCGATCGAGCGGGAGCACTGGTGGTTCGGCGCGAAGCGGGCGCTGGTGCTCCAGGAGGCGGCGCGCGCCGACGTGGACCTCGGCGGCCTCGCCATCGATGTGGGCTGCGGCACGGGCGCCGTGCTGGAGGCCCTAGCGTCCCGATTCGGCCGGGCCGTGGGGACCGATCTGAGCCTGCTGGCCGCCGAGCGGGCCGCCACCTTGGTCGGCGCTGCGTCGGGCCCCGTCCTGGCCAGGGCGGAGGCGCTGCCCTTTGCCGTGGGCTGTGCGTCTCTGGTCACCAGCCTCGACGTGCTCGAACACCTCGACGACGACGTCGAGGCGCTGGCCGAGCTCGGCGGGGTGGTGCGGCCCGGGGGCCTCATCGTGCTGGCCGTTCCCGCCTACGAGTGGGCCTGGAGCGAGCACGACGTCACCCTCGGCCATCGCCGCCGCTACACCGCAGGACGACTGAAGCGGGTGGTCGAGGACGCCGGTCTGGAGTGCCTGCGGGTGACCTACTTCCACTCTTGGCTGGCGCCCATCGCCTTCCTCTTGCGCCGGACGCCGCTCAGGCTCTTCGTTCGGGGCGATCAAGAGGAGGCGAGCTACGTCAGCCCCGGGGTGAACCGGGTGTTCGTGGCCCTGACCACGCTCGAACGGTGGCTCATCCGCCTCGTGGCGATGCCGTTCGGTCTGTCGATCCTGTTGGTCGCCCGTCGACCGTCGACGTCCGGAGCCAGGGCAACGGCGGCCAGCTCGTCGGCACGAGGCTGATCACCACCGCGGTGATCGCCTCCACGGCCAGGATCTGGGTTGCCGCGCCGAAGGCGTTGCCGCCTGGGCCTGCGTTCAGGGCCACCAGTGCACCCGCTCCCAGGTAGGCCAGGCCGGCAAGGAAGGGCAGTGACTCGTCCCGGTCCGGCAAGAGAAGCAGCAAGGGGACGAAGAGGGCGAGCGGGCCGCCCGCCACGAAGGCGACGACGAGGGCGATGAGCACGACCAGCAAGGGGTGGAGCGCGCGACCATGGCTCGGGGCGCGCTGCTCGCTGCGGCTCGGCCGCACGAGGGCAAGGAGGAAGAGCGCCACGACGAACAGCGCGCCGAGCCCCAAGCCCACCTGGTAGGTGCGGTCGGGGATGAAGGCCATCGTCACGGTGCCGCCCTCGCCCGCGGGGACCACGAACCCCTGGCGCCACCCGTCGATGCGGACGGCCTCGAGCGGCCGGCCCTCCAGGGTGGCCGACCACCCGTCGTTGAAGTTCTCGGAGACGGCGAGGTACGACTGCTCGCCGGGGCCGACGGTGACGGTCCGGTGGACCCGCCCCCATTCGTCCTCGACCACGGGTCGTGCCGCGGTCGAGATGGTCGGCTCCGCTTCGGTGTCCGTGGCGGTGGCTTCGCGGAACACGAGCCGGGACGGGTCGAAGAGGTCCGACGAGGTCGCATCGATCTGGTGGCGGCCGGGCCCCAGCGCGATCGGATCGCCGCAGGCCGTGAGCTCGAGGGGGTGCGCCTCGAGCAGGTCCTGGACGGTGCCGGAGAGCGAGGTGGTGACGACCTGGTCATCGATGGTCACCTCGGGCCCCTCGCCACAGGCACGGGTGAACGAGGCGCCGGGGTCGAGCGTCGGGCGGCTCAGGTCATCGAGCGCCGGGAAGCGCACCTCGGCGATGCCCACGGCTCGGGTGGCGTTGGACAAGGGGTCCACCGAGGTGGGGAAGGAGATGGTGACCTCGTTCGTGGTCAGTGCGCGGAACTCACCGACGCCGGAGCTGTCGAGGACGACATCGCGGTCGCCGGACGGGCTCTCGAGGCGCAACTCGCTGGGCCGCTCGGTCGGTGCCCCGGTGGCCCGGAGACGCACCTCGTCGAGTGTCCTGGGCTCGTCCCACCGAAGGGTCACGGTGGGCACCGGGTTGGAGGGGTCCGAGATCCAGGAGGTGCCCGGCCGACCGTCGATCAGGCGACGAGGTGAGAAGTTGGGCAGTCCACCCCACGTGGAGGTGGCGTCGACGTCGAGCTCACCGGCCGACCCGAGTGAGTCGACCAGGCGGATGAGGCCGTCGCCGGCCGTGGGGGCGGCGGCGCCGGTGAGGCGCAACACGGACGCCTCCGGCAGGCGGACCACGCGACGCATGCCCAGCTCCTCGTCGTGGCGGGTCAGGTCGAAGGGATCGGCGCGGTCGCGCTCGAGCACGATGAGTGGCGCCCGAGAGCCTTCGAGGGTGTCGGGCCGGTCGGCGGGCGTGACCAACGGGCGCTGCACCTCGAGGCCGGGGATGGTGACCTCGCTGATCCCCGGGCCCTCGAGGGCGTTCCGACCGCCCTGCACATCGGTGATGGTGAGGCGGATGGTCTCGGTCTCGCCCGGTGGCATCGAGACGCCATTGGCACCGGCACTGGCCGAGAGGTTGCTCTCGCGGCGCCCGGCGTCGGTGGTGACGAGAATCCGCGAGACCCGGCCACGGCCGACGCGTGCCGCGGGGATCTCGACGCCGATGGTCTCGACGTCGATCGGTTCGTCCAGGCGCAACTCGACCCACTGGCCTTGGGCGCTGCCGGTGCGTGACGGCCGCCACACGCTGGCCGGGTCGCCGTCGAAGGCGGCGAAGGGCTGTGCCTCGGGCAGGCGGGCGAGGCCAAGGGCGTACGAGGAGGCGACGATCTCCGCGGCGCCGCGGTTCCGCGCCGTCGTCTGGTGCTCGATTCCGGGCACCACGAGGCGGTCGTGTGGGCGGCGGCCCGTGTTGGGGGAGTCCTCCTCCGGCGTGAGCACGTACGAGGCGTTCGTGTGGACACGGCCGAAGTTGACGTCGCGGTGACCGAGGTCGTCGGTGAGCACCCAGCGGTCGTCGTCACCGAGAGCCGAGCGCTCATCACCGGCGAGCACCGTCGCGCGGCCGTCGAGGGACTCCACCTCGCCGATGGGCAGGAGCGCCTCGGGGCCGCCGCTGACGATCTGCGTGTCGTCCGTGGGGTAGGTGGTGACCCGGGCGGCATCGGGGGCGACTTCGTAGATCTCCACGGCGCGGAGGGTCTCTGCCGCGATCCCCGTGACATCCGGGACGAGCCGAGTGGTGACCGAGAGTGGCTCGACCTCCGGGCCGAAGGCCGCCACTCGTTCGAGGCCGGGGGTACCGCCCAGCACCGATCGGACGATCTGGGGACGAGGAGCGGTCACCCGTCGCACGTCGAGGTCGTTGCGCACGACGAGGTACTGCACACCCGCGCGGGCCAGGTACGGCGCGAGCGCAGGGGACCGGGTGCCGGTGGTCAGCAGCTCCTCGACGCCGTCGAGCAACCGGACGGCGCCGACCGAGCCCAAGGGGATGAGGTCGCGGACCGCCCACGGGTGGTCACTGAGGGGCTGCAGGGGCTCGTTGAACGTGCGTCCCCATTCGTACTCGCCGAACGAGGCGCCCGGGAGGAGCAGGGCCCGCTCGCCGTCGCTGTTGGCGTTGAGCCAGTCGGCCGTCTCGCGCCAGTAGTCGGGCACATCCTCGAACGAGCCGAGGGTGGCCACCCGCCCGGAGACGACGGGGAAGGCGGCCAGGCCCAGCAGGGCCAGGGCCAGGCCGGCGGCCACGGGGCGCACCCACACCGGCGTGCGGCGACCGTTGCGCTCCCAGGCCCGCCGGCACCACGAGGTGAGGACGGCCGTGCCGTGCGCGAACCCCGCGGCGATGGGGAAGGCCATGACGGGACCGAACTTGTGCAGGTTGCGGAACGCGGCGAGTGGGCCGTCGAGGAGGTCGTGCACCGGGCCCGAGGCACCGCCGCCGAAAGGCCCGGTGTAGCCCGAAGCCATCACCAGCACCGCCAACGCAAGGGTCGCGGCCCAGAACGTGCGCTCAGGGAGGTCCCTGCGCGCAAGGCCCCCCAGGCCCACGGCGGTGACGAGGGCCGTGGCCAGGACCGCGGCCGGCAGGGTGACCAGCGACCAGGCACCCTGGAGCCAGGGGCGACCGCCGACGACCAGGTAACCGACCCAATTGCTGGTGCCCCGCAGCACTTCGACCGCGGAGGTGGTCGCGGTGGTGATCGATGCCGTCTCGGTGAAGTCGGCGAACGGCAGTCCGTAGCGGCCCTGGAGTACGAGGGCGACACCCCACCACGTGGTGGCCAGGACGACCGACAGCGCCCACCACCCCATCAGCGCTCGTCGCCGAGGACCAGGTGTGCGGGTGAGCAGCCACAGCGCAGGCAGGACGAGCACGGCCGCCGTGGCGGCGGCGTTCACTCCGCCCATCGCGACGATCGCGAGGCCTGAGAGGGCGGCAGCCCGGCGGGGTGACCCACGTTGGGCGCCGACCACGAGTGGCAGCAGCACCCACGGCAGGAGGGCGTGGGGGAGCTCGGCACCGGACTGGAACCCGACGAGGGTGAGGATGGACGGACTCAGGCCGTACACGGTGGCGCCGAGGACCCGGGAGCCGGGACGGCCGACTCCGAGGGCCTCGAACACCCGCAGGGCGCCCCAGAGCCCGGCCAGGAGGAGGAGCGCGAACCACGCTCGCTGCAGGATCCATCCGGGGATCCCCAGCGTCTGGCCGATGGCGAAGTACGGCCCGATCGGGAACAGGTAGCCCACGGCCTGGTTCTGGAGCTGCCCGAAGGAGGCCGAGGGGTCCCACAGGTGCAGGGTGCGGGCGAGGAAGCCGACCGGCTCGACGACGAGGTCGAGCTTCGTGTCCCGCACCAAGCGGCCTGGTGCCTGGAGGAAGCAGCCGACCACGACGATGGCGGACACGACCAATGGCTGTGATCGCCGCCGAGTCCACCTCGCGAGACGGTCCCTCATCGGTTGCCCACCAACTCGGCGTGCAAGGCGCGCGCCCGCGCGACGAGGTCGACGGCTTCGGGTCGGGCGAGGCGGGCCGCCAGTGCGGCTCGGGCATCGTCGCGACTGGCGTCGGGCCGTGCGACCGCCTCCCGGTAGCGGGCCTCGCCGTGCACGACCCGCTGCTTGTCGTCGATCGCGGCGAACACGCGAGCCACGTTCTCGTCTGAGTGCTCGAAGCGGTCGAAGTCGGTGCCGAAACGGGCGTTGAGCCGGTCCACCACCGCCCCGAAGTCGGTCGTCGCCTCCGTGAACGTGACGAGCAGCACCTTCCCGACCAGCGGCTGGACCTGACGGTGGTAGTGGGTCCAGTAGTGCACGAGGCGCTCGACGCGATGGTGGGGATCGGCGATGGCCATCGAGATGGCAGCGTCGACCGGGTCGCGGACGAGGACCATCGTGGGAACCGCGCGGCGGACCGCCAGCTTCACCTGGGCGGGAAGGTGGACGTGGCTGGCCACCACAACGCAACGGCGTTGGCTGAGGGCGAAGGCCTTGGACGCGTACGTGTTCCCCGAGCGGGGAAAGCCCTCGATCACGAGCTCGGTGTGATCGGTGATGGCCCGGTCTCGTGCGTTCTCGGGGGTCAGGTGGCGCTGGAGCGGCAAGAAGATCGGATCGTCGCCCAACAGCTCGTGGGCGCGCCGGATGACCCGCCGGGCCTGCACTCGGGGGCCGGACGGAGGGGTGTAGGCGGTGGTGTCGCTCAAGACCCGGCCTTCGCGGGCTGCGCCTTCGGCGAGCGAGAGCCCGCGCCGAGGCGGCGGGTCAGGCTCGCCGCGGCGCCGACGGCCACGAGTGGTCCCACGGCGAACGACAGGTCGCGATGCCAGACGGGCGCCACCACCAGCACCGCGACGGCAAGGCCGGGCAGGGCCAACCACGGAAGGTGTCGGGTCACGGAGAGGTCGTGGGTGGCCCAGCGCCACCGCACCTCGTCGAAGGCCAGGAGGGTGGCCGCCCCGGTCAGCAACACGGCGAGGAGGCCGAGGTTCCCCTCGATCACGAGGCTGGGCTCGCGGATCGCGGGCCACCAGGTCCCGGTCTGACGGTGCAGGGCCGTGGCCGCGAGCCACATCCCCACGAGAGCGACGCCGAGCACCGTCACCAGCCTTACGCCCGCGTCAGGTCGGGGTCCGGGCCAGACGGCGAGCCAGGCGACGACGACGGGGAGGACGAGCAGCGCCTCGGGTCGGGCCAGGGCAGCGGCGACCAGCACCGCGCCCGCCGTCGCGGCCCGAGCGGTGGTGATGCGATCGGGAGCGGCGAGCAGAAGGGCGGTGAGGACCAGCAGGCCCGCCAACGCGCCAGAGAGGCGCTGGTCCCACACGAGGGGCAGCGCGCCGGCCAGGGCGCCGGCGATCAGTCCGGTCCGCCGACCGGCGAGGCGGGAGCCGAGGATGATCGTGGCCGCCGCCGTCGCGCCGGCGAGCACGGCCTGGAGGGTCCCGGGTGCACTGGGGAACACGGCGGCCACCACGAGGGTGAGGGGTGGATGATGAGCACCGGGCTCGCGGCCGAAGCCGTCGCCGGCCCGCAGCGCCTCGGCGGCCAGGCGGCCACCGGCGGTGAGCGCGTCGGGAGCCAGCGCCAACGAGACCAGGGCCGCTCCCAGCGCGATCGCGCCCACCGGCAGCCAGGGGCCGATCCGGGTCCCGAGCGGGGCGCTCTTCGACGCCGGTGGCGCGAGCGTGGCCGTCGGCGCTCGGTCGGCACTGGCGGCCCGGGCCACGGCCACCAGGAGGGCAACGCCGGCGCCGAGGCCCGCAGCCCCGCCCCAGGGGCGATCGTCGGCGAAGCTCTGCCTCAGGCTGTCCGGGCCCGGCCACGCCCCCAGCACGGACCCCAGCGCGGACGCCAGGAGCAGGCCCACGGCGAGCGCACCGAGCCAATCCGGGCGGTGCCACCACACCGCCAGCGCCAAGACGGCGACCGCCAGCCCGAAGGGCCCTCCGATGAGGAAGCCGCCGACGGCGACGAGGGCCATGGTGGCTGGTGCCGGCGCGGGGTTGGGGGTGCCGTGGGCCGGCGGGTCGAGGTCGAAGCGGGGGGCGGTGGTCACGTCGGCGGGTCGCTGTCGGTGGCGGGTCGGGGAGGTCGCGCTCGGAGCACGGGTCGCAGAAGGATGGCGGCGCACAGGGCCAGCCCGGCGATCGTGGCGACAAGGGCCCCACGAAAGGTCCGCTCGGGAGCGTAGGTCAGGTCGACCACGTGGGTGCCCGCGGGCACGGACCACGTCGCCAGGGTGTCGACGGGCCGGGGCGGGCCCAGGTCGGTGCCATCGATCGATGCCCTCCAACCCTCGTCGAAGGACTGGCCGGTGGAGACCAAGGCGTCTCCCTCGCTCTCCACCCGGAGGCGTAGGTGGCCGGCGCCGCGCTCGAGGACTTCGACCGTCGGCGCCAGAGTCGCAGTCACGTCGTCCACGGTCCCACTGGAAAGCGCGAGGTCGTCGATGATCGCGTCGGCGGTGCCCACGGTGTGGCGGCCGGCGGCGAGCGTCAGGTCCTCGCACCCCGTGAAGGCCACCCGTTCGCCGGCGAGCGCCCGGTCGAGGTCGCCCTCGGCGACGCGGATCCCCAGCGGCCGACCGTCCACGGTCATGCTGGTGTCGGTGCAGTCCCCGGCGTCCGTGGCGCCGGCCCGGACGGGAGGCCCGTCCCCGTCGGCGATCGCCACCTCGCTGATGCGGGCGAGCCGCCCGGCGGTGGTGCCGGCGGTGCTGTCGACGCCCGTGACGCGCACCACGACCTTGTCCACGTTCGCGGCGGGCAGCTCGAGGGTGCCGGTGCGGTCACAGGCACCCTGGTCCTCCTCGCAATCGGGGTCGGTGGCGAGCTCGAGCACCTCCTCGCGGCCGCCGACCACCACCTCCACCTGGTCGACGGGTGTGCTCTCTGCGTCGACGGGGCTGGTGACCCGGATGGTGGTGACCGGCTGCGAAGGGAACCGGACGGTGAGCTCCTGGCCCGGGCGCGGGGGAATGGCCCATGCGGTCGCCGGGTCACCGTCGATCGCCTGGAGGCCCCGGTTCTCCATCGCCCCCCGGGCCCGCGTCGAGCCGTAGGCCGAGACGCCGTCGTCGCGGAACCCCGACAGGAAGCGATCGAGCCCGAGGTCAGTGGTGGTGATGTCGAGCTTGAGGTGCCCCGTGACGGAGGCGGTGCGGGGGGCGGCGAGGCGGAGACTACGGCGGAGGACCAGTTCCTCGTCCTGCGCACCCGTGCCCTCGATGCGGTCGAACAGGAAGCGCAGCGGCGCCGTGGACAACGCGGCGCGGAGCTCGGGATCGGAGTCGGCGGCGCGGACGACGTCGTCGGGCGTCGCGATCACCTCGCCGAGGTCGATGCCAGGGATGGCGATCCCGCGAAAGCCGACCGCGGCCGTGCCGGCCCGGCTCACGTCCTCGATCCGCACCTCGAGGTGGTCCGTGGTGCGCGCGGGGAATCGCACCTCGGTGGTGCCGTCGCCTTCGAGCTCGACGTCGATGGCCTCACCCGTCGAGAAGTGCAGGCTCACGTCGGTCACGCGGCGCCCGGCGTCGGCGGGCCGGAAGGGCAGGAGCGAGACGCGATCGATGGTCTCGGGCTCGCGGAAGTCGACTCGGATGAAGGCGCCGACCGGGTCTTCGAGGCCGCCCGTGAGCCAACTCGTGGCGTAGTTGCCGTCGAAGGCGTTGGCCGGGCGGAGCCACGGCTGGAACCCGATGATGCGCGTACCGGACGAGGAGGCTTCGATGGCCGTGGCATCACGGAACTCGGCGACGGACTGGCTGCCTTCGATGCCGAAGAGGTCCTGAGTGGGTTGGTCGAGGTCCTGGCCCTCGCTCAGCGTGTGGGACTGGGTGGGGACCGCACCCCGTATGCGGGTGAGCCGCCGCCGGTTGGTGTCGGTGACGACGAGCGGCGAGCCGGAGTCGAGCGCTGCCACCAGTTCCCCAGGGTCGAGGTCGCCGCTGTAGACCACCGGCCGCTCCCCGTCGAGGATGCCGGCCTGGGCGGCCAGCGGCCAGGCGCCCCCGTCCCCGGACAGGATCAACGGAGGCTGATCGGCGCGTGCGAGCACACTGCTGGTGTCGTCACCTGGCGACCCTTCGAGCGCGTAGATCTCGACGGGGGGGAGGTCGCGCTCGCCATTGGCGATGAACGACGTGTCACCGGGGTCGGCGACGGACTCACCGGGATCGCCGAACGTACGGTCGAGTCGGAGGTCGCCATCCTGGCGGACGATGTCGAGGTCGGCGGGGCGTACGACCTGCGACGCGTCCCAGTCGAGGTCGTTGCGCAGCACGACCCGGTCGGCGCCGAGGGCGCGGACCATCGGGGCCAGTTCTCCGGGCCCGAGGGTGCCCTCGGCGATCCGGGCCTCGAGGGCGTCCACCAGGTTGGCGGCCTGTGGCCCGCTGAGCGGGAAGGCATTGGCCACCACGTTGGGGTGTCGACGGAGGTAGGTGTCGAAGATGTCGTCGCCTGGCTCGCCCCATCGGTAGGCACTCTTGGTGGAGCCGGGAAGGACGAGGACCCTCTCGTTGCCCGGTCGACCGTCGAGGTACTCGAGTGCCTCCTCCCAGTAGCCGGGAACCTCGGAGAAGGTGGTGCGGTCGGGGTAGAGGCCGCCGTTCCAGAACGGCAGCGAGACCGCCAGCACGACCAGCACCGCCACGGCACCGGGCAACGCCCGCCATCCCGGTCCTCGCCGCTCGAGGCGGGAGGTGGCGATGGCGACCCCTGCGGCGACGAGGGCGGCGACGCCCATCAGCAGCCCGGAGCCGGCCTTGTAGGTGTTTCGCAGCGAGGCCAACGCCGGCACGGCGTCGTAGCCGCGCAGGAGCAGCCACCCTGACGGGGCGGGGTCGTCGGGCGGGTAGGACCCGACCATCCACACGAGGCTGAGCAGGGCGAGGCCGCCGAAGAGCGCCCGGGCCCGCCAACGTGACTTCCAGAGCACGACGGCCGCGGTGATGGGGGCGACGAAGGTGACCAGGACGCCGAGTGCCGTCTCGTAGTAGTAGGTGCCGCCGGGCAGTCGCTCTGCCCCCGAGGCGTCGCTGAAGTAGCTGAGCCAGAAGCCGAGGCCCCGCCAGGACTCGGCCCATGAGGAGGTCTCGTTGACACGCTCGGGGAGCTCGGTGAACTGGAGGCGCTGCGCCAGCGGGTCGCTGCCGAGCATGGTCTTGGCGATGGCCGCCGCGCCGGTGAGCAGGGAGAGCAACGCAGCCTTGCCCAGCCAGGCGCCCACCTGGCGCCAGGTCGCCCGGCGGTCGACCACGACGACCCACACGGCGGCCGGTACGAGCCACAGGACGGCGAAGAAGGTCCCTGGCGCATCGGCGTTGCCGGCGGAGAACACCAGGAGCGCGAAGCCCGCCGCCCAGCGCCAGGGACGAGGGCTGTCGACGCCGCGCAGGAACATCACCAGCACCCACGGGGCGATGGCGTAGTTCCAGAAGAGCACCGACGGCAGGAGGAACGTGGCCGTGAAGGGGTTGAACATGTAGAGCAGCCCCGCCAACACCGGGGCGGGACCCACGCTCCCGAGGAAGACCCGCAGCAGTGCCACCATGCCGAGCCCGGCGACGACCAGCACCACCGCATGCCAGACGTGCTCGCTGAGCGGAGCCGACAGACCGAGCGCCCGCAGCACGGCGATGGGGTAGCTGGCCGGCCACCACTCCTCACCGACACGACCCACCCCGCGGGTGCCGTCCCACAGCGAGGTCTCGCGCAGCAGGCGGCCGAGCGGCCCCCAGTACTGCTCGAAGCGGTTGTCGCCGACGTAGCGGGTGGGATCGTTCGTGAAGGTCGCCACGAGGGCCAGGACGCTGAACAGGACGCCTGCGGGCCACAGTCGCTCGCGGGTCACCGCGGGCAGGGCCCACCCCGTCGAGGGCGGCGTGGGCGCGCCGGAGCGCCGGTCCGTGGCGGCTCTCGGGGTCACGCCGTGGGCCGGGCGGTCGTCGTGGTGCGCGCGCGTGGCCCGGGGCTCTTGGGCAGGGTGGGCAGGCCGATGTTGCGCAGTCGTGCGGTGGGACGCTCGACGGTCAGGTAGGTGACGAGCGACGCGACCAGGGCGAGCACCAGTCCGATGTAGAGCGTGGGCAAGAAGCCGGCGACGTCCTTGCCGCCGAGCCAGTCGACCGCTCGGAGCAGGAAGAAGACGTGCCACAGGTACACGCCGTAGCTCAGTTCGCTCATGACCCTGAGCGGTCTACTACCGAGGAGGCGGTTGGAGAGCGCGGTCGCCCGGCCGAAGACCGCAGGGACGAAGACGAGGAGGGCGGCCCCGGTGTAGACGAGGTAGCGGATCGTCTGATCGGAGAGACCGAGACGAAAGGCGTCCAAGGGGTTCAGGCTCGAGCGCGGAAGGTCGGCCTGGCCGAGCACCCAGAACAGCTCGGCCGCGAGCACGTAGCAGACGACTGGATGATCGGCCAGCCACCGCAGCGCACGCGGAAGCTGTCCGCCATGGCTCACCCAGCTGAAGGTCACGGCGAGGGCCATCCCCAATCCGAAGAACTCGGTCTGCGAAGGCAGCCAGATATCGACCAACCTCGTGCGGCCGTCGGTGATCCAATAGGTGCGCCAGAACGGTCCGATGGAGAAGAAGAGCAAGGTAACCAGCAGCTCGCCACTGAGCCGAGCCCTCATGCTCGTGCCAAACCGTTTGGCGGCAGTTCGAGCGGCAAGCGCGAGGAGCGGAACTGCCAGGTAGAAGCTGACGTCGACCGCCAACGTCCAAGCCACCAGTATCCCGCGTCCGTAGGTGTCCAGATCGTAGATCTGGAAGAGGCCATAGACCCGAATCCACCCCCACAGGCCGGGTACATCGATCTCGCCCGGGTCGCGAGACAGGAAGTACACCGTGACCACGACCCAGTAGAGCGGGTAGATGCGGAGGAGCCTCTGCCAGAGAAACCGACCCGTCGACGGTGCGGGTCGGGAAGACAGGTGCCGATCGGCGAAGGGCTTGTAGACGAGGAATCCGGACATCGTGAACAGGATCACCACCGCGAAGTACCCGATGAAGTTGGGGTCCATCACCGGATGTGCATCAACGAATCCGGTGCCTTCTGCGGCATGGACGACGACCACCATCAAGCAGGCGAAGGCGCGGTAGCCGTCGAGCGGCGTGAAGCGGCCGGCGGGGCTCAGCTTCAGGGGGGCGAGCACGTTCACGGCGGGGGCCCGCCGCTCGCGGGCGTGGGGGCCTCCGCTCCCGGCGTGGAGGCGTCGCGGCGGCCCGACGACGGCAGGAGCCGGTGGAGGCGCAGGCGCTGGACCGGGCGTTCGAGCAGCACGAAGCTGGCCGAGGCGGCGACCATCGTGAGCGCGAAGGTGGCGCCGAGGGTGGGCCAGAAGTCGACCTCGTCGGGTTGCAGGCCCTTGGTGAGCAGGTACAGCACCAGGACGTGCCAGAGGTACACCCCGTACGACACCTCGCCGGTCCAGCGCACGGGTCTCCAGCACAGCGCTCGTCGGTACCAGCCCTTGCCCTGGTTGCCGAACACGAGGGGGGTGAGCAGGCCGAAACCCACGAACCCGTAGAGGAAGTGGCGCGCGTACTCGTCGCCGAGGGACTTCGGCTGGAACCCTCGGGGCACGTCGAGCAGCGCCACCAACCAGACGAGCTCGAGGGCGAGCAGCAGGCCGAGCACGGGGTAGCGGCCCAGGTACTGGAACACGGCCGGCGTGGCGCCACCGCTGCGTTGCCGGGCGCGGAACACCGCGATGACCATGCCCATCGCGAACAGGTCCATCCACGGGGCGAGCCCCCCGATGGGCAGCGCCTTGTCGGCGAGGAGCCAGCGGCCGAGCAGGCCGAGCAGGTAGAAGGCCCCGAGGCCGATCAGCTCGGCGGTCAACATCTGGCCTCGCCCGAGGGACTGGCCGAGGCGGCGGACCAGCCAGGCGTACAGCGGCAGCACCAGATAGAAGGTGAGCTCGATGGTGAGTGTCCACGCCACGCTGACCCCTGAAAGGGCGAGCGTGTCGGACCATCCCTGCAGGAGTGACACCCGCAGGAGGAGGTGGTCGACGATCGAGTCCCGCAGCTCGGGTGAGGCGAGGAGGAGGTACCCCACCAGCGCCAGCCAGTAGGCCGGGAAGATGCGCAGGAACCGCCGCCGGAAGTAGCTGCCGAGGGCGGGCGCGGGTCGGTCCGCGAGGTGCGCGGCCACGAAGGGCCGATAGAGCAGGAAGCCCGAGATGGCGAAGAAGATCGACACCCCGAGGCGGCCGAATTGGCTGGTGTAGTCGGCCACCCAGGAGGTGGTGTCGGCGCGGTTGATGCCGGCGCGCTCGGCCACGTGGAACGTGAGGACCAGGCAGGCGGCGGCGGCGCGCAGGCCGTCGATCCCGGGAAAGAAGCGGTCGGGCTCCGTGCGGGGTGGGGCGGGGCCCGACGTCGTCACGGTACCGAGGTCGTCGTCGACGAGCCCCCCGCGCCGGTCGCCTCGTTGCCTGGCCGGCCACTGGTGATGGGCACGCCGCCAGGAAGGCCCGCCACGAAGTCGTCGAAGCGGGCCTCGCCGGAGTCGGCGCCCCTCGCGGTGATGCCGACCTTGCCGGCGTCGGCCTGGAAGCCATCGACCACGGTCTTGCGGACTCGACCGTTCACGATGACGTCGATGGTGTCTCCGCGCATGCGCACCGCGACGGTGGTGCCGTCGCTGGTGGGGGACTGGCCCGTGTTGCCCATCACCTCCTGCACGCCTCCGTCCACCTTGATGATGTTCCAGGTGGCGACGTCGGGCACGGCCACGACGGCCCAGTAGCTGTAGGGGCCCAGGTAGCGGAACACGAGGCCGGCGCCGTTGACGACGGTGTCGAGCCGAACCTGCACCCCACCGTCACCCTGCCCGAGGCCCACGACGGCGTGGTTGCGGAACTCGCCGCTCTCCACGAGGTAGGCCTCGCCGTCGTCGATGCCCCAGGTTCCTGCGGCGGGGCTCCAGGGCCGCCCCGGAGCGAAGTCGCCGAGGGTGGTGGTGGAATCCGGCCGGTCGAACTGGTCGATCGAGCCGAAGATGCCCACGTCGGTGCGGGCGTCGGTCGGCTCGGCGGTGTCGTCGCC
>CAYYDZ010000039.1:6902-21574 GCA_964470715.1 uncultured Microthrixaceae bacterium | reverse complement strand
TCAAGGGTGGGGGATGGCTAGAACTGGAAGTAGATGAAGGGGACCGACTCGCCGCCGCTGAACAAGACGATGGCGAGGATGAACCCGCCGTAGAGCAGGCCCTGGAGCGCCGGCCGCAGGGCGAGCATCGGGGTGTGGGTCTCGCGGTTGCGCTGGGCGAGGTCGATGGCGAGGCTGATGGCGGCCACGACGGCCAGCAGGGGGACGAAGCCGGCGATGACGGCGCCGCCCTGGAAGGTGAAGATGCCGCGGATCACCGCGAACGCCTCGCTGAAGTCCTGGGCCCGGAAGAAGATCCAGGCGAAGCACACGAACTGGAAGCAGATGATGGCGGGGACGATGTCGCCCGGTGTGAAGCGCCCGGGCCGGTTGTGGGCGCCGACCTGGTCGGTGCGCTCCTGGTAGTAGCGGTGGGCGCAGAGGTAGATGCCGTGGAGGCCACCCCACACCACGAAGGTCCACGACGCCCCGTGCCAGAGCCCGCCGATGAGCATGGTCAGCATCAGGTTGCGGTAGGTCTTGTACCGCGAGCCCCGGTTGCCGCCGAGGGAGATGTAGAGGTAGTCCCGCAGCCAGTTGGACAGCGAGATGTGCCACGTCCGCCAGAACACCGTCGGGTTCCGCGAGAGGTAGGGCTGCTCGAAGTTGATGGGCAGCTCGATGCCGAGGAGGCGCGACGAACCCCGGGCGACGTCGGAGTAGCCGGCGAAGTCGCCGTAGATCTGGAGCGCGAAGCCCCATGTCGCCGCCACCAGGGTGATCCACGACTGCCCTTTGGGGTCGGCGAACGCCTCGTTGACGTAGGGCGCGATGGCGTCGGCGATCACCACCTTCTTGAACAGGCCCATGAGGATCAGGGCGAGCCCGGACTGCACCTGGTCGGCCCGGAGGCGGGGACGCTCGTGCTCGAACTGGGGGAGCTGGATGTGGGCCCGGCCGATGGGGCCGGCCACGAGCTGGGGGAAGTACGCCACGAAGACGGCGAAGTCCAAGATGTTGTCGGCGGGCTCGATGTCGCGGCGGTAGACGTCGAAGGTGTACGAGATCCCGTGGAAGGTGTAGAAGCTGATGCCCACGGGCAGCAGGATCCGCAGGGTGGGCTCGTTGGCCTGGATGCCCATGGCGTCGAACAGATCCACGGCCGAGCCGATGAAGAAGTTGAAGTATTTGAAGAAGCCGAGGACGACCAGGTTGAGTCCCAGGCTGATGGCGAAGGCCCGCTTGCGCTTTCGGTCGTCCTCGTGGGCGGCGAGGTAGCGCCCCACCAGGTAGTCCACCGCGGTGGTGAGCCACATGAGGCCGAGGAAGCGCCAGTCCCACAGGCCGTAGAAGAGCCAGGAGGCCAGCAGCAGCAGCAGGTTCTGCCCGCGCCGGCCCAGCTGCCAGTAGATGCAGAACACCACGGGCAGGAACAGCGCGTACTGGAGGGAGTTGAAGACCACGGGCGCTCAGGTGGGGTGGGTCGGGTCGGGGGCGTCGATCATGTGTCGTTCCGGATGACGGTGGTGCACGGGTGATGGCTCCTCGCCGCCGTTTCGCCGGTCATCTCGGCCGATAGGTTCGCAGAGTGCCCACTGAGGTGACCACCTGCTACCGCCATCCCGGGGTCCGGGCCGGCGTGTCCTGCCAGCGGTGCGACCGGCCCATCTGCCCTCAGTGCATGGTCCAGGCCTCTGTCGGATTCCACTGCCCGGAGTGCGCCAGGCAGGGGCGCCAACGGGTGTACCACGGCCGAGCCGCTCTGGCGCCGGCCCGCCCCATCGTCACCCAGGTCCTCATCGCCATCAACGTGGCCGTCTACGTCGTGGGCCTGGGCCTCCACGGCGCCAACGACCTCACCCGGCGGGGCGGCCTCGTGGGCGAGGGCACGTTCGACGGCGTCACCGTGGTCGGGGTCGCGGCCGGCGAGTGGTACCGAATCATCACGTCCGGCTTCCTGCACGCCGATCTGATGCACCTCGCGTTCAACATGTTCATGCTGTGGGTGCTGGGATCCATGCTCGAGCCGAGCATGGGCAAGTGGCCCTTTCTCGCCACCTACGTGATGTCGCTCGTCGCGGGCTCGCTGGGCGTGCTCATCCTCGACCCGGACGTCGTCACCGTCGGAGCGTCGGGCGCCGTGTTCGGCCTCATGGGAGCGGCCATCGTCGGCCAGAGGGCGAACGGCATCAGCCCCTGGCAGACCGGCATCGGTGGCCTGCTGGTCATCAACCTGGCCATCACCTTCATCGTCCCGGGGATCTCCATCGGTGGGCACCTCGGCGGCCTCCTCGGCGGCATGGCCGCCGGCACCATCCTTCTCGTGCTGCGCCGCTCGTTGCCATCGGAAGGGGCCGCCCTCGGCATCTGTGCCGCCCTCACGGCGGCGATGGCCTACGCCTGCGTCGCCGTCGTCTGACCGCCGGCGCCTGCTCGGTCCCGACCCGTGGGGAGATCGGGGCCTGGCGAGTTGGCGGCTGGCGCGGAGGGTCAGCGGGATTCGACGAGGGCCTTGAGGTTGGCGAGGTTGCGCCGCCAGATGTGGCGCAGGACGGGGGCGCCGGCGCCGGCGCCGAGGCGGCCACCCATCCAGAGGGGGAAGCGCAACTCCTCGGTCCAGGTGAAGCGGGTGCGATCGTTGCCGAGGGCGGTGAGCACGAACTCGCCCTCGCCCGCGACCAGGCCGACGTGGCGGACACCCATGGCGACGGCGTCGTCCCAGCGGGTGATGGCCATCTTGTCGGTGAGGCGGAACGGCCCCACCTTGGTGTCGCAGTCGAAGGTGGTGCCCACGCCGGCGCTGGTGGACGACGTCACGCGCACGGCGACGGCGTCCTCCATCCACCGGGGATGGGTGCGCACGTCGTCGATGGCCGCCCAGACCGCTTCGGGTGGGGCGTCGATGGTCGTCTCGACACGGATCCGGGCCACGAGCGGAGCGTACGGTTGCGCCATGGCCCACGCCGAACCCAGCACCACGCCGAATCCCGACGCGATGAAGTTCACCCTCGACCGCA
This sequence comes from uncultured Microthrixaceae bacterium, assembly GCA_964470715.1. Taxonomy (GTDB): domain Bacteria; phylum Actinomycetota; class Acidimicrobiia; order Acidimicrobiales; family DATDAH01; genus JAEUJM01. Next base: position 18,578 of record CAYYDZ010000039.1, on the reverse strand, counting down.
CGCTGCCGGCCATGATCAACGTCGCCCGGGGCGAGGCCACCGACGATCCGTTCGCCGCGGCCGTGCTGGCCGTCGAAGGGGTGGCCGCGGTGTTCGCCACCAACGACTTCGTGACCGTCCGTCGTGTCGAGGGTGCCGAGTGGGATCCGATCGTCGCCGCGGTCCTGGCCGCGGCCGACGAGCACCTCTGAGGCGCCACGAGTCGCCGGCCGGCGCCGGTCTCACCGTGTCGAGTCCCACGACGGTGTTCTCGCCGCGGCAGGGCGCAGGCGGCCGGGATCAGACCGTCCAGATCGGCCGCCGCGCCTCTTGGCGTACCCAGCCGAGCGCTGGAGCCGAGCGCCGGATCCGGCCGCCAGATCAGGGCGCCGGCGCGGGACCCGGGTCGACGGCGTCGCCGACCGGGGCAGGCACGGCCACGTTGACGAGGCCGCCGAGGAACATGCCGAGGGCGGCGCCGCCGATCACGTCCAAGGGGAAGTGGGCGGCCACGTAGACGCGGGCGACGGCGACCACCGAGGCCACGACCCACGGGATCCAACGGAAGCGCGCGGGGAGCCAGGGCACCAGCGCGGTGGCCATCGCGAAGGCGATGGTGGCGTGTCCCGACGGGAAGCCGGCGCCGGTGATCGACGCGTACCCGCCGGTGATGTCGAGGATGCGGGCGTCGAGGAACTCGACGGGCCGGCCGCGGCCGACCAGTTCCTTGGCCAAGTGGCTCGTGAACCACCCGAGAAGGCCGGCCGCGGCCACCGCGACGGGTGCCTGCCAGGGCTTGAGGAGCAGCGCCGCCCCCACGGTGACGCCGGCGACACCCAGCAACGTGCCGAGCGCCATGATCCCGAGCAGCAGGGGTTCGACGGGAAAGGCACCGAGGACCCCGTTGCCGTTGAGGGCCTCGACCAGCGCGACTTCGCCCACGAGGAGGCGGTCACGGGCGGCCAACAGCGCACTGACGACGAACACCGCCCCCGGGAGGAGCAGGGCGCGGGCACCCGTCGAACCTGTCATACCCCCTCTGCATACTCCAACCATGCGCTGCCACCTCTGCTCCGACGGCCTCGAGCACTGCCACGAGGCCTCGATCGTGCACGCCGACGGGTTCGCCGAGTGCGGTGGCGTCGGGCCGTGCCCACTGCCCCACCACCTGCACGAGTGGCGCATCACCTGCGCCGAGCTCGACCCGCCGTGCCCCTGCGCCGCCGACCACGACGTCGATCGTCCTGCACCGCGCGACCGCCCCCTGCCGCTGGCCGCCTGATGCCTCCGGCTACCCCCGTGCCCGCCCGTTCAGCTGCGATCGGCCAGGCGGTAGACCGAGACGTGCAGCGCCGAGGCGTGGGTGAAGGGCTCGTCCCGCCAGCCGCCCCAGCGCGCCGCCAACGTGAGGCCGGCGCCGGCGGCGAGGTCGTCGAGCTGCTCGGGGGACGCATAGTGCAGTGACCAGGGTCGGAGGCGCACGGTGGCGCCGTCGACGAGGTCCACGAACTGGCCCGTGACGGTCTGCGCCGCCGGGTCGGCCCGGCTCACCGAGAGGACGACTCGCCCCGGCTCCGTCGATCGCACCGTGAGCGCCTCTCGGGGCTCGGGATCGGGATCGAACACGTTCGCCTCGACCACCACGCACCCGTCCGGCTCCAGGCGGGCCGCCGCTCCCCGCAGGCAGCGCTGCTGGGCGGTCGGGTCGGTGAGGTTGAACAGCGTGTTGAAGGCGGCGAAGACGACCCCGAAGCGGGCGCCGGCCGGGGGAGCGAGGGCCTCCACGTCGGCCATGTCCCCGACGGCCACGTCGATCCGGTCGCCGCCGGGCTTGGCCGTGAGCCGGGCCACCATGGCGGGAGACGCGTCGATGCCGCTCACGTTCGCGCCGGCGGCGGCCAGGGGCAGGGCGAGGCGCCCGGTGCCGATGCCGAGCTCGAGCACTGGTCGGCCCGCGGCGAGTGATGCCAGGCGGGCGACGGTGCCCTCGGTGTCGGACACGTCGGCGTACCACTCGTCGTACACGTCGGCGAAAGCCTCGCCGTAGCTCTGCGGCCCCGTGCCGTCCATGGCCGCCAGTGTGGCCCAGGCCGGGCGGCGCGCTCCCGACGCCGCCGGGGTCGGTGCGCTAACAATGAGGTCGTGGACGGCCTCGAGGTGCAGCGGTCGTTGCGGCCCATGGCGCTCGGCGAGTTGCTCGACGCCTCGTTCACGCTGCTGAAGGCACGGCCCCGGGCTGTCCTCGGGATCACCGCGATCTTCGTGCTCCCGACGCAACTGCTCGCCGCCGTCGTCCAGCGGGACCTCGTGGCCACCACGTCGTTCACCGAGGTCTTCAACGATCCGTCGCTGGCGGGCACCGCGACCGGCTCGTCGACCAACACCGGCCTGGTGTTCCTCGTGGGCCTGCTCCCGTCGATGGTGCTGCCCTTCATCGCCGGCGCCCTCGGCCGGCTCGTGGCCGCCTGGCGCGCCGGGGGCGACATGACCACCGGCGCGGCGCTGCGCGCCGCGGGCCGCAAATGGTGGGTGCTGCTGATCGCGTGGCTGCTGACCCACCTGGCCGAGGGGCTTGCCTTGATCGCCTTCGTGGTGCCGGCGCTGCTCTTGATGGCCCTCTGGCAGGCGGCGGCCCCGGCCATCGTGGTCGAGGACCTCGGGCCCATCCAGGGGCTCCGCCGCTCCGGTCGTCTGGCGGGCACCCGGTTCTGGCCGGTGGTCCTGACCGTGCTGGCCGCGTGGTTCGTCCACTACGTGCTCAGCGCCATGCTGCCCCTCCTCTTCCAACTCGTCGCCCTCGGCCTGGGCGAAAGCGGCGGGTGGGTGGTGCTGGCCATCGGGAACACCGCCACCAGCCTCATCACCACGGCGTTCGTCGCCGCGTTCGCCGTGGTGCTCTATCTCGACCTGCGGGTGCGCAGCGAGGGCCTCGACCTGCAACTTGAAGCCGACCTGCACTTCGCCGGTGTGCCCCAGTAGGCGCGGCGTCTGCTCGACGGCCAGGGAGGCCGACGGAGGCGTTCTGACGTCAACTCGCCTGCCCACCCGCCCCGCCCGTCGCGCCGGCCGGGGGCGGATCGCCCGCCGCGTGGCGCCGGCTCTCGTCCTTCTCACCGTCGTCGTCGCGGCGACCCCGGCGGCGGCCACGCCGGCGCGCTCCTGGTCCGTCGCCGCCGGGACGATCGCCGGCGCCGCCGTCGGGCGCCACGGTGATGGCTCAAACGGAGACGGGGCCCCCGGACAGCCGCCGGCACCGACGCAGTCGGCCGACGAGGTGCGCCAGACCGCCGACGACGTGCTCGACGGCGCCGAGTTCCAGCGGCCCGAACCCAATGCATTCGAGCGGGGACGGGCCTGGGTGGAGGAGCGCATCGGGCGGATCCTGCAGGGCCTGGTGACCGGCGACGGTGCGTCGATCCTCGGCTGGGTCGTGCTGATCGCGGCGATCGTGGCGATCGCGTTCCTGCTGGCGCGACTCGGGCGCAGTGTGCAGCGTGACCCCGCCCACGCCGCCGAGGTGAGCGTCGAGCGCACCCGTACCGCGGCACAGTGGGTCGACGAGGCCGAGCGCCTCGAGCGTGACGGCGAGTGGAAGCTGGCGCTGCGCGGCCGCTTCCGCGCCCTCGTCGCCATCCTCGTCGAGCAGGGTCGGGTGGACGACGTGCCCGGCCGCACCGCCGGCGAGTACCGGGCCGAGATCGACGTCGTCCTGCCCGAGGTGGCCGCCGACTTCGCCGAGGCGACCTTCTTGTTCGAGGACGCCTGGTACGGCGACGAGCCCACCGGCGCTGCCGAGAACGTCCGCTTCCGGGCGCTCGCCGGCGCGGTGGTCGCGGCGTCGGCGAAACGCCGCCGCGCCGGCGACGTCGTCACCGAGGCCGAGGCGGTGTCGGCGTGACGGCCACGACTGCGGGCGCCGCCACGGCGGACGCCCCCGGCGCGGGGGGTGGGCGTTCGACGCCGGGCTCTGTTCGGGGCGGGGTCGTGTTCTGGGTCGGGCTGGGGGCGGCCCTGATCGCCCTCGCTCTCGTGGCGGGCCGGCCTCCGAAGGACGGCGAGCCGCTCTCGCCGGATGGCACCGGGCCGGCCGGCGCCAAGGGCCTCGTCCTGTTGATCGAGGAGCTCGGCGCCGACGTCCGCACCACCAACGATGTCCCGGGTGACGACGTCGACGTGGTGCTGTTGCTCTCCGACCAGACGACCGACGCCCAACAGGACGAGCTCGCCCGATGGGTCGGCGACGGCGGCACCCTCGTGGTGGCCGACCCGGCCTCGACCTTCACGCCTGTCCCGTCGGGCACCGTCGACCCCCTCGGGGGCCTGGTCCAGGCGAGCACGCCACCGGGCGTCTGCACCGTCGACGCCCTCGCCGACGCGGGCCGCATCGATGCCCGCGGAGGTCTCGCGTTCGACACGGAAGGCTCGGCCGGTCACTGCTACGGCGACGAGGAGGCGGCCTTCGTGGTCACCACCGCGGTCGGCGGCGGCACCATCGTCGGCGTGGGCGGGGCGGGGCTGTTCACCAACGAGGCGCTCGGCGAGCTCGACAACGCCGTGCTCGCCGCCGCGTTCCTCGCGCCACAACCGGGCACCACCGTGGCGTTCCTGCAGCCGCCCACTCCCGGGTCCGGCGACAAGGGTCTGAGCGACCTCGTGGCCCCCGGGATCAAGGCCGCGCTCCTCCAGTTGGTGGTCGCCTTCGTCGTCTACGCCCTGTGGCGGGGCCGCCGGCTGGGACCGCCCATCGAGGAGCCCCAGCCCGTCCAGATCGCGGGCTCCGAGCTCGTGGGAGCCGTGGGCGAACTGCTCCAGCAGTCCCGCGACCCGCAGCGGGCGGGCGACCTCCTACGCGACGACCTGCGCCGCAGCTTGTGCACGCACCTCGGCCTCGGCGCCGACTCGAGCCCCGAGGTCGTCGCCCGCGTGACCGCCCAGCGCACCGGGGTCGACGCGGAAGCGGTGTACGCCGCCATCGCCGGCCCACCCCTCACCAGCGACCACGATCTCGTTTCGCTGGCTCAGACCCACGAGACCATCCGCAAGGAGCTCCTCCATGGTTCCGGAACCTGACGGCCCCCCCACCCCGCCCCCGCCACCCCCACCGGCGGGTGCCGCGCCACCGGTCGGACCGACGACCCCACCGCCGGCACGGCCGGCCCCACCCGAGGTGCCGGCGGGCGGCCCGACCGCCTCGCCCACCCGGGCGGCCGTGGTGGCGGTGCGCGACGAGGTGGGCAAGGCCGTGGTGGGCCAGGAGGGCGTGCTCTCGGGCCTCATCGCCGCCTTGCTGGTCGAGGGCCACGTCCTGCTCGAAGGCGTGCCCGGCGTGGCCAAGACCCTGCTCGTCAAGGCCCTCGCCGCCGCGCTCGACCTCGAGTTCAAGCGGGTTCAGTTCACCCCCGATCTGATGCCCTCGGACGTGACCGGCCAGGTGATCTTCGAGGCCACGGAGGGCACCTTCCGGTTCCGCGAAGGCCCGGTGTTCACCAACCTGTTCCTCGCCGACGAGATCAACCGCACGCCGCCCAAGACCCAGGCCGCCCTGCTCGAGTCGATGGAGGAGCGCCAGGTGACGGTGGACGGCGAGCGTCGGCCCCTCCCCGAGCCCTTCATCGTCATCGCCACCCAGAACCCCGTCGAGTACGAGGGCACCTACCCGTTGCCCGAGGCCCAGCTCGACCGCTTCCTGTTCAAGCTCCTGGTCGACTACCCGACCGCCCAGCAGGAGCAGCTGGTGCTGGCCCGCCACGACCAGGGGCTCGATCCCCACGACCTCGCGTCGACGGGACTGCGGGCGGTGGCCTCCGCTGCCGACCTGCTGGCCGCCCGTGAGGAGGTCAAGGCGGTGCGGGTCGAGGCGCCGGTGCTCGCCTACATCGTCGCCCTGGCCCGGGCCACCCGGGAGTCGCCCTCGCTCACCCTCGGCGTGTCGCCCCGTGGCGCGGCCGCCCTGCTCCACGCATCCAAGGCGTGGGCCTGGCTGGCCGGGCGTGCCTTCGTCACCCCGGACGAGGTCAAAGCGGTGGCCAAGCCTGCCCTGCGCCACCGCCTGCTGCTGCGCCCCGAGCTCGAGCTCGAGGGCGCGACCGCCGATGGCGTGCTCGACGGGGTGCTGGCCGCGGTCCCCGCCCCCCGCTGAGGACGAGCCTCCGCACCGTGCTCCCCGTACCCACCCGTCGCCTGGCCCTCGTCGCCGCGGTCGCGTCCCTGGTCGTCGTCGCCCTCCCCGTCGACCGGCGCCTGCTGCTGGTCGACGGCGTGCTCATGGTCGTGGCCGTCGTGGACTGGGTGCTTGCGCCTCGACCCGACCGCGTGGGGGTGCGCCGTGACCTGCCCGGGGTGCTGGCCCTCGGCGGCCAGGGCGAGGTCGTGTGGCGCCTGACCAACCCGCTCGGACGGCGGCTACGGGTGACGTTGGCGGACGACCTGGCGCCGTCGCTGCGCGCGGGGACCCGGCGAGTCCGCGTGCGCCTGCCCGCCCGGGGCCGGGCCGAGGCCCGCACCGTCATCCGCCCGGCGCGCCGCGGTCGCTTCGACCTGGCTCGGGTCACCCTCCGGGTCGAGGGGCCGCTCGGCCTCATGGCCCGCCAACGGCGCGTCGACTGCCCGGGGCTGTTGCGGGTGTTCCCACCGTTCCGCTCGCGCGACGAGGCCGAGCTGCGCATCAACAAGGCCCGCATCCTCGAGGTCGGGCTGCGCTCCGCGCAGGGTCGCGGCGGGGGTACCGAGTTCGATCAGCTCCGGGAGTACTCGGTGGACGACGAGTTCCGGCGCATCGACTGGTCGGCGACCGCCCGGGCGGGCAAGCCCATCGTCCGGACGTACCGGGCCGAGCGGAACCAGACCGTCATCCTCCTGCTCGACAACGGACGGGTCATGGCCGGTCGGGTGGACGACGTGCCGAGGGTGGAGCACGCCATGGACGCCGTGATGATGATGACGGCGGTGGCGACCCGCCTCGGTGATCGCTGCGGTCTCGTGGCCTTCGATCGGCGCGTCCAGCGGGTGGTCAGCCCCGCCCAGAGCCGCACCCAGCTCACCCGGGTCACCGAGGCCATGTACGAGCTCGAGCCGCAATTGGCGGAGAGCGACTACGCCGGCGCCTTCGCCGAGACCCTGGGCCGGTTCCGGCGGCGCGCCATGCTCGTCATCCTCACCGACCTCGTCGAGCAGGCGGTGGGGGAGTCCCTCGTGCCCGCCCTGCCGCTCATCGTGCGCAACCACCTCGTCGTGGTGGCAGGGGTGCAGGACCCCGATGTCGTGCACTGGGCGGCGTCGTCGCCCTCGGACTCGTCCGATGCCTACCGCAAGGCCGCTGCGGTGCAGGCCCTCGAGGAGCGCCGGCGCACGGTCGCCCGCCTCCGGGGCCTCGGTGCCCGGGTCATCGACGCGCCGCCCGGTCGGCTGGCGCCGCTGCTGGCGGACACCTACCTGGCGGTGAAGGCCACCGGGCGGCTCTGAGCGTCGCCGTCCCGTACCGCTTCGTCCCAGCCCCGCTCATCGTCCCAGCCCCGCTTCACCTCGCCGAGCACGCCGGTGATGCCTCGCGCCGCGGCGGCCCGGCCCTGGACCACGAGGTAGGTGACGAACGCGGCCTCCACGGCGACCCCGATGCCCACGCGCACGGCCGTGGGCAGGCTGGACCCGGTCACGAAGCCCTCGATGGTGCCCGCGGTGATGAAGGCGGCGACGAGGCCCATGACGATCACCACCGCCCGCCGGCCGGCGTCGGCCAGGGCCTCGGAGCGCCGACGGTCGCCCGGCGCGATGATGGCCCACCCGAGGCGCAGACCGGCGGCGCCGGCGATGACCACGGCCGTGAGCTCGAGGAGGCCATGGGGCAGGATCAGGCCCCAGAACTTGGGTTGCTCGCCCACCGCGGCGAAGAGGCCGGCGGCGACCCCGACGTTGGCTCCGTTGAACATCAGGATGTAGGCGGCGCCGACGCACAGCGCGATGCCGGCGGCGAAGGCGAGGATCGACACCTGGATGTTGTTGACGGTGACCTCCGTGGCGAACTGACCGGCCGGCGCCGACGAGTAGTACGACTCGAAGTCGTCCTCCACGTACGCCTCGCGCAGCGCCGCCGGGGCGGTGGCGTCGAGGGCCGCGTCGGAGTTGGCGATCCACACGCCCATGGCCGCGGCGGGCAGGAACGTCAGCAGGAAGCTCACGACCACGAAGCGGCGGGCGTCCCAGACTGCGGCGGGGAAGGTCACGCGGAAGAAGTCGGCGAAGGCCCGGACCGTTCGGGCCCGCTTGCCGTAGATGACCCCGCTGGTGCCGGCCACCAACCGGGTGAGGCGGATCGTGAGGGCCGGGTTCTCGAAGTTGGTGCGCACGTAGGACAAGTGCGTCGATGTGCGCTGGTAGAGCATGACGAGCTCGTCGAGCTCGCCCGCGTCGAGGCGGCGGATGCTGCGCCGGGCCTTGGCCGTCAGCTCCCCGAGGCGGATCCAGGAAGGTTCGTGCGAGGCGATGTAGCGGTCGATGTCCACGACCCGTTCATCATGGCGCACCCGCGGGCGCCTGGCTTGGCTACCGTCGCCCGTCGTGGACCTCGCCCCCGACCCGCTCACCTTTGCCGGCCTCATGGCCCTCGAGCCGCACGGGCCCGACACCTTCATCGGCGTCAGCGAGCCCGTCCCCTTTCCGCGGGTCTACGGGGGACAGGTCGCGGCGCAGGGGCTGCGGGCGGCGGCGGCCACCGTCGAGGACCAGTACCGGGTGCATTCGCTGCACGCCTACTTCATCCGCCCCGGGGTCATGGACGAGCCCATCCGCTTCGAGGTCGACCGCACCCGCAACGGGCGCTCGTTCGTCACCCGCAACGTGGTGGCCCGACAGTCGGCGGGCGCCATCTTCTCGATGTCGGCCTCGTTCAAGGTGGCCGAGGACGAGGCCGACGTGGTGCTGCACCGCCCGCCGGCAGGACTCGCCGGTCCCGAGGGCCTTGCCTCGCAACGCTGGGGTGCGCTCCTCGACCGGCGGCCGGCGCCGGTTCCCGAGGGCCTGTCGAGCACGACGTTGACGTGGCTGCGCATCACCGACGACCTGGGGGACGACCCCTTGCTCCAGGCGTGCGCCCTCGCCTACTGCTCGGACGACATGCCCACGGCGGCCGCCATCCTCGACCACCCGGCGGCCCGCACGGGCATGGAGTCCGACGACGACTGGCAACGCTTCATGGCCGCCACCCTCGATCACGCCATCTGGTTCCACCGCCCGCTGCGGGCCGACGAGTGGCACCTCCACGCCTTCCAGGGGCAGGGGCTCACCGGTGGGCGGGGCCTCGCGATGGGCCGCATCTATGACGGCGACGGGCTGCACGTGGCCACGGTCGCGCAGGAGATCGTCGTGCGCGAGGTGCGACCGGACCGGGCCTGAGGAGGGCTGGGACCGTTCTCCCGCGTGCGCAGCGGTGGTCCGGCCACCCGCCCGGAGGACTGGTTACGGTGGCGCCGATGAGCGGGCCGATGCGAGGGATCGTCACCCCCGAGGCGGTGCTGCTCGAGTTCCAGACGGCCTCGGTGCCGACCCGCGTGCTGCAGTTCTCGCTGGACGTCCTCGTGCAGCTCGCGGGGCTCATCGCGGTGTTCCTCGTGCTCGGCGCCGCCGGTGCCGCGGGCCTGTCCATCCCCGATTCCGTGGCCATCGTGTTCGCCACGGTGATGATCTTCCTGATCTTCCTGGGCTACCCGATCCTCATGGAGACGCTCTGGAACGGGCGGACGCTGGGCATGGCCGCCGCCGGCCTCCGCACCGTGACCAAGGAAGGGGCGCCCATCCGCTTCCGCCATGCCTTGATCCGCGGCGCCCTCGGGATCATCGACTTCTGGCTCATCCCCGTCGGCGTGATCGCCACGGTCGTCATCCTGCTCACGCGGGACAACCAGCGCCTCGGCGACCTGGCGGCGGGCACGCTCGTGCTCCGCGAGCGCTCGCCCGTCGACCGCACCGCGCAGGCCATGGCGTTCTACCCGCCCTACGGGCTCGAGGCCTACGCCGCCGGCCTGGACGTCACCACGGTGACGCCGGAGCAGTACGAGGTGCTGCGGGCCTACCTCCTACGGGTGGCCGGCTTCACGCCCGAGGCCCGCTGGTCCCTCGGCGCCCGCCTGGCCAACCCGGTGGCCACCGAGATGGGCCACACCCCACCCGCCAACCTCGCCCCGGAGACCTTCCTCGTGTGCGTGGCGGCCGCCTACCAGTTGCGCCACGGGGGGCCGCCCGGGGGCTGGCCCGGCCGGGGCCCGTCCCACGGGGGGCCGGTCGCCAGCGGTCCGCCCCATCCACCGTCGGGGCCGTCGACGGTCCCGTCGCTGGTGGCGGCGCCCCCGCCGCCACCCGCGCCGACGCCGACGGGGATGCCGCCGGTCGCGGGGCAGCGACCCCCGCCGCCTCCCCCCGTGGCGCCCCCTGGCCCCGCCTCGCCGCCGGTCCCGCCGGCCGACGGAGGCTTCGCCCCGCCCAGCTGAGGCCCGCCCTCCTAGCCTGGCAAGGTGTCCGAACCGCCCGTGGCCTACCTGGACCACGCCGCCAGCACGCCGCTGCGCGCCGAGGCGCGTGAGGCCGTCGTCGCCGTCCTCGACTCGAGCTTCGCCAACCCCTCGGGTTCGCACCGGGCCGCCCGTGCCGCCCGCCAACTGGTGGACGAGGCGCGCGACGTGGTGGCCGACGCCCTGGGAGCACGCCCTGGCGAGGTCGTGTTCACCAGCGGGGGCACCGAGGCCGACAACCTGGCGGTGTTCGGGGTGCACGCCCGTCGCCCGGGCGTGGTGCTGTGCTCGGCGGTCGAGCACCCCGCGGTGGCCGAGCCCGTGGCGCACGTCGGCGGTCGTGCCCTGCCCGTCGACGCCCAGGCCGCGGTCGACCTCGCCGAGCTCGAGGCCGTGCTCGACGCCTGCACCCGCTCGGGCGATCCGGTCGTCCTCGTGTCGGTGATGGGCGCGAACAACGAGGTGGGCACGATCCAGCCGCTCGATGCCGTCGCCGCCCTCGTGCACGAGCGGGCGCCGGGCGCCCTCCTCCACACCGACGCCGTGCAGGCCGTCCCGTGGCTCGACGTTGCCGCGCGTGCGGCCGACTTCGACCTCATCGCACTCAGCGCCCACAAGTTCGGCGGCCCCAAGGGTGTGGGCGCACTCGTGGTGCGCGAAGGCGTCGACCTGGCCGCCACCCTCCTTGGGGGCGGGCAGGAGCGCGAGCGTCGCAGCGGCACCCAGAACGTCGCCGGGATCGTGGGCCTGGCCGCCGCCCTCGCCGGGACGGTCGCGGAGCGCACGGCCACCGTCGACCGTGTCACGACGCTCCGGGACCGGTTGGCCGACGGCCTGGTCGCCGCGGTGCCCGGCCTGGTCGAGACCGGGGTGGTGCCCGCAGGGCCGGGAAGGGCGCCCGACCGCTCGCACAAGGTCGCGGGCGCCTGCCACGTCTGCATCGAAGGCGTGGAGAGCGAGTCGCTCTTGTTCCTGTTGGAGGAGGCGGGGGTGTACGCGTCGGCGGCTTCGTCCTGCGCCAGCGGCGCCATGGAGCCCTCCCCCGTCCTCGCGGCCATGGGGGTCTCCCGGGCCGCAACGCGAGGAGCACTGCGACTTTCCCTCGGCGCTGCCACCACCGACACCGACGTCGACCTCGCCCTCGCCGCGGTCCCGGCCGCCGTCGAGCGCCTCCGGCGGTTCCCGTGAGGCCCCGAAC
>CAYYDZ010000039.1:0-6802 GCA_964470715.1 uncultured Microthrixaceae bacterium | reverse complement strand
GCTCGTTGTGGTGGACCCCGTCGTGAAGGTGCTCGTCGCCATGTCCGGTGGGGTCGATTCCTCCGTCGCCGCGGCACTGCTGCTCGAGGCCGGCCACGATGTGGTCGGTGTCACGATGCGACTGTGGGGTGGCGCCTCGGACACGGGGTGCTGCTCGGTCGCCGACGTCGATGACGCGCGTCGGGTTGCCCAGCAGCTCGGCATCGCCCACCACGTCTTCAACTTCAGCGACGAGTTCGAGGCGCAGGTCGTGGCGCCCTACGTCGCCGACCACGCCGCCGGCCGCACCCCGAACCCGTGTGTCGAGTGCAACCGCCACCTGAAGTTCGACCTGTTGCTGCGCCGGGCCGAGGCCCTGGGCTTCGATCTCGTGGCCACCGGGCACCACGCCCGGGTGGTCGTGGACGGGGACGGCCATCGGCGGGTCGCCCGTGGCGCCGACGCCGCCAAGGACCAGTCCTACGTCCTGCACATGCTCGACGCCGAGGCCCTCGCCCGGGTCGTGTTCCCCGTGGGGGACTGGGACAAGGGCGCGGTGCGGGCCGAGGCCGAGCGGCGGGGCCTGCGCACCGCGGACAAGCCCGACAGCCAGGACGTGTGCTTCATCACCTCGGCGGGCCGGGCCCAGTTCCTGGGTGATCGCATCCCCTTGCGCCCTGCCCGGGTGCAGGACACCTCCGGTGTCGTCGTGGGGGAGGCGCCGGCGGTCGAGCTCGTCACCATCGGCCAGCGCAAGGGCCTCGGCCTCGCCGGCGGCGCCGCGCCCCGCTACGTGGTCGACGTCGCCGTACCGGACGACGGGGCCGAGCCGCTGGTCACCGTCGGCGCCCGGGGCGACCTGCTCACCGATCACCTGGTGCTGGCCGACCTCGCCTGGTCGGCGCAGCCGGTGGACGGCCCCGTCACCGTGCAGTGCTCCGCCCACGGCCCTGCCCTGCAGGCCGTCGTGGACGGGAGCACCCTCCGCTGGGACGTGCCGCAGCGGCGCGTCGCCGCCGGCCAGAGCGTGGTGCTGTACGCCGGCGACCTCGTCCTCGGCGGCGGCACCGCCACCTGACCCCTTCCGCCGTTCTGGCACGCCGTTGGTCACACCAGCCAGCGTGACCAACCAGCCACCGGAACGGGGGTTGTGGTCAGGCGACGGGGAGGCGGCGCTCCTCGGCGGCGTCGAGGACGTGCGCCGGCCGGGTGGGGGTGAAGAGGAGGCGCTCGACCGTCGCCGTCTCGGCTCGCTCGGCCCGGGGGCGGTAGAGGCTGACGGGCAGCGGCTCGGTGAGATCGACCTGCAGGGCCAGGCCGGCGGCGCGCTGGGTGAGGTCGTAGGCGTCGGTGTCGGCCGGGGCCGGTCCGAGGTGGGCGACCATGGTCTTGGGCATCAGCACCGACTCGGTGACGGTGAGGGGGTCGTGGATCACCAGGCCGCCGGGCACGAACACCAGCCAGCGCCGGCTGAGCGCGTGCAGGGAGCGCACCGCCCAGAAGGCCAGCGGCAGGCCCACCAAGAGGGCGGCGACGCCCGCCACCCACTGCTCGGCGGCCAGCAACAGCGGCCCGGTCAGCACGCCGGCCAGCGCGATCGCCCACGTGAGCTCGAGCGGGCCGAGCAGCACCGGTGCCGGGACCCGCAGCGCGAAGCGCCGCTCGGGACCGTAGGAGCTGCCGTCCACGAACGCGTCACCCACGCTGGGCGCCATGGCCACCACCGCGGCCGCGGCGGTCACGACGAGCCCGACCACGTCCCCGACGCCGACCTCGCCGAAGTCGGCGTCGGTCGCCACGACGACGGCCCAGGCGGTGGCCACCCCTGCGGCCGGCGCCAGCACCCGAAGGACGGTCAGGCCGACCGTGCTCGGGACCAGCGAAGCGACGAGGACGGCGGCCCAGCCCAGCCAGAGGATCACCGATGCCACGAGCGCGACGGTGTCGTTGCGGCCGTCCAGGGCCGCACCGAGCGCCGGCCCGGCGGCCACGGGGAGCACCACCCAGAGCCCCCGGAACGCCCATGTCGCGTTGACTCGCACGTCAGGAGATTTGCGCGTGTGTCGGGGCCGTGGCTATTCCATGAGCGGGGGAATGGGCTCCGGCCCGAAAGGTGACGCTCTCTTCGTGGGGGACACAAGCATCGTGAGCCAACCGAGACGCAGGCGATGAGGGGCAACGACCTGCCCGTCGGCGCGGCGACGTCCATCGGCAGCCTGCCCCACACCGCGGCCGATCAGGCCGTCGCACTCGTGCTCGACGAGCACGGCTGGCTGCCTGCGGCGCCGTCGCTGCCGCGCCGCTCGCCCCTCGAGGGGATGATCGCCCAGGCCGCCTGGGGTGTCCCCGGCGTCTCCGTGGCCGACGACGGCTCGCTCGACCTCGTCCTCGACCGCATCGACCCGGAGACTCCGCCCGCCGACCCCGACCTCTCGGGTGCTCCCTTCCTCGGCTTGCGGGTGTTCCTCGACGCCGTCGCCGGCCGCACCGGCTGGGTCAAGCTCCAGCTCACGGGTCCGGTGACCCTCGGCCTGGCGCTCCACGCCGCCGGCCTGGATGCCGAGCGGGCCTTCGTCGCCGCCGGCACCGCCGTGCGGGCCCGGGCCGACGCACTTCTGGCCCTCGCCGCCCGCAAGGTGCCCGACGCCCCCCTGCTGGTCTTCGTCGACGAGCCCGGCCTCGCCAGCTGCATGCACCCCGGGTTCCCCATCGAGCCGGACCGCGCCGTGGACCTCGTGTCGGGCGCCCTGGCTGCCATCGAGCCGCACGCCGTCACGGGCCTGCACTGCTGTGGCAACGCCGACTGGCGCCTCGTCCTGCAGGCGGGCCCGCAGGTGCTCTCCGCGCCGGTCGATGCCGGCCTGGCGGACTTCGCCGGCACGCTGGGCAGCTTTCTCGATCGGGGCGGCTGGGTGGCCTGGGGCGCCGTCCCCACCGACGGGCCCCTCGGTACCACCGCCGACCGCCTGTGGCGCCATCTCTGCGATCTCTGGTGCGAGATGGTCCGCGCCGGCTGCGACCCGGTGCTCCTGCGCACCCAGTCCCTGATCACCCCGGCCTGCGGCCTCGCCCTGCACGGTGAGACCCAGGCGACGCACGTGCTCTCGCTGGCCCGGAACGTGGCGCAGCGCCTGCACGACCAGGCGGTCGGCGTCCGCCTCACCGCCGGCGCCTGATCCAGCGGCACCCTCACCGACCGGCGCCCTCACCGACCGGCGCCGACGCCCTCTACCCTGACGCCGATGCCCGAGCTGGCCGACATCGCCGCCCAGGTCGACGCGCTGCGGGCGCAGATCGACCACCACAACAAGCGCTACCACGAGCTCGACGACCCCGAGATCTCGGACGCCGACTACGACGCGCTCGTGCGCGAGCTGCGCTCGCTCGAGGAGGAGTTCCCTGAGCTCGTCACGCCCGATTCGCCGACGCAGCGGATCGGCAGCGCCCCGTCGGCGCTGTTCTCGCCGGTGGTGCACCGCGAGCCGATGATGTCGCTGGACAACGCCTTCTCGGCCGAGGAGCTCCTGGCCTGGGGCGCCCGTCTCGAACGCCGCCTCGTCGCCGAGCGGGGCACCGGCGAAGAGGCGACCGGCGAGGGCGACCTGGTCATCGGCTTCGTGTGCGAGCTGAAGATCGACGGCATGGCCCTGTCCATCCGCTACGAGGGGGGCCGCTACGTGCAGGCCGCGACCCGTGGGGACGGCAAGGTGGGCGAGGACGTCACCCCCAACGTCGCCACGCTGGCCACCGTGCCCGAGCAGCTGCCGGCAGGGGCGCCACCCGTGGTCGAGGTGCGGGGCGAGGTCTACATGCCGGTGGCGGCCTTCGCCGCCCTCAACGCCCGCCAGGCCGAGGCCGGCGCCCGCCTCTTCGTGAACCCCCGCAACTCGGCGGCGGGGTCCCTCCGCCAGAAGGACGCCTCCATCACCGCCAGCCGTGAGCTGTCGTGGTGGTCGTACCAGCTGGGCGAGGTCGAGGGTGGGCCCACCTTCACCCGCCACACCGAGACCCTGGCCTGGCTGGGCGAGCTGGGCCTGCCGGTGAACCCCGAGATCCGCTCGCTGGCGACGCTCGACGAGGTGCACGCCTTCTGCCGCCACTGGGAGGCGAACCGCCACGACCTCCCCTACGAGATCGACGGCGTGGTGGTGAAGGTCGACGACCTGGCCACGCGCGACCTCCTCGGCTTCACGAGCAAGGCGCCGCGCTGGGCCATCGCCTACAAGTTCCCGCCCGAGGAGCGGACGACGAAGCTGCTGAACATCTCCGTGTCGATCGGTCGGACGGGCAAGGCCACGCCGTTCGCCGAGCTCGACCCGGTGTTCGTGGGGGGCAGCACCGTCGGGCTGGCCACCCTGCACAACCAGGACCAGGTGAAGGCCAAGGACGTGCGTCCCGGGGACACCGTGGTGGTGCGCAAGGCCGGCGACGTGATCCCCGAGGTGGTGGGGCCGGTGCTGGCCGAGCGCCCCGCGGGACTGCCCGAGTGGACGTTCCCGACCGCGTGCCCCGTGTGCGCCGAGCCCCTCCAGCGCCTCGAAGGCGAGGCCGCCACCTATTGCGTGAACCTCGCTTGTCCCGCCCGCCGGGCCACCGCCATCGAGCACTTCGCCTCCCGGGGAGCCCTCGACATCGAGGGCTTCGGCGAGCAGACCGTGCGCCTGTTCCTCGAGCTCGGCCTGCTCGGCGACATCGCCGACATCTTCAGCCTCGACCACGACCGCATCCGTGAGCTCGAGGGCTTCGGCGAGACCTCGGTGAACAACCTCCAGGCCGCCATCGAGGCGGCGAAGGACCGTCCCCTCGCCAACCTGCTGGTCGGCCTGAACATCGCCCACCTCGGGGGCGCCGGCAGTCAGGTGCTCGCCCGCCACTTCCGCCACCTCGACGCCATCCTCGCCGCCTCCGAGGAGGAGATCGCCGCCGTCGCCGGCATCGGGCCGATCATCGCCCAGAGCGTGCACGGCTTCTTCGCCGACGAGGCCAACCGCGCCCTCGTCGAACGCCTGCGGGCCGCGGGGGTGAACTTCGAAGGCCCGGCGGCGCCGGCGCTCGCCCAGACGTTGGAAGGCACGTCGATCGTCGTCACCGGCACCCTGGAGGGGTTCACCCGCGACGGCGCCGAGGAGGCCATCACCGCCCGCGGCGGCAAGTCACCGGGCAGCGTGTCGAAGAAGACCACCGCGGTGGTCGTGGGGGAGGGCCCGGGGGCGTCCAAGCTCACCAAGGCCGAGGAGCTCGGGATCCCGATCCTCGACGAGGCGGCGTTCGTGCGCCTCCTCGAGACCGGCGAGCTACCGGCCTGACGGGCCGCCTCGACGCGGCCCCGTGCCGGTCAGGTGACCTCGAAGCACCAGTCGACGTCGCGCGAGGAGTCCCGGGACTCCGACGAACGCCAGATCACCGCGGTGACGCAGTTGCGCCCGGAGTCGAGACCTTCGGGTGGGCGGTAGAGCAGCTGGTTCAGGGCATCGACGCGCTGGGCGTCGACCGCCTCGCCGTTCAACAGGAGGTCGCCCGTCCACCCGTCGGCGAGGTCGATGCCCACCTCGCTCTGGCTCAGGGTCTCGGCCTCTCGGCCCGGGATCAGGGCCTCCACGGCGTTGTCCCCGCCACTGATGGTCACGTCGTCTGCGCCACCGTTGCGCACGGTCCGCTGACCCGCCACCACCAATCCGGCGAGGGCGAGGAGCACCAAGAGGGTCAACACGACGCGTCGCAGGGTGTCCACCGGTCCATTGTGGGTCCACGGGACGGGAAAACCCAGCCGGTACGATCCACGATGTGCTGCTGTCCCAGATGACCGACCAGATCGGTCGGGTCCTGGGTTCGCGCTACCGGCTCAAAGCGCCCATCGGCACCGGTTCGTCGGCTCAGGTATTCCTCGCCGACGACGTCCGCCTCGCGCGCCTCGTCGCGGTCAAGGTGCTGCACCCGGCCCTGGCGGACGACAAGACCTTCCTGCGGCGCTTCCGTGCCGAGGCCCAGGCCACCGCGAAGCTCAACCACTCGAACATCGTCAAGCTCTTCGACTCGGGTGATGACGGCGGGCCCTACCTCGTCACCGAGTACGTGGACGGTGGCAGTCTCCGCTCGATGCTCGACCTCGGTCGGCGCCTCACCGTGCCCCAGGCGGTGGAGGTCGGCCTCGGTGCCGCCCGCGGACTCGATTTCGCCCATCGCCAGGGCTTCGTCCACCGCGACGTCAAGCCCGCCAACCTCCTGTTCGGCTTCCAGGACGGACGCCTGCGCATCGCCGACTTCGGGGTGGCGCGCGCCCTGGCCGAGGCGGCGTGGACCGAGCCGGCGGGTGCGGTGCTCGGGACCGCGCGCTACGCCTCGCCAGAGCAGGCCAACGGCCAGGCGGCCACGGGCAAGAGCGACGTCTATTCGCTGGCGCTCGTCTTGGTCGAGGCGGTCACCGGGCACGTGCCTTTCGCCACCGACACCACCCTGAGCACCCTGCGGGCCCGGGTCGACGCCGACCTGTCCGTCGGTGACGAGCTGGGGCCCCTGGCCGAGGTGCTCGAGTGGGCCGGTCGCTCTGATCCGACGGAGCGGCCGGATGCGTCGCAGTTCCGTGATGCGCTGGGCGAGGTCGCGGGGCGTGTGGGCCCCGCCGAGCCGCTTCCGCTGGCCGGCGCCTTCCCGGTGGCCGACGACCAGCCCTTCGTCGACCCCGACCCGACCCACCTGTCCGCAGCAGGCGGCGGCAGCGTCGTCGTGGTGGACCACGACGCGCCGGTGGCGGGCGTGAGCGGCCTCGGCGCCCTCGTGGGGCGGGCGCGTGGGGCACTGGAGGCTCGTGGCCGAAGGGTCGCCG
>CAYYDZ010000038.1:20660-22398 GCA_964470715.1 uncultured Microthrixaceae bacterium | reverse complement strand
CGCCCTGATGCTGGCGGGCCAGGGCGCCAAGATCGTGGTCAACGACCTCGGCGGCTCCATGGACGGCACGGGCAAAGGCGAGGGCCCGGCGCACGACGTCGTGGCCGAGATCGAGGCCATGGGCGGCGAGGCCGTGGCCAACGGCGACGACGTCTCGGACTTCGAGGGCGCCGGCCGCCTGATCCAGCAGGCCGTCGACCACTTCGGCGGCCTCGACATCCTCATCAACAACGCCGGCATCCTGCGGGACCGGATGCTCACCAACATGACCGAGGCCGAGTGGGACGCGGTCATCAAGGTGCACCTCAAGGGCACCTTCGGCCCCACCCGCCACGCCGCCGCCTACTGGCGCGAGCGGGTCAAGGCGGGCGAGGAGAACGACGCCCGGGTCATCAACACCAGCTCGGCATCGGGCATCTACGGCAACGTGGGCCAGACCAACTACGGCGCGGCCAAGGCCGGCATCGCCGCCTTCACCATCATCGCCAGCCAGGAACTGGGTCGGTACGGCGTGACCGTGAACGCCATCGCCCCCGCCGCCCTCACCCGCATGACCGAGGGCCTCGGGATGGGCGAGGCCTCGGAGGAGATCAAAGAGCAGATGTCGCCGCGGTGGATCGCGCCGATCGTCACCTGGCTGGCCAGCCCCGAGTCGAAGGACGTCACCGGCCGGGTGTTCGACGTCTCCGGCCGGGCGCTGTCGGTGGCCGAGGGCTGGCACATCGGCCCCTCGGTCGCACCGTCCGACGACCCCACCGAGCTCGGACCGCTCGTGGCCGAGCTGATGTCGCAGGCCCGTCCGAACGCCGACATGAGCGGCCGCGACGCCCGTCGCTGAACTGCCCCGCTGCTGATCCGAACGACTGAATCGAACGAGGAGACCTCGCATGCCCATCAACCTGGATGCCGTCGGCGTCGAGTCCGAGCCCGGCGAGCGCTCGTGGGACTCGAAGGACTGCCTGCTCTACGCCCTGGGCGTCGGGGCCGGCACCGACGAGCTGGCCTTCACCACCGAGAACAGCGCCGACATCGACCAGAAGGTGCTGCCCACCATGGCGGTCGTGCTGAACGCCATGGGCGCCGGCATGCCCAGCCTGGGCGACTTCAACCCCGCCATGCTCGTGCACGGCGAGCAGAGCGTCGAGCTGCACCGTGAGATCCCCGTCAAGGGCACCCTGCGCAGCACCGGCAAGGTCGAGGCCATCTACGACAAAGGCAAGGGCGCGGTCATCGTCATGTCCACCAGCGCCGTGCTGGCCGACACCAACGAGCCGCTGTTCACCAACACCATGTCGGTGTTCATCCGCGGCGAGGGCGGCTGGGGCGGCGATCGCGGCCCCTCGGGCCCCCAGAACGTGCCGCCGGAGCGCGCCCCCGACCACTCGGTCACCTACCAGACCCGTGAGGACCAGGCCCTGCTGTACCGCCTCTCCGGCGACCGCAACCCGCTGCACTCGGACCCGAAGTTCGCGGAGATGGGCGGGTTCCCCAAGCCCATCCTCCACGGCCTGTGCACCTACGGCTTCACCGGCCGGGCCCTGCTCCACACCCTCTGCGACGGCGATCCCGCCCGCTTCGGGAAGATGGAGGGCCGCTTCTCGTCCCCGGTGTTCCCCGGCGAGGCCCTCACCGTGAACATCTGGGTCGACGGCGACGCCGCCGTCTTCCAGACCTGCGGCGGCGACGGCCGCGTCGTCCTCGACGCCGGCCGCTGCACCTTCACCGCCTGACCGCCGGC
>CAYYDZ010000038.1:0-20560 GCA_964470715.1 uncultured Microthrixaceae bacterium | reverse complement strand
ACGGCCGCGTCGTCCTCGACGCCGGCCGCTGCACCTTCACCGCCTGACCGCCGGCCTCCACCCCCGTTCTTCGCGCCTTTGCGTTTGCCTTCCCACTGCAGCGGAGCGCTCGAGTGGGAACCAGGCGTCGGCGGCGCCACGTCCAATCGCCGATGGGCGCAACCAGGTGGTCAGAAGAGGCGGAGGACGTCGGACTCGATGCCGCGGAGGGCGTCGTAGTCCACCTCCACCCACGCGATCTCCCGGGCGCCGGCGAGCACCTTGGCCTGGGGCTTGATCTGTTGGGCCACGAAGACGCCGCGTACTGGCCGCAGCATCGGGTCGAGGTTGAGGCGTTCGAGGTAGCGGGCCAGCTGCTCGACGCCGTCGATGTCGCCGCGGCGCTTCACCTCGACCGCCACCGTGACCCCGTCGGCGTCCTTGCAGAGAAGGTCGACCGGGCCGATGTCGGTGGGGTACTCCCTGCGCACGAGGCGCAGCCCCTCGGCGATGCTGTCGCAGTTGGCGGCCAAGAGCTCCTGGAGGTGGGCTTCCACCCCGTCCTTCTGGAGGCCGGGATCGACGCCGAGCTCGTGGGCGCTGTCGGACAGCACCTCCTCGAGGGCGATGGTCAGCACCTCGCCCTTGGGGTTGGTGACCGTCCACTCGCCCTCCCCCTCGACCAGGCGGTTGGGGGCGTTCATCCAGTTCAGGGGCTTGTACGCGCCGCCGTCGGCGTGCACGGCGACGCAACCGTCGGCCTTGACCATGATCAGACGTGTGGCGAGGGGCAGGTGTGCGGTCAGACGCCCCTCGTAGTGCACTTCGCAACGGGCGATGACGAGGCGCACCCCCCGCAGCGTAGTGATGCACGCCACACGAGCCGGAAACCGTCGGTACGCACTGTCTGCGGCCGGGTTGGACACGCCATACTGGCGCCGCTGTGACCGTCACCTGGCCGCTCATCGGGCGCGAACGTGCGCTCGACCTCGTCCGAGGGGAGTTGCGCCGGACCGACATCGCCGGGCTCGTCCTCGTCGGGCCACCAGGCGTCGGCAAGACGCGGCTGGCCAAGGAGTGCCTCTCGGTGGGGGAAGCCGCCGGCTTCGCCACGGCGCTCGCCGTGGCGAGCCGGGCGGCGTCCGAGATCCCCCTCGGAGCGCTCGCGCCGCTGCTGCCGCCCGCGAGCAGCGCCCACGAACGCGGCGTCGCCATGCTCCAGGAGGCGACGGATGGCCTCATCGAGCTGGCTGCCGGCCGCCCGCTCCTGTTGGTCGTCGACGACGCCCACAACCTCGACGACGCCTCGGCGCTCGTGCTCCAAGGCCTTGCCGTGGCCCGAACCGCCTACGTGGTGGCCACCGTGCGCTCGGGTGAGCGGGTGCCCGAACCCGTCGTGGCCCTCTGGAAGGACGGTCTGGCCGAGCGCCTGGAGCTGGGCCCGCTCGACCAGTTCGAGGTCGCCGAGCTCCTCGAGGCGGCCCTCGGCGGTCCCGTCGAGGGCAAGGTGCTCCAGCAGTTCTGGACCGCCAGCGAGGGCAACGTGTTGTACCTGCGCGAATTGGTGCTCGGCTCGCTCGACGCCAAGACCCTCGTGGACGACGCCGGCCTCTGGCGCCTCGTGGGCGAGGTGTCGAGCTCGCCACGGCTCACCGACCTGGTCGAGAGCCGCCTCGCCGGCCTCGATGAGGAGGAGCTCGCCGCGCTCGAGCTGGTGGCCTTCGGCGAGCCCATCGGTGTGGACGTGATCGAACGCCTCAGCAGCGGCGCCGCCCTCGAGCGTCTGGAGCGCCGTGGCCTGCTCGCAACCGAGGAGGACGACCGACGGGTGCAGGCCCGCCTCGCCCACCCCCTCCACGGCGACGTCTTGCGCGAGCGCACCCCGCGCTTCCGCGCCCGCTCGGTGCGCCGCGCACTGGCCGACGAGGTCGAGGCGGCCGGTGTGCGCCGACGCGGCGACGTCCTGCGGGTGGCCCTGTGGCGCCTCGACGGGGGCGGCACCGCCCGCCCCGACCTGCTCCTCGAAGCGGCCCGTCAGGCCACCTTCGCCAACAACTACGACATCGCGGTGCGCCTCTCCCGGGCGGCGTGGGAGGTGGAGCCCAGCTTCGAGGCCGGCCACGTCCTCGCCGACGCCCTCTACTCGTCGGGCGCGGTGGCCGAGGTCGAGGCCGTGCTCTCGGAGGTCGAGCACCTGGCCGTCTCCGAGCCGGACCGAACACGGGTCGCCCTGCTGCGGTCGTTCAACCTCTTCTGGCACCTCGGCCAGTTCGACCAGGCCGTCAAGGTCGTGGAAGCGCTGCTCATCGACCTCGAGGATCCTGAGCTCGTGGGCGAGGCCAAGGGCGTGCTGGCCCTCTATGACGTCGCCGCCGGCCAGGCCGAGCTGGGCATCCCCACCATCGAGTCCCTCTTCGAGGGCGCCGAGGACCGTGCGTTCCTCCAGGCCGCCCTCGCCGGCAGTCTCGGCCTGCCCCTGCTCGGCCGGGGCGACCAGGCCGTCGACCTCGCCCGCCGCGGGTTCGCCGCCCACCGCGGTCGCATGCCGAGCATGTACGAGCCCTCGCTGCTGAAGGTGGCTCGTGCCCTCGCCCTCACTGCGCTGGGCCGCATCCCCGAGGCCGAGCTGCTCGCCCACGAGGGGTACGCGATCGCCGTCGGCGAAGGTGACGGCGCCGGTTGGGCGTTCCACTGCCTCGCCCTTGGTCGTTGCACCCTGGACCGGGGGCGGGTGGTGGACTCGCTCCGCTGGTGGCGCGAGGCCGCCGCCCTGTTCGAGGCCGTGAACCATCCGGGGGCCCACCGCTGGGCCCTCATCGGCCAGGTCTTCGCCCACGCCCTCGCCGGCGACGCGGCGGCGGCGCGCGCCGCGCACGCCGAGGTCATCGCCGTCGGCCCCCACCCGGCCCGGCTCAACGACTCCGACCTCGAGCGGGCGCTGGCCTGGACCGAGGCGACCGAGGGCGACGTGCGGGCGGCCCGGGAACGCCTCCTCGCGTTGGCCGCCGCCGATCGGGCCACGAGCCACTTCGGCCACGAGCTCGACGCGCTCCACGACCTCGCCCGGCTGGGCGGCGCCGCAGAGGCGCAGCAACGCATCCACGAGTTGGCCGAATTGGTCGACGGGCCGCTTGCCGACGCACGGGTGCTCCACGTGGACGCCCTCGTCGCCGGCGACGGTGCCTCGCTCGAGGCCGCCTGCGAGGCCCTGGCCGCCTGCGGTGCCTCTCTGGCCGCCGCCGAGGCCGCCGAGGATGCTGCCGACGCCCATCGTCGCTCGGGGGACTCGCGGGAAGCCACCGCATGCCTCCGCCGGGGCGCCCAGCTTCGGGCAGCGTGCGAGGGGGCCGCCACGCCCGGGCTGGCCCGCATCGAGGGGCCCACCCCCCTCACCAAGCGCGAGAACGAGATCGCCCGCCTCGCGGCCCAGGGCATGGCGAGCAAGGACATCGCGGCTCGGCTCTTCGTGTCCGTGCGCACGGTCGACAACCACCTCGCCCGCATCTACGACAAGCTCGGTGTGGCCGGGCGGTCCGGTCTCGCCGGCGCCCTCAAGGTCTCCCCACTGGCCTGACGACGGTCATGATGTGGGCGTGAGCGTCACCTGGCCACTCACCGGTCGGGCGGAGGAGCTGGAGCGGCTCCGCCAGATCGTCGTCGCGCGCGACGTCGCCGGCATCATCCTCATCGGCCCTGCCGGCGTGGGCAAGACCCGCCTCGCCAAGGAGTGCCTCGCGGTCGGCGAGGCGGCGGGCTACGGCACCGCACTCGCGGTCGCCAGCCGTTCGGCGGCGAGCATCCCGCTGGGTGCGCTCGCCTCGCTGCTCCCGGCCATGCCCGAGGCCGCGGCCTCCGGCCTCGGCCTGCTCCAGTACGCACAGGAGGGCCTTGCCCGCCTCGCGGGCGATCGGCCCCTCCTGATCGTGGTGGACGACGCCCACAACCTCGACGACGCCTCGGCCGTCCTGCTCCAGCAGTTGGCCGCCTCCCGCTCGGCCTTCATCGTTGCCACGGTCCGCACCGGTGAGCTCGTGCCGGAGCCCATCGCCGCGCTCTGGAAGGAGGGCTTCGCCGAGCGCATCGAGCTGGACACCCTCGATGCCGAGGCCACCGAGGAGCTCCTCGAGGTGGCGCTGGGCGCTCCGGTCGAGGCCATCGCGGTCCGCCAGCTCTGGGAGGCCAGCCAGGGGAACGTGCTGTACCTGCGTGAGCTGGTCCTGTCCGCGCTCGAAACCCACACCCTGGTGGACGACGCCGGCCTCTGGCGCATCGTGGGTGAGGTCTCGGCCTCGGCCCGGCTGCGCGACCTGGTGGAGGTGCGAGTCGCCGGCCTCGACGAGAACGAGGTCGCCGCGCTGGAGCTGGTGGCCTTCGGTGAGCCGGTCGACCTGGCCGTGGTCGACCGCCTGGGCGTGACCGAGGCGGTCGGACGCCTCGAGCGCAAGTCGATCGTCGCCATCAGCGAGGACGGCCCCGACGTGGAGGTCCGCCTGGCCCACCCGCTGCACGGCGACGTGCTCCGCGACCGCACACCCGTGATCCGCTCACGCCATGCCCGGCGCATGCTGGCCGACGCCGTCGAGGCCGTCGGTGCCGACCGCCCGGGCGACGTCCTGCGGGTGGCACTGTGGCGGCTCGACGGCGGCGGCACCATCGAGCCCGATGCCCTCGTCGCCGGCGCCGCCCTGGCCGGCCACGCCTTCGACTACGCCACCGCCGAGCGATTGGCCCGGGCGGCCTTCGAGGCCGAGCCCAGCTTCGCCGCCGGGTACATCCTCGCGGGGGCCATGAACGAGCGGGGAGACGCGCCAGGCGTCGAGGTCGTCCTCGCCCAACTCAGCGACCTCACCGAGGGGGACGACGACAAGGCGAGCATGGCCGGGCTGCGGGTGGCCAACCTGTTCTGGCGGGCACGTGACCTTCAGTCGGCCATCACCGTGGGCGAGGGCGTCGCCGCCGGCCTGACCGAGCAGGAGGCGCGGAACTACGTGATCAGCCAGGTGGCCGTGGTCGAGGCCAGCGCCGGCCGTGCCGAAGACGCCGTGGCCCGGGCCGGCGACCAGTTCTCCGCCTCCGGCGGCCGGGCCTTCTACCACGCCGCCCTCGCGGGGACACTGGCCCTGCCACTGATGGGTCGGGCGCTCGAAGGTGCGGAGATCGCCCAGCGGGGGATCGACGCCCACACCGCCCTCGGGGTGCAGGGCCGGATCTTCGAGGTCTCCCTGATGGACGCGGCCCGGTGCATCGCCCTGTTCGAGGCAGGCGAGGTGGACGAGGCCCTGCGTCGGGCCGAGGCGGGCTTCGACCAGGCCCTCCGGGACCAGGACGACGTCGGCCGATCCCAGTTCGCCCTCGCCCTCGGACTCATCCACCTGGACTCGGGGGACGCCCACGACGCAGTGCGCCGGTTCCGTGAGGCCGAGGCCCGCTTCCGGCGCGACCGCCACGACGGCATGACCCGCTGGGCGCTCGGTGGTCAGTTGTTCGCGCAGGCCTTGCTGCGAGACGTCGACGCGGCCCACGCGGTCATCGATGGGCTGGATGAGATCGGGTCCCATCCCGCAGGCTTCACCGAGACGATCCTCCTGCGGGCGCAGGCGTGGCTGGCGGTGGCCGAGCACGACCTCGCCGGTGCCCTGGACCGGCTCCGGGCGGCCGCCGTGCAGGCAGGAGGCGCCGGCCAGCCCGCCCGTGAGTTGCCGGCACTGCACGACCTGGCCCGCCTCGGCGACCCGGACGAGGTGGTCGAGCGGGCGCGTGTCGTCGCCGCGGAGGTGGCCGGCACGCAGGCCGCGGCCCGCCTCGCCCACATCGAGGCGTTGGCCGCCCGGGACGCCGATGCCCTCACGGCGGCGGCCGACCTCCTCGAGGCTCGTGGCCTCGTCATCGCCGCCGCCGAAGCCATGGTGGCCGCCGCCGATGCCTGCCGCTCGGCCGGGGATGGGCGGCGGGCCGCGGCTTGCGTGCGTCGCTCCCAGGAACTGGCGGCTCGCTGCGAGGGGGTCACCACTCCCGGCCTCGTCCAGGCCGACGCCGTCGTCCCCCTCACCAAGCGCGAGCGCGAGATCGCCCTCCTGGGCGCCGAGGGCCTCTCCAGCCGTCAGATCGCCGAGCGCCTGGTCGTGTCCATCCGCACGGTGGACAACCACCTGGCCCGCATCTACGACAAGCTCGGCGTGGCGGGCCGGTCCGAGCTGGCCGACGCCCTCGACCGGTAGGGGGCGGCGCCGCGCTCAGCGGCGGAACACGCCCAGCTTCGAGTCACGCCGGGCGAAGCGGCTGCGGATGAGCTCGCGGCGCTCCTGGAGCTCGGCGTAGGTGAGGCCTTCGGTGCTGGGATCGACCCCGAAGCTGGCCTTCACGCCTTCGAGGTCGATCTCGTAGGAGCGGGGGTCGATGCCCACGTCGGCGGCGATGCGCTCGCCGTGGGTCTGGGCGAAGTAGAGCGCCAGGTGGGCGATCTCGGCGAAGAGGTCCAGATCGGGGGCGAGGGTGGCGATGGCCCCGTCGAGGAAGACCATGTTCTTGACGAAGAGCATCAGCTCCTTCGGCAGGCGGGCGCCGTAGGCCAGCAGGCCCTTCATGATCTGCTGGATCTCGGCGACCATCTCGTCGGGGGTGAGCGTGGTCGGGTCGATCGGCGCGCGGTCCAGGCCGAGGTCCTGGATCACCGCCTCGAGGTCGGTGTCGAGGGGGAGGGCGCCGAGGTCGCGGAGGGCGGCCAGCTGCCCGGGGATGTCGTTCATGGTGGCGCCCATGAGCAGGCGCAGGAACGCCAGGCGGCGGGGCTCGTCGAGGCGGCCGGTGATGCCGAAGTCGAGCAGCGCGGTGCGGCCGTCGGGCAGCACCCGCAGGTTGCCGCCGTGCAGGTCCCCGTGGAAGACGCCGTGCATCATGGCGCCCTCCATGAAGGCGATCATCCCGGTGCGCACGATGGCGTACGTGTCCACCCCGGCCTCGACCATGCCGGCGACGTCGTCGAAGGCGAAGCCGTCGAGGCGCTCCATGACCAGGATGCGCCGGGTGACGAGCTGCGGGTGGGGGCGGGGGATGACGTAGCCCCGCTGGCCGAGGGCGGCCAGCGACTGGGCGACGTCGAGCATGTTCTCGGCCTCGAGGCGGAAGTCGAGCTCTTCGTTGATGGTCTCGGCGAACAGCTCGACGAGCGCCGGCGGGTTGGCCAGCGACGCGATGGGGATGCGCCCGACGAGGTAGGGGGCGACCCAGGCCATGACCCGCAGGTCGTCGTGCACGAGGTGGCCCACGGACGGCCGCTGCACCTTGACCACCACGGCCTCGCCCGTCCGGAGCACCGCCCCGTGCACCTGGGCGATGGAGGCGGCGGCGATGGGCTCGCGGTCGAACGAGGCGAAGACGTCCTCGAGGCGCTGACCCAGCTCGCCCTCGACGACGGCGCGCACGACCGCGAAGGGCTCGGCGGGTACCCGGTCACGGCACTTCTTGAACTCCTCGACCAGCTCGGCGGGGAAGATGCCCTCGCCCGAGGAGATGATCTGGCCGAGCTTGATGTAGGTGGGACCGAGGCGCTCGGCGGCGATGCGCAGGCGTCGCGAGATGCCCGCACGGGACGCACCGTTCCCGCGGGGACGCTCCCGGAGGGCCCAGAGCCCCAAGGCCACCCCGAGGTGGCGCAGCACCCGCAGGAGTCGCCCCAGGGGCGGCAGGTGGCCGGGATCGACGAGTCGGGGGACCTCACGGCGGCTGGCCTCGCGCACGAGGTCGAGGCCGCGCCGCCACGCCAGGGCGTGCGGGTCGGTGAGCACCCAGGGCGGATGGTCGCTGAACGCGGCCTGGTCGACGTCGGCGGGCGCGGGCACGTCCTCAGGGTGGCATCCCACCGAGCCTCCCCACGAACCGGGCGGGGTTACGATCCCGGAGCCGACCGGCGCCGGTCGGAGCGACGGCAGGGGGAGCACGAGATGGCCGAGCGGTGGATCGTCGACGATGAGCCGAGCGAGCGGTACCCGATCTACACGCGGGGCAACGTCGGCGAGGTGTTCCCGGACCCGGTGACGCCGTTCTCGGCGTCGTTCGCCATCACGCCCTACAGCGAGCCGGGCTGGCGGGACGCCCTGGTGCGCTCGGGGATCTTCACCGAGGGCGAGTTCGACCCCGACCACAACGAGATCATCGGCATCTTCGGCGGGTACTGCTACTTGAACGTCTCCATCAACCGGATCTCCGGCGTGCGGGTGCCGGGCATGACCCCCGAGATGATCGACCTCGCCCTGTACGGCTCCCAGCCGGGCATCCCGCCCTACGAGCCCCAGCCGGGCGACGACGACCCGGACCGCGCCACGGCCGCCTTCGAGTGGTTGATCTGGATCATGACCGCGACCGAGCTGCCCGAGCTGGCCGAGGAGGAGGCCCTCACCAAGCAGCTGCGCGAGGAGCGGCCCGACCTCGCCGCGCTGAGCGACGCCGAGCTCGTCACCTACGTGCGCCGGCTCTACGACGAGCACTTCCGCCAGCTGTTCGGCCAACACATCTACATCTCGACCGCGGTGCAGATCCCCCTCGGGATCATCACGCAGGTGTGCGCGGCGGTCGGGGACCCCTCGTTGGCCATGCGCCTGGTCGCCGGCCTCGGCGACGTCGAGTCGGCGGCGCCGTCGTTCGTCCTGTGGGAGCTGGGCCGCCGGGTCGCCCGGTCCGATGTCCTCACCTCCGAGTTCGACGCCGGGGTCCCCGGCCTCCTCGACCGCCTCGAGGGCGCGCGGGGCGACGGGGAGGTCGACACGTTCCTGGGCGCCCTCGCGGCCTTCCTCCGCGAGCACGGCTCCCGGGGCCCAAACGAGTGGGACACGACGTCGCACACGTGGGAGACCCGCCCCGAGCTGGCCCTGGCCGCCGTGGACCGCATGCGCCTGCTCGACGACGGCGAGGCGCCCGACGGCCACCACGCCGAGCGGGTGTCCGACCGGGAGGCGGTGGCCGCCGAGGTCGCCGCCCTCCTCGCGGGCCAGCCCGAGGTGCTGGAGCAGTTCCAGCAGGCGCTCGCCTCCGCCGCGGTGTTCTTCCCGGGGCGTGAGCGTTCGAAGACCAACGCGGTGCGCTTCATCCACGAGACCCGGGTGGCCCTCCACGAGCTGGGCCGGCGGATGGTGGCGGCGGGCCACTTCGGCCAGCTCGACGACTTCGGCATGCTGCTGGCCGACGAGCTCGACGACTTCCTCGCCGACCCTGCGGCCTTCACCGGGACCCTCCGGGAGCGGCGCGCCCGCTATGACGAGCTGGCCGCCCTCGAGCCGCCGTTCGTCTTCGCCGGCGAGCAGCCGCCGGTCGAGACCTGGGAGCGACGGGACGCCCACACCGAGGCGGTCGCCGCCGCCGGCGACGTGCTCACGGGGATCTCCGGGTGTCCGGGCCAGGCGACAGGCGTCGCCCGCGTGATCCTCGACCCGGCCGACCCGAGTGCGCTGGCCCCCGGCGACGTGCTCGTCGCCCCCATCACCGACCCCTCGTGGACGCCGCTGTTCGTGGCTGCTTCGGCGGTCGTCGTGGACGTCGGTGCCCAGCTCAGCCACGCCATCATCGTCAGCCGTGAGCTCGGGATCCCCTGCGTCGTCTCGGTGACCGGCGCCACCCGCAAGATCCCCGACGGTGCCGTGGTCACCGTCGACGGCACCGCGGGGACGGTGACGCTGGCATGACCCTCGAGGGCTTCCGAGTCGTCGAGCTCGGGGTCTGGGTGGCCGGCCCCAGCGCCGGAGGCCTGCTGGCCGATTGGGGCGCCGACGTCATCAAGGTCGAGGCGCCGTCCGGCGACCCCATGCGGCGCCTGTTCGCGGTGCTCGCCGGCCACGGCCAGACCGAGAGCCCACCGTTCGACCTGGACAACCGCGGCAAGCGCAGCGTCGTGTTCGACCTCACCACCGAGGAGGGGCGCGCCGACGCCCGTGCCCTGGTGGCCACCGCCGACGTGTTCCTCACCAACCTCCGGCCCGAAGCGGTCGACCGCCTCGGGCTCGGCGCCGACGACCTCCTCGCCGCCAACCCCCGCCTGGTCTACGCCAGCGTCACGGGATACGGGCGGGACGGCCCCGACGCCCACCGGGCCGGTTACGACGTCGGCGCCTTCTGGGCCCGCACCGGCATCGCCCGCTCGCTGATGCCCGACGACCAGCCGCCCATCGATCTGCGGGCGGGCATGGGCGACCACGTCACCGGCCTCACCATCCTCAGCGGCATCCTCGCCGCGCTGCTCCAGCGAGAGCGGACGGGCACCGGCCAGCTCGTCGAGACGTCCCTGCTGCGCACGGGGATCTACTGCGTGGGCTGGGACCTCGGCATCCGCCTGCGCTTCGGCAAGCTGGCGCCCACCCAGCCCCGCACCGAGATCATGAACCCCATGGTCAACTGCTACCAGGGGTCGGACGGCGCCTGGTTCTGGCTGCTGGGGGTCGAGTCGGACCGGCTGTGGCCCAAGCTCATCGAGGCCATCGAGCGGCCCGACCTCGGCGACGACGAGCGCTTCGCCACCGCCCGGGCGCGCCGCCACCACCCCGGTGAGTGCATCGCCGCGCTCGACGAGGTGTTCGCCGCCCGCACCCGCGGCGAGTGGATCGAGTGCTTCGACCGCCACGACGTCTGGTGGGCGCCGGCCAACACCCAGGCGGAGGTGCTGGAGGACCCGCAGGCCATCGCCGCCGGCGCCTTCGTCGACGTCCCCGGGGGTGCCTTCGGGCCCGCCCACCGGGCCGTGGCCACCCCGATCTCGTTCTCGGCCGACGACGGCGCCCGCCACCCCGGTCCGGTCCCGGCCCTCGGCGAGCACACGGACGAGGTCCGCCGTGAGCTCCGTGGCGGCGACCTACGCTGAGGCGGCCATGCGCCGACGATCCGTCCTCCGTCTGCTCGTCCTCGCCGTCGCGGTCACGCTCGGTGCCGCCGCGTGCAGCGTCGGGGTCGGCACGCCGCCCGAGGACTACGTCGCTCCCGACGAGCAGGGCGGCGGCAACGGCGACGGGGGCGGCGCGGCCACGGACGTGGACCTCCTGGTCGACGGACCGGAGGTGGCCCTGGCCGACCTCGCCGACGCGGTCGGCACGGAGCGGGTCAAGGCGCTCCAGCTCGCCATCTACCCCGACTCGGTGTACCTCGAGGCCCAGGACCCGGACGACCCCAGCCGGGTGGTCGTCTACAACTGGAACGTCGGCGAAGGGGTCACCGACGGCGGCGAGAAGGACGTCGCGGGCGTGGACCTCGACGCCCAGCTCTTCCCGCTGAACCAGATCGACTTCTCCACCATCCCCGGGCTGGTGGCCGACGCCCCCGGCCTCACCGGTGTGCAGGGCGACGTCACCAGCAGCGTCAACGTGCAGCGCCCCGCCGGCAGCCCCACCCTGATCACCGTCTTCGTCTCCACCCCACGCGGTCAGAACGGTGCGGTGATCGCCGACCAGGCCGGCAACGTCCTGTCGACGTCCTGAGCGCAGGGGCTGGTCGGGTCCTGGTGCCGCCACCGGCGCCGGGCTAGCGGCTGATGGTGTGCTCGCAGTCCGGCAACGTGTCGAGCTGCTCGACGAGGTCGGGATCCGAGTAGTCCGTCTGGTCGGGTTGCGCCAGGGACTGCACCTTCTCCATGTCGATGAACACGGCGGAGAGGATCTGGCGGGCGTCCGAGCCCTCGAGGCCGTCGGTCAGCTCGGCGGTGATGGTGTCCAGCTGCTCGTCGACGTCGTCCGCCGCCGCGGTCGCATCGGCGACCAGGCGCCCGACGTCGCCCTCGTCGGTGAGCTCGAGGACGGCGTAGCGGTCGGGTAGCAGGCCGGTCGCGTAGCGGACGTCCTCGGTGGCGTCGAGCAGGAGCTCCCGGGCCCGGTCGGGATCGGTGTCGGCGGTGATCTGCCGCGAGGCGGCGTTCACCTTGTCGGCCACGGTGTGGTCGAAGGCGACGAGCACCCGGCACACGCCGGCGGCGGCCTGGTGGGCCTCGGAGTTGTCGCTCGGCGCGGTGGACGACGTCTCGGCGGCGTCGCTCGAGCACGCGCCGAGGGCCAGGACGAGGGCCGCACCGGTGAGCACGGCGACGCCCGTGCGTGCCCTCATGCCGGCGTCCCGTCGGCGAACGCGGGTCGGCGCTTCTCGTTCATCGCCGCCACGCCCTCGGCGAAGTCGGGTTCGGTGACCATCTGCTCCAGCAGCTCCTCTGCTCGTTGCACGGCGGTGCCCACGTCGCCGTGGAGGTCGGTGTAGATCTGGCGCTTGGCGGTGGCGGTGGCGCGTGGCGAGACCTCGGTGGCCAGCCGGCGCGCGTAGTCGTAGGTGACGTCGAGCAGCTCGTCGCCGGGCACCGCCCGGTTCACCAGGCCCATGCGCTCGGCCTCCTCGCCCAGCACCACCCGGCTCGACAGCAGCAGGTCGGTGGCGTGGCCCACGCCCACGAGCCGAGGCAGCACCCAGGACAGGCCGTACTCGGCAGGCAGCCCGAGGCGGCCGGACGAGGTGGTGAGCTTCGCGTCCAGCGCGGCGAAGCGCAGGTCGGCGAAGCAGGCCAGGACGAGGCCGACGCCGGCGGCAGGCCCGTTGACGGCTGCGATCACCGGTGTGGCCATGCCGAAGTGGAAGGCGAAGGCGTGATCGAACTCCGGGCGCACGCCGTAGCCCGGCTCCGCCAGCGGGGCGCGGACACCGCTGTCGTACGCGCCGGCGGCCACGTGTCCGTCGAGCGCGGTGGCGTCGGCGCCGGCGCAGAACCCGCGTCCCGCGCCGGTCACCACGATGGCTCGGACCGCGGGGTCGTCCTCGGCCCGCGCCAACGCCCACCGGTACTCCTCGTGCATGCGGCCGGTCCACGCGTTGAGGCGGTGCGGGCGGTTGAGGGTCACGGTGGCCACCCCGTCCGCGACGGCGTAGCTCACCACCTTGAGGTCCATGGGTACTGGTTAGCATCGCGCCGATGGGCCTCGTCGACGACCTCAACCGGCTGAGCGACCTCCACGCCGCAGGGCAGTTGACCGACGACGAGTTCGAGGAAGCCAAGACCCGCCTCATCCGGGAGTCCACGGGCACGTACACCCCCCCCGGCGCCGCCGGGGCGCCGATCGGGGCGGCGGGGGACACCGCCGGCGGACCCGCCACCAGCTCGCCCTCGGCGTACGACCCCACCCTGACGCCTCCCACACCGCCCTCGTTCGACGAGGTGGCCGCGGGGACGACGGCCGCCGGCCTCGCCGGTGCCGCGGTCGGCTCGGCCGCAGCCCCACCGCCACCGGGCAGCACCACGGTCCACGGGGCCCCGTCGACGGTGATCACCTCGGGGCTGGGCACCGGTGGGGTGAGCCTCGGCGCCCTGCCCCCCACCACCCGGCTGCGCACCAGGGCCCAGGGCCTGACGTCGCCGGGCTCGGTGGAGCCGAAGCGCAGCGCCAAGGGCACCTTCCTCGCCAGCCTCGGCTGTCTGACCATCGTCATCTTGTTCGTCGCCCTGATGGTCGCCAGCGCCGGCGTGGCCGTCTTCCCCGGCCTCGCCCGCCTCAGCGCCCCGCTCCTGTGCAAGGCACCGTTCGACCACAGCTACGTCGACATCACCTCGAGCAACCCGAGGCCGGGCGAGACCGTCATCGAGTGGGAGCTCCAGTGCTACAACGACCGCGGCGCCATCGACGCCCCCAACCAGTTCGCGGTGATGGGCATCGTGTTCGTCGAGACCGTCGTGGTCCTGTTCGTCCTCTTGTTCGTGGTGATCGCCTTGGCCCGCCTGGTGCGCAAGGCCAAGGGCGGGGGCGGCGGGTCCGACCCGGTGCAGCCGGTGCCCCCGTCCGGGTCGCTCGACGATCTCAGCGGTTCGGGCGCGGTGGCCGGGTTCCCCAGCGGCGGGCCGATCGTCAACCCGCCGTCCTGAGCGCTCGCACGGCTCGGCGCTGACCCGCGTGCCCCACCTCCACCTCCACGTCACGACGCCGGCGGAGTTCGCCGAGGGCCTGGCCGCGATCCGGGCCGAGCTGGACGTCCCCGCGGCGTTCCCCGTGGCGGTCGAGGCCGCCGCCGAGACCGCGGCGTCGCGTGGCCCGGGCGAGGGTGCGGCGCGCGTCGACCGCCGGGACCTCGAGCTGGTGACCGTCGACCCGCCGGGCAGCCGGGACCTCGATCAGGCCTACGGGGCCGAGCGGCGGGGGAGCGGCTACCGGGTCCACTACGCCATCGCCGACGTGGTGGCCTTCGTGGCCGCCGGCGGGACCCTTGACGGAGAGAGCCGGGCCCGGGGTGTGACCCTCTACTGCCCCGACGGTCGGGCGCCGCTGTATCCGCCGGCGCTCGGTGAGGGCGCCGCCAGCCTGCTGCCCGACGTGGACCGGCCGGCCGTGCTGTGGACCCTCGACCTCGACCAGCGGGGCGTCCTCGGCGACGTCGGCGTCGAGCGGGCCATGGTCCGCAGCCGCCGTCAGCTCGACTACCGCTCGGTGCAGGCCACGGTCGACGACGGCTCGGCGGCGCCGGCCCTCCAACTGCTGCGCGAGGTGGGCCTGCTGCGGGAGGAGCAGGAGCGCGACCGTGGCGGCGTCAGCTTGAACCTGCCCTCGCAGGCGGTGGAACGGGAGGCCGACGGCACCTTCGCCCTCCGCTACGACGGGCCCCTGCCCGCCGAGGGCTGGAACGAGCAGATCTCCCTGCTGACCGGCATGGCCGCTGCGAAGCTCATGCTCGACGCCGGCGTCGGCCTGCTCCGCACCCTTCCGCCGGCCGAACCCGAGGTCTTCACGTCGTTGCGCCAGAGTGCACGAGCGCTCGGGGTGGACTGGCCTGCTGAGCGGCCCTACCCCGAGTTCGTCCGCAGCCTCGACCCCCACGTGCCCGCCCACGCCGCGCTCATGACCCAGTCGGCCCGGGTGCTTCGGGGCGCCTCCTACGCGGCCTTCGACGGTGCGCCGCCCGAGCAACCCCTGCACGCGGCCATCGCCTCGCCCTACGCCCACGTCACCGCGCCGCTTCGCCGTCTCGCCGACCGCTTCGCCAACGAGATCGTGCTGGCCGCCCAGGCCGGTGAGCGCCCTCCCGCCTGGGTGCTCGATGCCCTGCCCGGGCTTCCCGAGCTGATGGACTCGGCCCACCACCACGAGCGGGCCCTCGAGCGGGCGGTGGTCGACTTCCTGGAGGCCGCCGTGCTCGCGCCTCGGGTCGGCGAGGAGTTCCCGGCGATGGTGACCGGCGCCGGCCGGGGCCGGGCCACCGTCCAGTTGCGCGAGCCAGCCGTCCTCGCCTCCGTCGACGACGCCTCGCTGGCCCCGGGCACCGAGGTGCGCCTGCGCCTCGACGTCGCCGACCTCGTGGCCCGCACCGTCACGTTCTCCCTCGCCGGCGCCTGAGCGTCCCCCATCGTTCGTCCTGGCGGCACGAGCGGCGTGGCGGCGTGGCGGTTCTGGGCCGGACGATCAGGGGTTGAGGATGGCGAGGGCGCGTTGGGCCAGCTCGGGGCGGCAGATGAGAAGGTCCGGCAGGTAGACGTCGGCCTGGTTGTAGACGAGGGGCGAGCCGTCGAGACGAGACGTGTGCAGGCCGGCGGCGGCGGCGACCGCCACGGGCGCGCACGAGTCCCACTCGTACTGCCCGCCCGAGTGGGCGTAGATGTCCACGTCGCCCTGGACGACGGCCATGGCCTTGGCGCCGGCCGAGCCCATCTCCACGAGCACGCCGTCGAGGGCGTCGGCGAGCTGCTGGGCGGCGGCGGGTGGCCGGGTGCGGCTCACCACCAGGCGGGGCGGGCCGTCGACGGCAGGGGACAGTGCCGGCGGCGCCTCGGTGCTCAGGGTGACGCCCTGGGCGGGCAGGGCGACAGCCCCGGCGATGGGGGTGCCGCCTTCCACCAGGGCCACGTGCACGGCCCAGTCGGTGCGGGGCACCTCGCTGAACTCGCGGGTGCCGTCGAGGGGGTCGACGATCCAGACCCGGGTGGCCGAGAGGCGGACGTGGTCGTCCTTGCCCTCCTCGGACAGCACGGCGTCATCGGGTGCGGCGGCGGCGAGCCCGGCCATGAGCAGCTCGTGGGCCTGGCGATCGCCTTCGGCCTTGAGCGCGGCCGGTGCCTCGCCCTCGGCGGTCAGGCGGGCGCGGAGGGCGACGAGCAGGTCGCCCGCTTCGGTGGCCAACCGGTGGGCGATGGCGTGGTCGGCGGGGGTGGCGGGCATGCTTGCTTTGTCCCTCCTTCGTCGGGACGGCTTCGCCATCCGGTTCATCGGTGCGGCTGCTCCGCTCCGCTGCGCAGCGTACGGTCCTTCGTCGGGACGGCTTCGCCATCCGGTTCATCGGTGCGGCTGCTCCGCTCCGCTGCGCAGCGTAGAGATCTGCCGGGCCGCCATGGCCATCCGGTCCATCCGTGCGGCTCGCCCGCCCCGCTGCTCAACGTTTGCCGACCCGTTTGGTCGGGATTTCGGAGCCTCAGATTAGGCTGTGCCCCGGCATGCACTACGAGCTCTCCCATCTGCGCGCCCTCGAGGCCGAGGCCATCCACATCATGCGGGAGGTCGGCGCCGAGTTCGAGCGCCCCGTCCTGCTGTTCTCGGGTGGCAAGGACTCGATCGTCATGCTCCGCCTGGCGGAGAAGGCGTTCTGGCCGTGTCCCCTGCCCTTCCCGGTGATGCACGTCGACACCGGCCACAACTTCGACGAGGTGCTCGCCTTCCGGGACAAGCGCGTCGCCGAGCTCGGCGCCCGCCTCGTCGTTGCCTCGGTGCAGGAGTCGATCGACTCGGGCCGGGTCCGTGAGGAGACCGGCCCCCGAGCGTCCCGCAACCGGCTCCAGACCACCACGCTGCTCGACGCCATCGAGACCCACGAGTTCGACGCCGCCTTCGGTGGGGCCCGCCGCGACGAGGAGAAGGCCCGGGCGAAGGAGCGGGTGTTCTCCTTCCGCGACGACTTCGGCCAGTGGGACCCGAAGAACCAGCGGCCCGAGCTGTGGAGCCTCTACAACGGCCGCCACCGCAAGGGTGAGCACATCCGGGTGTTCCCGCTCTCGAATTGGACCGAGCTCGACATCTGGCAGTACATCGCCGAGGAGGGCATCGAGATCCCGGAGATCTACTACGCCCACCGTCGCGAGGTGTTCCGCCGCGACGGCATGCTGCTCGCCGTCGGCCCCTACGTCACGCTCGCCGAGGACGAGGAGCCGTTCGAGATGGTGGTGCGCTACCGCACCGTCGGCGACGCCTCCTGCACCGGTGCGGTCGAGTCCAGCGCCGACACCATCGAGAAGGTGATCGCCGAGGTGGCCGCCACCCGCATCACCGAGCGCGGCGCCACCCGCGCCGACGACCGGGTGTCCGAGGCCGCCATGGAAGACCGCAAGCGCGAGGGCTATTTCTGATGGAACTCCTGAGACTCGCCACCGCCGGATCCGTCGACGACGGGAAGTCCACCCTCATCGGGCGTCTCCTCTACGACTCGAAGGCCATCTTCGAGGACCAGCTGGAAGCGGTCGAGCGCACCAGCCGCGACCGGGGCGACACGTACGTCGACCTCGCCCTGTTGACCGATGGCCTCCGCGCCGAGCGCGAGCAGGGCATCACCATCGACGTGGCCTACCGCTACTTCGCCACTCCGCGCCGCAAGTTCATCATCGCCGACACCCCCGGGCACCTGCAGTACACGCGCAACATGGTCACGGGGGCCTCGACCGCCAACCTGGCGCTCGTGCTGATCGACGCCCGCAAGGGCATCCTCGAGCAGTCCCGCCGCCACGCCTTCATCGCCTCGCTGCTGCGCATCCCGCACCTGGTGCTGTGCGTCAACAAGATGGACCTCGTCAACTACGACCAAGAGGTGTTCGAGCGCATCAAGGACGAGTTCCGCGAGTTCGCCGCCCGCCTCGACATCAGCGACCTCACCTTCATCCCCATCTCGGCGCTCAACGGCGACAACGTCGTCGACCGCTCGGCCAACATGCCCTGGTACGAGGGCACGTCGCTGCTGCACCACCTGGAGGAGGTGCACATCGC
Source organism: uncultured Microthrixaceae bacterium (assembly GCA_964470715.1). GTDB lineage: Bacteria > Actinomycetota > Acidimicrobiia > Acidimicrobiales > DATDAH01 > JAEUJM01. The sequence continues at coordinate 2,624 of CAYYDZ010000038.1, read as the reverse complement.
GTCCGACCGCAACCTCCAGGACGTGCGCCTGCCCGTCCAGTACGTGCTGCGCCCGAAGAGCGACGAGTTCCACGACTACCGCGGCTACGCCGGCACCCTGGCCGGCGGGGTGCTGAAGCCGGGCGACGACGTGGTGGCCCTGCCCTCGGGCTTCGCCACCCGGGTGGCCCGCATCGACACCTACGACGGCCCCGTCGAGGAGGCCTTCAGCCCGATGGCCGTGTCGGTGCTGCTCGAGGACGACATCGACATCTCCCGCGGCGACATGATCTGCCGGCCGCAGAACCGGCCGGAGACGGGCCAGGACATCGACGCCACCATCTGCTGGATGTCCGAGTCGTCGATCCTCGCGCCGGGGGCCAAGCTCGCCCTGAAGCACACGACCCGCTCGGTGCGGGCCCTCATAAAGGACCTGCACTACCGGCTCGACATCAACACGCTGCACCGCGACGAGGCGGCCAACGAGCTCACCCTCAACGAGATCGGCCGGGTGAGCCTCCGCACCACGGCGCCGCTCTTCTACGACGAGTACCGGCGCAACCGCACGACCGGCAGCTTCATCCTCATCGACGAGGCCACGAACGAGACGGTGGGCGCGGGCATGATCCTCGGCCCCACCACCTGACCGCCGTGCGTCGCCACCGCCGCCCCGCCGCCGGCGCCGGGGCGGAACGCTCCGCCCGGCGCGCGTCCATCTGCGGCCGCGCCGCCTAGCGTCTGCCCATGGCCAGCGAGAACGTGGTGTGGCACGAATCGGACCTGCCGCGGTCCGATCGCTGGGCCGCGCTGGGCGTGGCCGGCGCGACCCTCTGGTTCACGGGCCTCTCTGGGTCGGGGAAGTCGACCGTGGCGGTGGCGGTCGAGCGCCGGCTGCTCGAGGCCGGGACACCGGCGTACCTGCTCGACGGGGACAACCTGCGCCACGGGCTGAACGGAGACCTCGGCTTCAGCGCCGAGGACCGGTCCGAGAACGTCCGACGCGTCGGTGAGGTGGCCCGCCTCTTCGCCGACGCCGGCGTGGTGGCCCTCGTGCCGCTCATCAGCCCCTACCGCGCCGACCGGGACCGTGCACGCGCCGCCCACGACGCCGCCAGGGTCCCGTTCTTCGAGGTGTTCGTGAACACGCCCATCGAGGAGTGCGAGGCCCGGGACCCCAAGGGCCTCTATGCCAAGGCCCGGGCCGGCGAGATCACCGGCTTCACCGGCATCGACGACCCCTACGAGGCGCCGGTCGCCCCCGACCTCGAGCTCACCCCCGCCGACGGCGATCCCGCGGCCCAGGCGCAGGTCGTCCTCGACCTCCTGCGCCGCGCCGACCCCACCACCTGATCCCGTTGGTGCGCGCCCTCCCCACCGGCTCGATCGCCCCCCGGCTGCTCGGGGCCGTGCTGCTGGCCGGCGCTGTCACCCTGACCGCGACCTCGTGCGGTGGCGGTGGTGACGACACCGGCGCCGCCGCCGGGACGGCAGTGGCCGACGCGGGCCCGACCTCGGCGACCGCCACCGCCGAGCAGCTGGCCGACATCGACCTGACGCCGGCGCTGCTCCGGCCCCGTGACTTCCCCGAGCCCGACGCCGTCGAGCCGATCTTGTTGGCGGCGGACTTCGGTGCGGTGGGCCGGGGCCAGCGCATCAAGGTGTGCGGCCAGGACCTCCGGGGCGACCTCGGCGCCGACACCGGCCGCTTCTCCCAGTTCCGGGTGGACCGCTACGCGGTGACCCAGACCATCACGGCGTTGCCCGAGCCGCAGGCGACCGCGCTCGGACAGCGCTTCGCCGCCCTGGGCCGCACCTGCACCGAGCCCTGGACGCAGCCAGACCCCAACGGCGGCAACATCACCCGGACCATCATGGGCCCGGTGCCGCTGCCGGACCTGGAGGCCGACGCCGCCGCCTACCTCGTGCGGGGTGAGAACGACCTGGGCCAGGACGACTCGATCCTGCTCATGGTCGTCGACGGGCCCTACGTGTCGACGCTGACGGTCACGGGCCCGGTGGGGGACCGCTTCGAGTTCGTCAGGCCGCTGGAGCTGGCTCTGGCGGAGCGTCTGCGGACGCTGCCGGCGCCCGGCGGGGAGGCGTAGGCGCTGGCGCCGCAGCCTCGCCGTGCGGCTGGCCGGCGGACTCGTAGCACTCGGCGTGGTAGTGCTCGACGCGGTCCCACACGCCCTTCACGTAGACGTTGCAGATGACCTGCTGGAGGCGCACCTTGGCCCGGAACTTCACGGGCTCGCCGCATTCGCGGCAGGTGACCGAGCTGCCGGCCTCGATGGCCCGCAGCACGGCTCGGCTCGTCCAGCGCGTGGCCGTACGGCCCTTGGCCTTGGACGAGCGCGGGGTGCTCCGGCCGGCGGGGGCGTTTGCCTCCGCTGCCCGAGGCCGAGTGGCGGTCTTGGGAGCCATGCCCTCCCCGTCGGCCGTTCCGCGACCGCCCTGAGGTTCCGGGCGCCGGCGCCCTCCCCCGAACCGGGGGCGGTCCCCACCTCGCTGACCCGTTCTCGAGGCCATAGCCCCCGGAATCCGACTGCTATTGCGGCGAGTTCGGCCCTTCGGGCCGAGTCCGGCGGCGGGTCAGCCGCGGACGAGGGGCTTGTACTTGATGCGGTGGGGCTGGTCGGCCTCGG
>CAYYDZ010000037.1:3249-22458 GCA_964470715.1 uncultured Microthrixaceae bacterium | reverse complement strand
GGCTCAGGGACGGCGATCCCGCCAGCGGTACCACTGGCCGACCACGGGAAGGTAGGCGCCACGGAAGGCGCGGAGAGGGATCGACGGACGGGGCAGCTCGGCGAAGGGCGGGGCGGCATCGCCGGCGGCCATGGCCGCAACCCGGGTCCCCATCCAGGTGTTGAGGGCCACCCCCGAGCCGTTGCACCCGGTGGCGTAGTGCACGCCGTCGAGCACCCCGACCTGCGGCATGCGGTCGAAGGTGATGGCCACGTTGCCACCCCAGGCGTGGGTGACGGCGACGCCGGCGAGTTGCGGGTGCACCCGCACGAGGGACTCGTGGAGGAAGTCGCGCGCCGCGCCGATCGACACGGGCGAGAGGCTGCGCCGGCCGCCGAAGACCATGCGGTGGTCCGCGGTGAGGCGCCAGTAGAAGAGGAAGTTCTTGCTGTCGACGAACATGCGCCGGTGGGGGTTCACCGCGGCGGCCACTGCGGGGTCGAGGGGCTCGGTGGCGATGATGTAGCTGCCCACGGGCAGGACGCGGCGGCGCACGGCCGGAAGCAGGCCATCGGCGTACGCATTGGTGGCGACGATGACCTGACCGGCCGCGACGGTCCCCCGGTCGGTGCGCACCTCGAACCCGGCCCCGCGGCGCGCCACCGCGTCCGCCGCGGTGTGGGCGTGCAGCGAGGCGCCGGCATCGGCGGCGAGGCGCTCGAGGCCCTGGTGGAACGCTGCGGGCTGGAGGCCTCCGGTGCGTTCGAGCACCAGCCCTCCGAAGTACTGGTCCGAGCCGATCTCCTCGCCGAGCTCGTCGGCCGGAACGAAGCGGGCGGGCTGGCCGGCGGCGTTCATCTCGTCGGCCTCGTGGCGGAGGTGCTCGACGACGCGGGGGTGGTGGGCGAGGTACAGCTGGCCCGTGCGTTCGTAGCCGCAGTCGATCGACCCCTCGGCGACGAGGGCCTCGACCTGGTCGAAGGCGTCGTTGACGGCCTGGAAGAGCCGCCGGCCGAGCTCGCCGTACTTCGCCTCGAGGGCCGCGGGGCCGACCTTCAGCTCGGGGATGACCATGCCGCCGTTGCGGCTGCTCGCCCCCCAGCCCAGTGCCTCCCGGTCGATGACCACCGCCTCGAGGCCCCGCGAAGCCAGCTCGATCGCCGCCGCCAGGCCGCAATACCCGCCGCCGATGACGACGGCGTCGGCCCGTGCGGGCAGCGGCGTGGCCGGTCGCTCGGCCAGAGGGTGCTCGTCGGTCCAGAGGGGGGTCTCGCGGTACCCGGCGGCCAGGGGCGTGCTCATCGGTTCGACGCTAACCGCCGGGGATCGGCGAGTATGTCGCCATGTCCGACGCTCCCATCCCCCATTGGCACCGTGGTCAGGCGTGGTCTGGTGACGACGGCGGGCGCGTCGGCGACGTCTTCGATCCGGCGACGGGGGCGGTGGCCCGCCAGGTGCCGCTGGCGTCGGCGGCACAGGTCGACGAGGTGGTCGCCGCCGCGGCGGCCGCCGCCGCCGACTGGCGGTCGTCGTCGCTCACGAAGCGGGCCAAGACCCTGTTCGCGTTCCGCGAGCTGCTCGTGCGCCACACCGACGACATCGCCGCCCTCATCACCGCCGAGCACGGCAAGGTGCTCGACGACGCCCGCGGCGAGGTGGCTCGCGGCCTCGAGGTGGTGGAGTTCGCCTGTGGCATCCCGCACCTGCTCAAGGGCTCGCACAGTGAGAGCGTCTCCACGGGCACGGACAGCCACTCGGTGCGCCAACCCGTCGGCGTCGCCGCCGGCATCACGCCGTTCAACTTCCCGGCCATGGTCCCGCTGTGGATGTTCCCCATCGCCATCGCCTGCGGCAACGCCTTCGTGCTGAAGCCCTCCGAGCGCGACCCGTCGGCGTCGGTGCGCCTCGCCGAGCTTTTCACCGAGGCGGGCCTGCCCGACGGCGTCCTGAGCGTGGTCCACGGTGATCGGGAGGCGGTCGACACCCTCCTCACCCACCCCTCGGTGGGTGCGGTCAGCTTCGTCGGCTCGACCCCCGTCGCCCGCCACGTGTTCGAGACCGCCGCCATCTCGGGCAAGCGGGTCCAGGCCCTCGGCGGCGCCAAGAACCACATGGTCGTGCTGGCCGACGCCGATCTCGGGGCCGCCGCCGACGCCGCGGTCAGCGCCGGCTACGGCTCGGCGGGGGAGCGCTGCATGGCCATCTCGGTCGTGGTGGCCGCCGACGCCATCGCCGACGAGCTGGTGGCCAAGATCGCCGAGCGCACCCGCACCCTGCGGGTCGGTGCCGGTACCGCCGAGGGCAGCGACCTCGGGCCCCTGATCACCGCGGTCCACCGCGATCGGGTGGCGGGCTACGTCGAGGCCGGCGTCGAGGCCGGCGCCGAGCTGGTCGTGGACGGCCGCGACCCCGAGGTGGCCGGCGGGGCGGGGGACGGGTTCTTCCTCGGCCCGTGCCTGTTCGACCGGGTCGATCCTTCGATGTCCATCTACACCGATGAGATCTTCGGCCCCGTCCTGTGCGTGGTGCGGACGTCGTCGTTGGCCGACGCCGTCGCGCTCATCAACGCCAACCCCTACGGCAACGGGGTGGCCCTCTTCACCCGCGACGGCGCCGCCGCACGCTGGTTCGAGGCCGAGGTCGAGGTGGGCATGGTCGGCATCAACGTGCCCATCCCCGTGCCCATGGCCTTCTACTCCTTCGGCGGCTGGGGGCAGTCCCTCTTCGGCGACACCCACGTGCACGGCCCGGAGGGTGTGAGCTTCTACACCCGCGGCAAGGTGGTCACCACTCGTTGGGGGGTACCCGCCGGGCTCGGCACGGCCCCGAGCAGCCTGGACCTGCACTTCCCCACGAACCGCTGACCCTGTCCTGCCTGCGCCGGTAGCCTCCGCGCATGAGCGAGATCACTCCGTTCCGGATCGGTGATGAGCGGGTGGGGGCGGCCTCCGACGACGAGGTCATCGTCGTCAGGTCGCCCTACGACGGGCACGAGATCGGGCGGGTGCCGGCCGGCACCACGGCGGACCTCGACCGGGCGGTCGCGGTGGCCCTGGCTCGCCATCGCGAGGGTCCGATGCCGACCCACCGCCGGGCGGCCGTGCTGGACCGGGCCGCGGAGCTGCTGTCCGAGCCCGACCGCCAGGAGCACTTCGCCCGGCTCGTCTCGGAAGAGGCGGCCAAACCCATCAAGACCGCCCGGGTCGAGGCCGCCCGTGCCGTGGACACCTTCCGCTTCGCGGCGTCGACCGCCCGCACCTTCGCCGGCGAGATGGTGCCCATCGACGCCAGCAGCGCGGGGGAGGGCAAGCTGGCCTTCGTCCAGCGGGTGCCCATCGGGGTGATCGGCGCCATCAGCCCGTTCAACTTCCCCCTCAACCTCGTGGTGCACAAGGTGGCTCCTGCCATCGCCGCCGGGTGCCCCGTCGTGCTCAAGCCGGCGTCGGCCACGCCGCTGACCGCCCTCGCCCTCGTCGAGCTGTTGGTCGACGACTGCGGTCTCGAGCCGGGCTGGCTCAACATCGTCACCTGCTCCGGCAAGGTGGCCGACCACCTGGTGACCCACGACGACGTGGCCATGATCACCTTCACCGGGTCCCCGCCCGTGGGCTGGGGCATTCGGGCCCGGGCCCCGCGCAAGCGGGTCAACCTCGAGCTCGGCAACAACGCTCCGGTGATCATCGAGCCCGACGGTGACTGGAAGAGCGCCGCCGCGAAGATCAAGGTCGCGGGCTTCTCGCACGCCGGTCAGTCCTGCATCTCGGTGCAGCGCGTCTTCGTGCACCGCGACGTGGCCGACGCCTTCACCGAGGCGCTCGTCGCCGAGGTCGCCCAGCTGAAGGTGGGCGACCCCCTCGATCCCGACACCGACGTCAGCGCCCTCATCAACGGGGGCGAGACGGAGCGGGTCGAGTCGTGGATCCGAGAGGCCGTGGCCGAGGGTGCGGACCTGCGCGCCGGAGGCACCGTCGAGGGAGGCGTGCTGGCCCCGACGGTGCTCACCGGCGTGCTGCCCGACATGAAGGTGTGCAACACCGAGGTGTTCGGGCCCGTCGTGGGCGTCGCCGTGTACGACGAGTGGCACGAGGCGCTCCGTCTGGCCAACGACACCCGCTACGGCCTCCAGGCCGGCGTGTTCACGTCCAACGTGGCCCGTGCCCTCGAGGCGGGGCGGGTCCTCGACTTCGGCGGCGTGCTCGTGAACGAGGTGCCGACCTGGCGCGCCGACCAGATGCCCTACGGCGGCGTGCGGGACTCCGGCAACACCCGTGAGGGTCCGCCCTACGCGGTCCAGGAGATGACCGAGCGCCGCCTGGTGGTCCTCCAGGGCTGAGCCCGACGGCGTGCACGCACGGGCACCGCCAGACCTCCCGGTGACAGACGCCGTCTAGATTCGCGCCATGGCGCTGTCCCCGTTCCTGCACCCGTTCGCCCCGCCGGCCAAGGACGAGTCGGCCTTCGTGAAGATCGTCGGCGGCGAGGGCGCCGTGGTGTGGGACGACGCCGGCAACCGCTACGTCGACGCCATGGCCAGCCTGTGGTACTGCAACGTCGGCCACGGCCGCACGGAGATCGCCGACGCCGTGGCCGAGCAGATGCGGACCCTGGCCGGCTACCACTGCTTCGACCCCTTCACCAACGAGCCCGCCGAGCGCATCAGCGCCGAGATCGCCGCTCGGGCGCCCATGGACGATGCCCGGGTCTTCCTCGTGTCCTCCGGCTCAGAGGCGGTCGACAGCGCCCTCAAGCTGGCCCGCCTCGCCCAAGGCCTGCTGGGGCACCCCGAGAAGCAACTCGTGATCAGCCGCGACTTCGGCTACCACGGCGTCACCTACGGCGGGATGTCGGCCCAGGGCCTGCCTGCCAACCAGGCCGGCTACGGCGCCCTCGTTCCCGGCCACCTCACCGTGCCCAACAACGACCTCGAGGCCGTGGCCACCCTGTTCGCCCAACAGGGCGAGGAGATCGCCGCGGTCATCGCCGAGCCGGTGCAGGGCGCCGGCGGCGTGTTCCCGCCGGCCCCCGGCTACCTGGAGGAGCTACGGCGCCTCTGTGACCGCCACGGTGCCTTCCTCATCGCCGACGAGGTGATCACCGGCTTCGGCCGCCTCGGCCAGTGGTTCGGCTCGACCCACTTCGGCATCCGACCGGACCTGGTCACCTTCGCCAAGGGCGTCAGCTCGGGGTACCTCCCGCTCGGCGGCGTCGTCGTCGGGCCAGCCGTGCGGGCCGCCCTCGAGGCCGACCCTGCGTTCCTGCTGCGCCACGGGCACACCTACTCGGGTCACCCGGCGAGCTGCGTCGCCGGCCTCACCTCGATGGCCATCACCGAGCGCGAGGAGCTGCTGCCCGCGGCCGAGCGCATCGGCCTGCGCCTCAGCTCGGGCCTGCGGGCCATCGAGGCCGACGGCCTCGTGGCCGACGTCCGCGGCGAGGGGGCGGTGTGGGCGGTGAGCCTGCACGAGGGCAGGGACATCGCCGCCGTCCGCGACGCCATGCGGGCGGACGGCGTCATCGTCCGCGCCGTCCCGCCGAACCACCTGACCTTCTGTCCCCCGCTGGTCATCAGCGACGCGGACCTCGACCGCTGCGTCGATGCACTCGAACGGTCGGTGAGGGTCTGATGGGACGCCTCAACGACGTGGACCTGACGCTCTCGCTGACCCGCAGCGAGGAAGAGGAGCGTCTTGCGGTGGCGCAGGAGCGGCTCTTGCGTCTGCGCCTCCAATGCGGTGGTCAGCTGGGCGACGGTGACCTGGGCCCGCCGCTGTGCGTGGTGTTCGAGGGGTGGGACGCCTCCGGCAAGGGCGGTGCCATCAAACGGCTGGTGGCCAGCCTGGACCCCCGCCACGTCCGCGTGGCCCAGTTCGCGGCGCCGACGCCCGACGAGTTGCGGCACCACTTCCTCTGGCGCTTCTGGCCCGTGCTCCCCGGCTGGGGTGGGATGGCCGTGCTCGACCGCTCGTGGTACGGCCGGGTCCTCGTCGAACGGGTCGAGGGCTACGCCACCCCCGACGAATGGGACCGCAGCTACGACCAGATCAGCGAATTCGAGTCCGCCCTCGCCGACGAAGGGATGGTCCTCGTGAAGTTCTGGCTGCACCTCTCCAAGGAGGAGCAGGCGCGCCGCTTCGAGCGTCGCAAGCACGACCCGCTCAAGAGCTGGAAGCTCACCGACGAGGACGTGCGCAACCGCGAGAAGTGGGACGAGTACGTGAAGGCCGTCGACGACATGCTCGACCGCACCGACCGCCACCGCCACCGTTGGCACGTCATCGAGGCCGAGTCCAAGCGCTACGCCCGCGTGAAGGTCATCGAGACGGTCATTGCCGAGCTCGAGGCGGGCATGGCCCGCGCCGGCACGCGCCCCAGGCCCGGCTGAGCGGATTCCGCCCGACGGGGATCAGGGCATCGTCACCGTCGCCTCACAGGCGGGCCCGATGCAGCCGCGCAGGCGATCCAACGCCGACGCCAGCTCAGCCTGCTGGTCGGCGAGGGCGGGGTCGTCCGCCCGGTTGGTGAGTTGGTACGGGTCCGCCCGCAGGTCGTAGAGCTCGCGCTCGCCGTCGCCGTACTCGAGGTAGACCCATCCCTGCGCTCGGACCCCGTCGTAGTGGGGCACGACCTGCGACGTGCCGTCGGGCCAGTTCTCGACCAGTACGGCTCGGTCCGCCGCGACGTCGGGATCCTGAGCCAAGGCAACGAGCGAGCGGCCGTCCATGGTGCGCCTGGGGGTGGCCTGAGCGAGGTCGACGAGGGTAGGGGCGATGTCGATGTTGCCGACCACCTGCTGAGCGGTTGCGCCCGCCGGGAAGCCCGGGCCCCGGATCACGAGGGGGACGTGGATCGACTCCTCGTAGGGAACCACCTTCCACCACTTCATGCGGTGCTCCCCGAAGGTCAGGCCGTTGTCCGACGTGAACACGATGACCGTCTGCTCGAGTGCACCGGTCTCCGCGAGCGCGCCCACGACCTCACCCACGAGGTCGTCCACCGACCGGAGCGACTCGAGCGTCGCCCGGTAGGAGCGCGTCAGCCCGTACCGCTCGTTCGTCCCCCAGTGGTCGGCGAACCAGCCACGGACGTACGACGGCTTGTCGGCGACATCGGGCTCCCCGAACGACGGCGTGTTCGGCAGTTCCTCTCCTGCCGCGCTCCCGGCGTAGCGGGGGGACGGGGCGGGCGACTGGTTGTTCGGCGCGGTGGGGCCGATGCCCGAGTGCGGCGCCTGCGTCCACACGCTGACGAAGAAGGGGCGTTCTCCTCGGCTGAGGTCCTCGATGTCGGCCACGGCCCGATCGGCCAACACGTCGGTCTGGTAGACGTCGGGGGCCGGACCGACGTGACGCAAGGCGCCATCGTCGAGCACGTCGAACGACATGTAGCCGAGGTTGGCGGGATACGGGTCCACGAGGCCGAACCAGCGATCCCACCCGGAGGGGACCTCGGGACCGGCGGTCCCACACCGTTGGTCGGTGCTGCCGTAGCAGTTCATGTACTTGCCGACGTGCGCGGTGACGTAGCCCGCGTCGTGCAGCCAGGTGGCGAGGGTGTTCGTGTGGTCGAGGGTGGCGTAGCCGCCAAGGGGAAGGACGTTGTTGCGGACGCCGGTGTTGTGCGCGTACTGGCCGGTGAGCAGCGTGGCCCGGGCGGGACAGCACAGCGGGAAGGTGGCGACGGCGTTCGAGAAGGTGGTCCCCTCGTCGGCGATCAGCCGCTGGACGTTCGGCATGACCCGCATCGACTCGAGCGTCTGGTCGTCCGTGAGGATCTCGACCACGTTCGGTCGACGGTCCGGTCGGGCAGGCGGGAAGAGGGCCGCCGCGAGCTGTGCTCTGGTGACCGGCCCGCTCGGTCTGAAGCGGTCGTCCCTCGGCGGTCGCAGGACGCCGGTGTCGATGGCCCACGCCGCTGCCCGCGCGTATCGGGCACCGTCCGCCACGTCGACGAAGTGGAGCGCCGGGCTCCCGGTCGGTGCGCCGGCGCGCCGCCAGAGCGCGCGGACGAGCGCGGCACGGGTGAGCGCGTCGTGGGGTCGAAAGCGCGAATCGGCGGTGAGGTCGAGCAGTCCGTTGGACGTGACCCAGTCCACGGCCCGGCGATGAGGTGAGTCGGGGGCGACGTCGACGACGCCGGTGGTCCCGCTGGGCGTGGGGCGGCCGTCGACCCGCCACAGCGCGGCGGCGAACTGCAGGCGCGCCACCCGGAGGCGTGGGCGGAAGGTGCCGTCGGTGAAGGTGCGAAGCGCACCGGCGTCGAGGGCGGCCACGACCCCGTCGTGGTACCAGGCGGTCGGTGGCACATCGCTCGGCGCGGTGGTCGTGCTGGTCGTGGGCTCGGCCGACGTTCCCGCCGACCACGTGGCAAGCGCCGCCGCGGCCACGACGAGCGCCAGCATCGCCGTCCTTGCCCTGCGGATCACGGCGCGCATGCTAGGCCGCCAACCCCAGGGCGCGAGCGTGTGGGTGGGCTAGCCGGCGAGCTCGGAGCGCCGGCGGGGGACCCGGCTGACCGGGGGGACCACAGTGCCGGCCGGCGTGGCGGGGCCGTGGCGGCGGGGGGCCATGAGCGGCTGGGGGTCGTGGGGCCGGGGAGCGTCTCGCTGGATGGGGGTACCGTCCGCGGAGGAGGCGGCCCCGGAGGTCGACGCCGACGCCGACGACGCGGCCGAGTCGCGACGCTCCGCCTCGACGGCCTGGGCCACTCGGGCAGCGAGGGCGGCTCGACCGGCCTTGGCCGCGGCGGCGGCGACCTCGGTCTCGCTGCCGGGCCAGGCTGCGGGCGATTGGGCAGGGATCTGGGGGGATGCGGGTCCCCCCCCGACGGCAGGGGAGGGCGCGGCATGGTCGACGGGCAGAAGCACCTCGGCGGGGGTGGCGCTGCCCCGCTGGGGCAGCGAGGCGTCGTGCGCCGGCCCTGCGTGGGTGCGGGTGAGGGAGATGTCGTAGAGCATGTCCTCGATGACCTGGGCCGAGACCGGGTGGCCGAAGAGGTAGCCCTGGGCGCGGTGGCACTTGAGCTTGCGCAGCGTCTCGAGCTGTTGTGGGGTCTCGACGCCCTCGGCGATCGTGACCATGCCCAGTTCGTTGGCCAGGGCGATCATGAGCTCGACGATGGCCGTGTCCTCGCGAGCCATGCCGAGGCCTTGCACGAACTGCTGATCGATCTTCATGACATCCGAGCGGAAGGTGCGCACCGACTGGATGGAAGAGGAGCCTGTTCCGAAGTCGTCGAGGGCGAGGGAGATGCCGAGCTCCTTGGCCTGGCGCAGCATCGTCCAAGCCGTGTCGAGGTCATCGCGCAGGGCCGCCTCGGACACTTCGAGGCACAGCTGCGGGGGTCGGGTGCCCGGCGGCACCTTCACCGCCTCACGCAGCACGTCCAGGAAGTCGCTCTGGGCCACCTGGCGGGCGGAGACGTTGACCGTCATGTCGAGGGGACCCAGGTCGGGGTAGGCCCACTCCCACTCCACGATCTGACGGCATGCCTCCTGCAGCACCCATTCGCCCACCGGCACGATGAGGCCGGTCTCCTCCATCGCGGGCAGGAACTCGCCGGGACTGATGAGCCCACGCTCGGGGTCCATCCAACGGATGAGGGCTTCGACACCGGTCATCCGGTCGTTCTCGAGGGAGATGATGGGCAGGTAGAGCAGCTGGAACTCGCCACGGGCCAAGGCCTCGGTGAGGCGCTTGTTGGCGTTGGCGGGGGTGAGGCGGGCGTGCATCGACTGCTCGTACATCGCGATGGTCCCGGGGCCGTCGTCCTTGGCCTTGTAGAGCGCCACCTCGGCATCGAGGAGCACCGAGGTGACGTCGCTCAGGCGCTCGTCGGTCACGGTCACGCCGACGCATGCATCCGTGGAGATGAGGTCCTGCTCGACCTGGAAGGGCGTCTGGATGGCACCGAGCACGCGTCGGGCGAGCTGCTCGGCCGCGGTGGAGTCGGGGATCTCCGGGCACAGCATGGCGAACTGGGTCCCGCCGCTGCGGATGAGCTTGTCCTGAGGTCGCAGGACCGTCCGCAGGCGCGCCGCGATGGCTTTCATCAGCTCGTCGCCGACGTTGGGCCCGTACGTGTCGTTGACCCGCTTGAACCGGTCGAGGTCGATGAGCATCGTCGCAGCCCGGGCCGAGTGGCGGCGCGAGGACGTGAGGCAGTCGGCCACCCAGGTCTCGAGCACCGAGCGGTTGGGCAGGCCGGTGAGTCGGTCGTGGTGGGCGAACTGGTTCAGCTCGGACTCGAGGCGCTTGCGCGCGCTCCGCTCACGGGCGGCCACGGCGGCGACGATGGCAACGACCACGGCGAGCACCAGCGCCACTAGCAGCACAGCAGACCTCGATCCGAGAGAGACACTTGGGGTACTCATCGGTGCCCCTCCGGTCGAGTTGAGCCGGCGTCCGACGGGTGACTGCTACACATCTGGGCATGGCCGCCATCGATCTCCCGCGTGTGCGCCACGACACTCCCGGGGTGGCCCACGTGGCCCACTTCAACAACGCCGGCGCGGCGTTGCCGAGCCGCCCCGTGCTCGACGCGATGACCGACCACCTGTGGCTCGAGGCGCGGGTCGGGGGGTACGAGGCGGCGGCCATCCGAGCCGAGGCCATCGATCGCTTCTACGACGTCGCCGCCGCGCTGGTCGGAGGCCGGCGTGAACAGGTGGCCTTCACCGACAACGCCACCCGCGCCTGGGACCTCGGCTTCTACGGCGTGCCCCTCGCCGAAGGTGACCGCATCCTCGTCTCGAAGTCCGAGTACGCCAGCAACGTCATCGCCATGTTGCAGGTCGCAAGGCGCACGGGCGCGACCATCGAGGTGATCCCCGACGACGACGAAGGCCAGGTGGACGTCGACGCGCTGGCCGGTCTCCTCGACGAGCGGGTTCGACTGGTGGCTGCGGTCCACGTGCCGACCCAGGGTGGGCTCGTGAACCCGGCCGCAGGCATCGGCGCGGTGCTGCGGGACAGCGATGCGCTGTACCTGCTCGATGCCTGCCAGTCGGTTGGCCAGCTGCCGGTCGACGTGGCCGCGATCGGCTGCGATGTGTTGTGCGCGACGGGCCGCAAGTTCCTGCGAGGGCCGCGGGGGACGGGTTTCCTGTGGCTCTCCGACCGGGCGCTCGGTCGCATCGAGCCACCGGTGCTCGACCTGTTCGGCGCCTCGTGGGAGACCGACCGAGGGTACGAGATGCGCGGGGACGCCCGACGCTTCGAGCTCTGGGAAGTGGGTGTGGCGGCCAAGCTGGGCTTGGTCGCGGCGATCGACTACGCCCTCGACATCGGCCTGGATGCGATCGAGACCCGGGTGGTCGACCTGGCGGAACAGCTGCGCACCCGCCTCGGCGCACTCCACGGGGTGTGGGTGCACGATCGGGGCGCTCGGCGCTGCGGCATCGTCACCTTCACCATCGACGGCTGGGACGCCGCCGACGTGGCCCAGGCCCTGCGCGAGCGCCAGATCAACACGTCGGTCACCGCCGTGACGAGCGCCCGCTGGGACCTCGCGGACCGTGGCCTCGACCGAATGGTCCGGGCCTCGGTGCACTACTACAACACCAACCAGGAGCTGGACCGCCTGGTCGACGCCGTCGCCGATCTGAGCGTGACCTCCGCTCGCTGAGGGTCAGCGCCGGACGCTGAGGCTGAGGGCGAAGTCCCCGGCCGCGTCGGTCCACCACTCCCGCAGGTCGAGGCCGGCGGTGCCGAGCTCGGCGACCACCCGCTCGCGACGGAACTTGGCGCTGATCTCGGTCCGGATCTCCTCGCCGTCGCCGAGCTCGACCACGAGCTCGAGGTCGCCCACGTGGACCTGTTGGGGCCCCAGCGAGCGCAGGCGCATCTCGATCCACTCGGCCTCGGCGTCCCATCGGGCCACGTGCGCGAAGCGGTCGAGGTCGAAGTCGGCGTCGAGGTGGCGGTTGATGACGGCCAGCACGTTCTTGTTGAACGCGGCCGTGACCCCGGCGTCGTCGTCGTAGGCCCGCACCAGGCGGTCGGCGTCCTTCACGAGGTCGGTGCCGAGCAGCAGGCCGTCGCCGGGGCGCAGGGCGCCGGCGAGGGTGGCGAAGAAGGTGGCGCGCTGCGCCGGGTCGAGGTTGCCGATGGTGCCTCCCAGGAAGGCGACGAGGCGGGGTCCCTCGCCGGGGAGCGCGGCGAGGGCGGGGAGGTGGCGCTCGAAGTCCCCGACCACGGCACCCACCGCGAGGCCGGGGTACTGCTCGGCGAGTGCATCGGCCGAGGAACGCAGGAACTCCTCGCTCACGTCGAAGGGCACGTACCGGGCCAGGCGCCCGTCGGCCACCATGGCGTCCAGGAGGCGGCGGGTCTTCTCCGACGAGCCCGAGCCCAGCTCGACGAGGGTCTCGGCGCCGAAGGCCGCCACCTCCGTGGCGACCCGCTCGATGATCTCGCGCTCACAGCGGGTCGGGTAGTACTCGTCGAGACGGGTGATCTCGTCGAAGAGCTCGGAGCCGCGCTGGTCGTAGAACCACTTGGGCGGCAGCACCTTCGGGGTGGCGGTCAGCCCGGCGCGCACGTCGGCGCTGAGGGCGCGCTCGAGCTCGTCGGGCCGGAGGTGGACCTCGACGGGGAGGAGGGTGGGGGAGGGCACGAGTGGGCTCGTTTCGGGAGGGGCGCCGGCCGAGGCGCTCAGGTCGGTGGGTCGATCGGGTGGAGGGTGAGGGCGCCGGCGGTGCCGGTGACGAGCGTCCGCTCGGGGACCTCGGCCCAGGCAGGGTCGTCGTCGAAGGGCTCGGAGGCGACGATGCTGCGGACGCCGTCGGCGAGGCGCCAGAGCGAGTCGCCGACGCGGGTGGCGGCGAGGACCTGGCCGTCGGTGAGGACGAGGTTCAGGCGGCCGCCCGAGCGGGCCTCGACCTCGGTCACGACCCGTGTGAGGGCCGCGCCGGGCTCGGCGCCCTCGGCGAGCGCCGCCAGCGCGAGGTGGAAGAGGACCTCGCTGTCGGCGGCGCCGAGGATGGCCGACTCCTGCGCGGGCGTGAGCAGCCGGCGCAGCTCGGCGCCGACCCCGGTGCGGAAGCGGTCGACCGCACCGTTGTGGGCGAACAGCCAGCGTCCCGCAGCGAAGGGCGGGGTGCCGCTCTCCTCGGTGGGCGCAGGGGCGGTGGCGCCCCGAACTGCGGCGATCACCGAGGACGAGGCCACGAGCCCGGCGAAGCTGGCGAACGAGCGGTCGGCCCACATCGGCGAGGTCGTGCGGTGTACCGCGGGCTCGGGCCGACGGGCCAGGTCGTACCAGCCGACCCCGAACCCGTCGGCGTTCACCGTGCCGCTCACCTGGCGTTCGGGGGCCCAGGCCTGGTGGGCCAACGCGTGGGGTGGATCGACGAGCAGCGCTTGGAGGGTGATGGCCGGGCCCAGGTAGGCGATGTGACGGCACACGGTCAGGCGCCCCCCTCGTCGACGTCGGCCGCGCAGCGGAACCCGGCGAAGATCTGGCGGCGGATCGGGTAGTCCCAGTTGCGGAACGTGGCCCTCGTGGCGAGGGGGTCGGTGGCCCACGAACCGCCGCGGAGGACCTTGTACTCCGAGCCCCAGAACACCTCGGAGTACTCGCGGTAGGGGAAGGGCACGAACCCGGGGTGGGGACGGAAATCGGAGGAGGTCCACTCCCACACGTCTCCGATCAGCTGGTGGCAGCCGCTCGGGCTGACGCCCGCCGGGTAGGAGCCCACCGCGGCGGGACCCCGGTGGCGCTGGCCCAGGTTGGCGTGGGCCTCGGTGGGAGCGTCGTCTCCCCACGGGTAGCGATGGGCCACTCCGGTGGCCGGGTCCCAACCGGCGGCACACTCCCACTCGGCCTCGGTGGGCAGGCGTCGGCCGGCCCAGCGGGCGTACGCCTCTGCCTCGTACCAACAAACGTGCTGCACCGGCTCGAGGGGGTTCAGCGGCAGGTGCTCGCCGAAGCGCAGGACGGCCCAGCCGTCGCCGTGGCGTTGCCAGAACTGGGGCGCCTCGAGGCGGGCCTCGTTGCACCACTCCCAGCCCGGCGGCGACCACCACCGCGCGTCGTCGTAGCCGCCGTCGGCGACGAAGGCCAGGTACGCCCGGTTGGTGACGGGAGCGACGTCCAAGAGGAACGGGGCGATCTCGACCACGTGTGCAGGGCGCTCGTTGTCGTAGGCCCACGGGTCGGCGTCGCTGCCGAGCAAGACCGAACCGCCCGGTACCAGCACCTGGTCGGAGAGCTCGCGGCCCACGGACGGCGCGGGGGTGGTGCCCACTGGCGGGGTGGCCCGCTCACCCATGAGCTGGCGGGTGGCGAGGATCGTCTCGTCGTGCTGATGCTCGTGCTGGAGGACCATGCCGTAGACGAAGGAGCCGGCGAGGAGCGGGTCGCCACCTGGGGCGAAGGGGTCGTCACCGGGGAGTCGGTCCAGGCGGTCGAGGACGCGGTCTCGCACCTCGGCCACGTACGCGCGGGCGGCCCCGGGGCCGAGGAGGGGAAGCGCGGGGCGGTCGGCGCGCGGGTGGCGGAAGGCGTCGTAGAGGTCGTCGTATTCGGGGTGGAGGGGCGCGGGGCCGCCCAGGGCCCGGTCGAGCCACAGGTCCTCGTAGTTGCCCACATGGGCGAGGTCCCACACCACCGGCGACATGAGGGGAGACTGCTGGCGCTGCTGGTCCACCTCGTCCAGGGCGTCGACCAGTGCGAGGGTTCTGGCCCGACACCGCGCCAGCTCCTTCGCAACCTCGTCGCGGGTGGGCACCACCGTCAGCTCGCCCACGCCGGCTCCCGTCCGCAGGGGATCCCGGCCGGCAGGAGGCGCCCGGTGCGGTGCCACTCGTCCAGGCGGTCATCGGCGGGGCAACGGCGGCGCTCGATGTAGCGCTCCGCGTACGCGCCCACGGCGTCGCGCACGCCGGCAGAGGCATTGAGGCGAGGGAGGGCATCGAGGGCGGCGACGAAGCAGCAGTCCGCCGATCGGGCGAGGCCGGGGTCCGAGAGGCCCACCTGGGCGGCGTCCGACCAACGCCCTGCCGTCGACCCGGTGGCCTCGTCCGCGGCCATCCCGGCCGCGGGGTCGAGGAGCAGGGCGACGAGGACCGCGACGGCGATGGGCCAGGTGTCGGCGTCGAGGGCATCGAGCATGCGCAGCTCGAGCCACCCCCGAGGACGCACGGGCGGGAAGAGGGTCGTCAAGTGGTAGGCGAAGTCGTCGATGGTCGGCCAGCCCCGCTCATGGCCCTCGGCCATCCAACGAGCGAACGAGAACGGCGCCCGCAGGGGAGTGGCGTCGTCGTCGGACTCGCTGCGGATCAACAAGACGTTGGCCGCGAGGGCGTAGCGGGCCCACGACTCGGCCGGGTCCGGACCGAGGGCCGGAGCCGCTGTGCGACTCGGGTCGATGGCCCACCACGTGGCCAGTCGGTTGGCCACCCAGCCGCTGGGGCGCCCGATGCCGCCCTCCGCGCCGAAGGGCGAGTTGGCGAAGGTGGCGATGAGGGTGGGGCCAAGGGCGTGGGCCCGACGCCAGCGCACGGCGGGATCGTCCGGACCGAGGTCGACGTTCACCTGGAGTGCGGCGGTGTTGCACATCATGCGCCGGCCGTGCGGGCCCTTGGCGTCGAAGGCTGCCTCCATGGCGTCGTAGCGGCCCGAGTGGAGCACTCGGCGCGGCGGTCGTCCCGCATCGAGGCCGAGGGGCACCAGCGCGACGCCCACGTGTTCCATGCGCCGGCTCAGCTCCGTCGTGTCGACGTGGGCGGCGGTGCACACCCGGTCGAGCCCCACGATGGGTGCGGTGTTGAGCTCGAGTTGGCCGCCGGGCTCGAAGCTGAGGGTGCCGCCCGCCGGGAGTGGACCGGGCCCGACGGCGGCGGCCCGGAGGGCGTCGAGGTCGAGGCGCTCGTCGGGCTGTCCTGCCGCGATGGTGTGCCACTCGAGCTCGAGGCCGAGCTGCTCGCCGGGTGGTCCGCCGCCCGGTGGTGTGAAGCACCGGTGGGCCACGTCGCGGATGTGGGAGGCGGTCAGCGTGCGGTGAGCGGAGGGCACGGGGAACTGGTCCTAGCGGTGACCGGTCGTCGCGCCGGTCCACCGGGGGTTGAAGATGGCGGCGAGAGCGAGGTGCCGCAGGTGGATGAGGTGGGTCATGGGCCGTCCTCCGACTCGGTTCTCGGACCGTCCAGGTACGGGTCACTTCGTTACAGGGGGGCCGTCGGGATCAGCGGCCGGCCGGGCGTTGGTCACGGTATCGGCGCCGGCCCGGGGTGGGGGGTCCGGCGTCGCGTGCGGTTGGGGACGGGACCGCCCGCCGGGGGCGACCATGACTCGTCGCGGATGGCCCGCTACCTTGGGCGGGGTGCGGCCTGCGGATCAGCCGCGCGGGTCGGAGGGTCCCCCGGGGGTTCCGGCGCCGTGCCCCCAACTCTGTGTCGCCCGCCGGTCCGCGCCCCTGCACCTGCCTTGGGGGGTTGCGGCCGCCACCGTCGCGGTGGTCTGGGCCATGCTCGCCACGCTCGTCTCGATCGCCCCTGCCGCCGACGCGCTGACCGTGAGCGAAGCGGAGGAGCAGGTGGAAGCCGCCCGCACCCACCTGGACGATGCTCACGCCGCCGTGCGACAGGCCGAGGCCGCCATCGTCGATGCCCAGGCCGACCTCGGCGACCTCCAGGCCGACGAGCTCGCCCTGACCGAGCAGCTCCGCTCGAAGCGCCGCCAAGCTCGCCAGCTCTCGGTGGCCGCCTACATGAGCGGTGGCAACGAGAGCAGCATCGAGCTGCTGGCCGACACCGAGGAGGCCAGTGATCTGCTCTGGCGGCAGACGATGCTCGCCGAGCAGAGCATCGACACCCGCCTGGTGGCTCGGGAGTTCCAGCAATTGCGCAACGGCACCTCGGAGGACGTGGAGCGCACGGTCGAGCGCCTCGACGGCTTGGACCAGCGCCTCGAGGAGGCTCGCCAGGAGGTCCCGCACGCCGAGCGCGCCCTCCAGCTCGCCGAGATCACCCTCATCGGTGTCCGCCAGGCCGAGGCCGCGGCTCGGGCGGCCCGAGATGCGGCGGCGGTCGGCGGTGACAAGTGGGCGGCGCTGCGGCGTTGCGAGTCGGGCGGCAACTACGCGTCCAACACCGGCAACGGCTTCTACGGCGCGTACCAGTTCGATCTCCAGACCTGGCGGTCCGTCGGCGGCGTTGGCCTCCCGTCGGACGCCCCGCCGTGGGAGCAGGATGCACGGGCCAAGGCGCTCTACGCGGCGCGGGGCTCCCAGCCGTGGCCGATCTGCGGCCGCTTCCTCCTGTAGCGCCGGACGCGCGAGGGGCCCGATCCCCCTCAGGGGGTCGCCGGCGCCAGCGGACTCGGTGAGTCGTCGTCGTCCATGGGGATCTGCCCGAGCGGGCCGTAGCGTCTCCGGAAGGCCAGGTAGGCGACGAGGCCGGCGGGCAGCGGGAGCCAGAACGAGAAGAGCCGGAAGGCCAAGGTGGCGAGCAGGGCGTTGTCGACCGACACCCCCGCGAGTGTGAGGCACGCCACCAGGCCGCCCTCGACGAAGCCGAGGCCGCCCGGGGTGATGGGGATCATGCTCAACACCGCGGCGGCGCCGTAGGCGAGCAACACCGCCGACAAGCGCGGACTGGCCCCGACGGCGCGCAGGGCCGCCACGAGCGCGAGGTAGTCGAAGGTCCAGTTGCCCACGGAGGCGGCCAGCGAGCGCTTCCACCGAGGACCGAGGGCTGCGATGACGCGGTCCCGCTGCTCCACGAAGCCCGCGGCCTTGGGGTAGGACTCCCAGTGGCGTTTGCGGGCCATCCACCGCCCGATGCGCTCGACCCAGCCGCCCACGACCACGAGGGGCTGGTTGGTGGTCACCAGCACGAAGCCGATGCCGAACAGCAGGAGGAACAAGATGCCGCCGCCCCAGGCCACGAGCAGCAGGCCTTGAGGGATCGGCGCGCCGAAGAAGGCCAGTCCGACGGCCACCACTGGCAGGGCGCTGAGCGTTGCGGTGGAGATGAGCGACGTCGCCGCCAGCGTCGAGCCCGCTTCCGCCTTCTCGATCCCGGCCACGGAGAGCATCCGGTAGAGCACCGCACCGCCCACGGGGGCCCCGGCGGGGATGACCTTCGTGACGGCGTTGGACACGAGTTGCGCGGTGCCGGCCACGAACCAGCTGGCCTGTGGCAGCGCGCAGCGGATCAGGCCCCAGGAGCACACGAAGCTGCACGCCATCAGCAGCGCGATGACGGCGAACCACTCGACCTTCACCGTTGCCAGTTCGGGTGCGCTGGAGAGCACGTCGGCGACCCGCGGGAACAGGACGTAGAGGGTGATCAGGCTTGCGAGCAGGAACAGGGCGCGCCAGATCGACCATCGGGTCGATGCAGTCGGCAGGGGCACCGCCTCGGCGCGAGCCGCCGGTTCGGTGGGCGCGTCGGCTTCTCGGCCGCTGGTGGCGCCCGCCGTCGCGCCATCATCGAGAACGGGCACGCCTAGGACGATAGTGGGCGCAGGGGAGCGCGGTCCCTTACCGGTGGTGCGGTCCCGTCGGGGCGGGGGCCGGCGATGGCGAGGGTCACGACGGCGACGGCCACACCGGCCTGGGCCCATCGGCGGCGGGGTGCCCCCGGAGCGGGCGCGGGTGGTGGAGGCGCGCCCGCCCCGGGGGAGCGTGCGTCGAGGTCGGGGGTGGTTGCCGCTTGGAGGAGGGGGCGGCGCAACCGCCGAAGCCGGCGGCGAAGACGGCTTCGGGACCTCGATCGCACGCCGGCCAACCTAGGCCAGACCAGATTGAAAATCAATGACAAATACTGAGAACTTTGGAAGAACTCAGGTGCCTTCGTCGGCGCCGGGAACGACGGGGTCGTCCCGGCGGGTGGCGCGCAGCGCCGAGAGCACGGTCAGGAGCGGCCGCCGCTCCCGGGGCGGCTTGGTCAGGTGGGTCTCCACCACGTCGTGGCGGTTCACGTAGGTCGAGACGAAGGCCTGGAGGGTGGCGCCCGCGGGCAGGGCCAACAGGGCGCCGACCGGACCGAGGATGCTGGCGCCTGCGATGACCGCCCCGAAGGCCACTGCCGGGTGGATGTCCATGGTGTGGGCGGTGATGGGAGGCGCCAGCAGGTAGTTCTCGACCTGCTGGTAGATGACGATGGCGGCGAGCACCCAGAGGGCTTCGATGGGCTGGTCGATGAGTGCGATCACCAGCGGGAGCGCGCCGGCGAGGTAGGTGCCGACCACGGGGACGAACTGCGAGAGCACGCCGACCCAGATGGC
>CAYYDZ010000037.1:0-3149 GCA_964470715.1 uncultured Microthrixaceae bacterium | reverse complement strand
GTGGCCAGGGCCACGATGCCGAGGAAGAACAGGGCGATGGCCCGGGGCACCCACCGAGGCATGCGGTCGTAGTCGTCGACGCGGGGATCGCGGGCTGGGGCCGTCGCCGTCTCGTCCTCGCGCGGACCGGGCGACCGGTCCGGCCCGTCGTCGTCCCCCTCTGGCATCGCACCCACGGTAGTGCTGGCGAGTAGACACCCCTCGGGACCGCTCCTAGGTTGGGCGCGCGACCGACGAGGGGGTACCAGTGAGCTATCGAGTGATCCAATGGGCGACGGGCACGGTGGGGGTCCACGCGGTGCCGGCCATCGCCGCGCACCCCGACCTCGAGCTGACCGGGCTCTGGGTGCACTCCGACGACAAGGCCGGGCGAGACGCCGGCGAGCTCTGCGGGGTCGAGGCCCTCGGGGTCACCGCCACCCAGGACGCCGAGGCCCTGCTCGCTTCCGAGGCCGACTGCGTCTGCTACATGGCCCACTCCGACGTCCGGCCGGGAGAGGTCGTCGACGACCTCTGCCGGATGCTCGCCGGCGGCAAGAACGTGGTCAACACCTCGTTCGTCCCGTTGCTGTTCCCGCGCCAGGCCGGCTTCCACGACCAGCTCCAGCGGGCCTGCCTCGAAGGCGGCACGTCGTTCTACACGTCGGGCATCGATCCCGGCTTCGGCAACGCCGGCATCACCATCCCCGCCCTGGCCATGTGCAAGGAGATCAACACGGTCCGCATGGCCGAGATCGTGAACTACGCGACGTGGGACAACCCGTTCACGATGTTCGAGATCATGGGCTTCGGCAAGGCCGACGCCTCGCAGTCGTTGCTGCTCTCACCCGGCTCCACCGCCCTGGCGTGGGGGCCGGTCGTGGCCCTCGTGGCCGAGGCGCTCGACGTCGAGCTCGACGAGATCACCGAGTGGCACGAGGTCATCACCGCCGACGAGGACTTCGAGATCGCGTCCGGCCCCATCGCCGCGGGCACCATCTCGGGGATGCGCTTCGAGATCCGCGGCATCGTCGGCGGCGAGGCCAAGATCGTGGTCGAGCACGTCACCCGCCTCCGCGACGGGGACGCCCCCGAGTGGCCCCAGGGCGCGGGCTACCGCATCGAGGTGGACGGCGAGCCGTGCATGAAGATCGAGCTGTCGGTGTCGTCCCACGTGGGCGACCACAACCACGCCGGGTGCCTGGCCACCGCCATGCACGTGATCAACGCCATCCCGCTGGTCTGCGATGCCGACCCGGGGGTGCTGACCTACCTCGACCTGCCCGTCTACTCGGGCCGCCACCTGCTGAAGTGAAGCGCTGAGGTGGCCCCCACCCTCTACGAGCGCGTCGGCGGCCAGGCCTGGTTCGATTCGCTGGTCCAGCGCTTCTACGAGGGGGTGGGTGACGACCCGGTCCTGCGCCCGATGTACCCCGAGGACCTCGAGCCGGGGAAGCGCCACCTCGCGCTCTTCCTGGGCCAGTACTGGGGCGGTCCCGGCACCTACAGCGAGGAGCGGGGCCATCCCCGCCTGCGGGCGCGCCACCTGGCGTTCGCCATCGGCGAGCGCGAGCGCGACACCTGGGTGCGCCACATGACCGATGCGGTCGAGGCCGCGGACGCCGACGACGAGACCAAGGCCGAGTTGCTCGCCTACCTCTCTGACGCGGCCACCTTCGTCATCAACCAGGGCGACGGCCCGTTGGCGCTGCGGCCGCCATCGTGACGGCGTGAGGCCGCCACCGGTAGATTCACGGTGTTCACCCGGGCCGTGGGGGCCCAGACGACGGGAGAGACGAATGCGTCGCATGCTCGCAGCAGCGGTGGTGGCCGTTCTGGCCGCGGTGGCAGCCCCGGCGGCGTCGGCCGGCGCGGCGCCGGCGGCGATCGCGGGGAGGGACCCCGTGATCATCGTGGCCGGCACCCTGGCCGGCCAGACCCTCGCGAGCATCTACTACGAGCCCCTCGCCGCCCGCCTGCGTGCCGACGGCTACCAGGTCTGGATCTTCGGGCTCCCTGGCAGCGGCCTCGGCGACATCGGGGCGATCTCGCAGGACCTCGCCTCCAAGGTCGGCGCGGTCCGGGCCGCGACGGGCGCCGCCCGTGTCGATCTCATCGGCCACTCCCAGGGCGGCCTCGTGATCCGCCACTTCCTCAAGTACCGGGGTGGCGCGAACGTGGTGGACAGCGCCGTCAGCCTGGGAGCGCCCCACTACGGCGCCGCCGTGGCCAACCTGCTCCGGTTGCTGGGCCTCGGGTCGTGTGCCGGCGTCGTCGCCTGCCAGCAGATGGCCATCGGGTCGTCGTTCCTGGCCGCGCTCAACGCCGGCGACGACACCATCGGCAACGTCAGCTACACGAACATCGCCTCGGTGAACGACGGCATCGTCCAGCCCTACACCACCTCGTTCCTCGCCAACGACGGCAACAACGCCAACGTGAAGGTGCAGGCGCAGTGCCCGCTGCGGGTGGTTGGCCACGTCGGCCTGCCCTACGACGGCACCGTCTACAGCGGCATCCAGGACGCACTGGCGCACCGGTCGATCACGCTGAACTGCTTCGCCCTCTAGCCGAAGGGGTTGCCCTCGGCCGACACCTTGGCGGCGTCGTCGGCCTCGTCGGCGACGTGCACCTTGAGGACGGGCTGGCCCTCGACGCCGTCGATGCGCAGCCACTCGGAGTCGTTCAAGGGGAACGGCACCATCTGGGTGCGGAAGGCGATCTCGGTGATCTCACCCTTCCAGCCGGCCCCGTCGAGTACGGCGACGAGGTGGCAGGTGGCGAAGGAGTCACCGACGCTGGTGACGAGGTTGGCTGGGCCGTCGTAGACGTTCTCGCTCATGGCCGCGCACTCTACGGGCGCGTCCCAGCGTGCCGCCAGGGACCAAAGTCCCTGCGCTCCTACCCGGGGAGTGGACGGGTGGACGCTGCGTGTCGGCCCGCGACGCGGCCGAAGAACGTGGCGTCGCCGATCGACAGGCCGGACGCGTAGGTGCGGCCCTCGAGCGGCAACCCGGCGGCCACCCTCCCGGCGGCATACAGCCCCGGGATCGGGGCGCCCGTGGTGTCGAGCACCTCGCCGGTGGCCCGCGTGGTGAGGCCGCCGAAGGTGAGGCCGGCGTAGATCGAGCTCGCGGTGGTGCAGTCCAGGGCGCCGTAGGGGCCCTCAC
>CAYYDZ010000036.1:21369-22469 GCA_964470715.1 uncultured Microthrixaceae bacterium | reverse complement strand
CCGATGCAGGAGCGGGCGACTTCGCCGTGTTCCTGTCGAAGGGCGTCGACGACCCCAACGGCGCCCTGGTGTGCGTCCTCGAGCCGACGGTCGACAGCGATCCCGAGGCGCTGGCGTGCACAACCGAGGCCATACCCGACCTCGGCAGCGACTTCGACCGGCTGAGCGTGTTGGCGGTCAACGACACCACCGCGCTGCCGCCCATCGCCGAGGGCTACGACCGGCTGGTCGACACCCACGCCTTCGATCCTGCCCTGGCGCCGGTGCCGTGACCCGCTCCCGCCGCCTCCGACCCCTCGTGGCCGTCGTGGCCGCCGCCGCGCTGGTGGCCGCCGCGGCGTCGTGCAGCAGCGACGGGCAGGACGCCGCGCCCCCACCCACCACCACGGCGCCGCCCTTCACCGTGCCGCCGGTGTCGAGCACCACGGTGGCGCCCCCGGACGCCCCGCTGGTGTTCAGCCCCGAGGGCAACAACCTCTGGGCCTATGCCGACGCCGAGGGCTTCCCCGCACAGGAGGTCGCCACCAACGCCGACGACGACCCTGAAGGCCGCGACCTCAACGGCCAGGTCTGCCTGCTGCCCGGCGGCCTGCTCGTGGCCGGCGAGGACACCGGCCAACCCGACGTCACCCCGGGATGGGGGATCTTCCAGCTGGAGGGCGACCAGCTCGGCGAGCTCTCGGTGAACCAGGTGGGCAAGCTCACGCCGACCTACCAGAGCCACCCGGACAACTTCGGGTGCGCGGTGCTGTCCACCGGCGCGCTCGTCACCACCGACATCGGCAACGAGGTCACCGGCCCCGCCGACGGGCAGCTGACGGTCTGGTTCCCGCCCTTCACAGGGGGAACCCTCGACCCCGACGCGAACAACGCCGGCTTCGCCCCGGTCGCGCACTGCAAGGTCGACATCGGCCTGGCCACGCCCGGCGGGATCGCCGTGGACGGCGACGACAACGTCTACGTGGGCTCGGCCCGGCCGCCGACCGCCGGCGTGCTGCGCTTCTCGGGCGACTGGCCGACCGGTCCCGACGCCGCCGGCGGGTGCGGGCGCACCGATCCGACCGGCGAGCCCCTCGTCGCCGAGGGCGCGGTCGAGCGCG
>CAYYDZ010000036.1:19193-21269 GCA_964470715.1 uncultured Microthrixaceae bacterium | reverse complement strand
ACCCAGTTCATCGCCGGGGAGGACACCAACCAGCCCGACCCGCTGCAGGGCTGGGGCATCTTCCACCTCGACGGCGACACCGTGGGCGACCTGTCGGCGACCCAGGTCGGCAAGCTCACCCCGACCTACCAGGGCTCGGGCGACAACGCCGAGAACTACGGGTGCGGCTTCCTCTCCGACGGTCGAGTGTTGACCACCGACGTCGGCAACCAGGCCAACGGGGACGGCGACGGGCAGCTCATCGTCTGGTTCCCGCCCTTCACCGGCGGCGAGTACGTGGACGGCGCCGAGAACGCGGGCTTCGACGACGTGGCCTTCTGCAAGGTCGACATCGGCATCGCCACCGCGGGCGGCATCTACGTCGACGGCGACGACAACGTCTACCTGGGCTCGGCGCGACCGCCGACCGCCGGCGTGCGGCGCTACTCGGGCGACTGGCCGACCGGCCCGGATGCCGCGGGCGGCTGCGGGCGCACCGACGGGACCGGCGCCCCCGTGGTCGACGAGGGGGCGGTGACCAGCGAGGTGTTCATCCCGGCGGGGCCGCACGGGCTCTCGACGCCGCACTCGGTGGCGCCCGCGCCCGACGGAGGCTTCTACGTGTCCAGCATCATCACGGGGGTGATCAACGAGTACGGCGCCGACGGCGCCTTCGTCCGCACCGTCCTCCAGCCCCCCGCCGGCGAGGAGCTCGGGCCCGAGCCCTTCTCGACGGGTACGCCCCTCGGCCTCGGCGTAGCCCCCGACGGCACGATCTACTACGCCGACATCGGCGTCGTGGCCGATCCCGTCAACGGCTTCGGCCCCGGCGAGAACACCGGCTCGGTGCGTTCCATCGCCTTCGTCGACGGCGACCCCCGACCGCCGGAGACCCTCGACGAGGGACTCGCCTTCCCCGACGGCATCGGCATCTTCCAGCCATGACCCTGCGATCGACGTTGCGAGCCGAGCGGAGCAGCGCCAAGGACGAACCGGATGCCGAAGGCGCCCCGACGCAGGAGGAGCACAGGTGAAGGTCGTGATCGTCGGGGGTGGGGCGATGGGCTCGGCCGGCGCATGGCAGCTCGCGAAGGCGGGCGCCGACGTGACCCTGCTCGAGCAGTTCGAGCGCGGGCACGACCGGGGCTCGTCGCACGGCACCGTGCGCATCTTCCGCCTGGCCTACGCCGACGACCTCTACGTGCGCCTCGCGCTCGAGGCCGAGCCGCTGTGGGCGGAGCTGGAGGAGGCGGCGGACGAGGAGCTGCTCGAACGGGTCGGCGCCGTCGACCACGGCATCCCCGAGCGCATCCAGGAGGTCGCCGCCGCCCTCGGGCGCGCCGGGGTCCGCCACGAGCTGCTCGGTCCGGAGGAGGCCGGCGATCGATGGCCCGGGCTCCGCTTCGAGGGCCCGGCCGTGTTCCAGCCCGACGGGGGCATCTCCTTCGCCGACCGCACGGTGCGCGCCGCCCAGGACGTCGCCGTGGGTCTCGGGGCCGAGGTCGCCTTCGAAGAGCCCGCCCGGGCCGTCCACCTCCGTGACGGCGGCGTGGTGGTCGAGACCGACCGGCGTGAGCTCCCAGCCGACGTCGTGGTGGTTGCGGCCGGCGCCTGGGCGGCCCCGGTGGCCGGGGACCTCGTGCCCTTGCCGCCGCTGACCGTCACCTTCCAGCAGCCCGGGTGGTTCGCCCCCCGCGACCCTTCGCTCGTGTGGCCCTCGTTCATCCACTACCGGGACACGTCCAGCGCGTCGGCGGCGTCGTTCGGTGCCTATGGCATGGGCGACCCGGGCATCGGCGGCCGGCGCACCTCCTTCCCCGGCACCGCGGTGAAGGTCGGCGAGGAGAGCGTGCCCACCATCATCGACCCCGCCGACGGGCCCTTCGAGGTGCGCCAGGACGCCCTGCGCCGCCTCGCCGACTACGTCGAGATCTGGCTCCCCGGGCTCGACCCAGTGCCCCTGCGGGCCGAGACCTGCCTGTTCACCTCGACCCCGAACGACGACTTCGTCCTCGACCGACGCGGCCCCGTGGTCATCGCGTCACCCTGCTCGGGCCACGGCTTCAAGTTCACGCCCGTGATCGGGAAGATGGTCGC
>CAYYDZ010000036.1:3493-19093 GCA_964470715.1 uncultured Microthrixaceae bacterium | reverse complement strand
TCAGGCGCTGAGCAAATTGCGGGCGATCTGGGAGATCTGGATCTCGTCGGTGCCGGCGTAGATCTGGAGGACCTTGGCGTCGCGGGCGAGCTGTTCGACCTGGTACTCGGCCATGTAGCCGTTGCCGCCGAAGACCTGGACGGCCTCGAGGGCGACCTCCATGGCCGCCTGCGCGGAGTAGAGCTTGCAGGCCGACGCCTCGGTGAGGTCCATGCCGGTGCCGTTGGCGGCCATCTCGATCTGGCGGAAGACCAGGTTCTGGATGTTGAGGCGGGCGACCTCCATCTTGGCCAGCTTCAGCTGGATGAGCTGGAACTCGCCGATGGGCTTGCCGAACTGGACCCGCTCCTTGGCGTACTCGGTGCACAGCTCGAGGCAGCGCTCGACGATGCCGAGCGACATGGCGGCCACGCCGGTGCGCTCCATGGAGAAGGTGTCCTTGGCGCCGGCCCGGCCCCCGGAGGGCAGGTCCTCGGTCTCGCCGAGGAGGCGATCGATGCCGACGCGCACGTCGTCGAGGAAGAGCTGGCCGGTGGGGGAGGAGTGCATGCCCATCTTCCGCAGGGGCTTCGACTGCTCGAGTCCGGGCATGCCGGAGTCGAGGACGAAGCTGAGGATCTTGCGCTGCTCGGGGCCAGGGCCCGAGCGGCCCTTCAGAGCGGGAGAGGATGCGCCCTCGTCGAGCTTGCAGATGAACACGATGGTGTCGGCGTAGGGGCCGTTGGTGATGAAGGTCTTCGAGCCGTTGAGGACGTACTCGTCGCCGTCACGCTTGGCGGTGGCCTTCATCGAGCCGAAGGCGTCCGAGCCGGAGTCGGGCTCGGTGATGGCCCAGGAACCGATCTTCTCCATGGTGAGCAGGTCGAGCGCCCACCGCTCCTTCTGGGCGATGGTGCCCTTCGACATGATCGCGGCGGCGGTGAGGCCGACGCTCACGCCCATGGCCGTCACCATGCCGGGGCAGTAGCGGCAGATCTCGATGATGGGGATGAGGGTCATCGACCCGTCGCCCCCGCCGCCGCGCTTCTCGGTCGACGCTTCCGCCTCTCCCGCGGCGACGGCCTTCTCGCGGTCCATCTGGCGCTTGAAGCGGTCGCGGGCGGCGGCGTCCATGCCGAAGGTCGACCAGAGCTTGCGCAGCACCTCGTAGGGCGGGGTGTCGCCGTGCTCGAGCTCCTCCAGGTTGGGGACGATCTCGGCCTCGACGAAGCGACGCATGGCGTCGCGCATCATCTGGTGCTCTTCGCTCCACTCGTACATACCCCCAGTATCGGACGCGCCCTCCTGCCACGGCCACCTGGCCCGTCCTCACACCAGCGGGGGAGGCTGCCGATTGGTCCATATGGCCCATGGCGCGCGCCGCTGGAGTGTGGTGGCGGCCGTCGTCGCGCTCGTGGTCGCAGTCGGGTGCTCGGCCGACAGCGGCCGGGACATCGACGCCCTCCAGAACCCGACCCGCACCACGATGGAGCCCTACGTCGAGCCCCACTTCGACGACACCCGCGACGTCACCCTCGCCCCCGTGCCCCCGGGCGCCCCCATCGCCTTCCCGGTCTCCATCCGCGGGGGTGACGCCTCGCTCGCCGGCACCCTCGTCGGTCCGGACGGGCCCGTGCCCCGGGGCCGGGTCCGCCTCGAGCGGTTCGTGGGCGAGACCTCGGCCGTGCTGGAGGTGGTCACGAACGCGCAGGGCCGGTGGAACGCCAAGGGGATCCTCGGCGGCCGCTACCGGGTGCGCGGGTGGCGCACGCCCGACCTGGCCATGAACTCGTCGACGGTTCTGTTCCTCGGGGCCGAGGAGGACGGCACCGTCGACCTCGAGGCGACGGGACAGGGCAGCGTGGACGTGCAGGCCGCCCTCCTGACGCCGATCCCGCCCGTCGACGCCTCGGTCACCGTCACGGCGCTCATCACCCGCCACGAGGTCGACGGCGACGGTGTGGTCCAGGGGGTGCCCCTCACGGGCAGGGTCGCCACCCTCGCCGCTGGTGCGGGCTGGGAGATCGCGGGCGCCGACGCCATCGTGGACGGTGCGGGTGGCGCCTCGTGGACGGTCACCTGCACCGCCCTGCACCCAGGTGACCTGGTCGTCTCGGTCGACGAGGCCGTGGCCCGCATCCCGGTGCCGGCGTGCACCCGGCCCGTCGCTCCCACGACCTCGACGACGGTGTCGGAGACGCCCGTGGCCGACTTCGCGGTCGGCGCGCGGTTCACGCCGCCCTTCGCGGGCCCCCTGCCCGCGGGCACGTACACCGTCGTGGGCGACGCCGCCTCGTGCGGCCTCGTCTACGAGGTGTGGGAGGACGGCGGCTGGAGTGCCGACCAACGCACCTCGACCGCCACCAGCGCCCTGGTGCTGGACACGTTCGCCCGGAACCTCGACACCCTCGGCGACGCCCCGGCCTGCACCTACGAGCGGGCGTCCTGATGTCGCGCACTCCCGACCGGGTCGCCCCCTACCCGCCGGCCAAGCGCCGCCGGCGCTGGTGGGGCATCCCCCGCATGACCGTGAAGCTGGTCGTGCTCCTCGCGGTGCTCGTCGGCGTGTGCGTCCCCGCAGCGGCCGCCACCGCCTTCTGGACCCTGATCAAGGCCGATGTCCCCGGCACCCTGCCCACCGACCGGAACCCCCGCGTGCGATCCATGCCCACCACGGTCTACGACGCCGCCGGCAACCCCATCACGCAGTTCCGCGAGTTCGAGCTGACCGTCCCCACCCGGCCCGAGGATCTCCCCCAGATCCTCAAGGACGCGGTGGTGGCCGTGGAGGACCGCAACTTCTGGAGCCACGACGGGGTCGACCCCGAGGCCATCGTGCGCGCCGCCCTCACCAACTTCGAGGAGGGCGACACCGTCGAGGGCGGCTCGACCATCACCCAGCAGTACGTGAAGAACACGTACACGACGGGGGAGCGCAACCTCAGCCGCAAGCTGCGCGAGGCGCTGCTGGCCAGCCGCCTCGAGCGCGAGCTGACCAAGGAGCAGATCCTGTTCCGCTACCTCACGAGCATCTACTTCGGCGACGGCGCCTACGGCGTGGGCGCGGCGGCGGAGTCCTACTTCCGCAAGCCCGTCTCCGAGCTCACCGCCTCCGAGGCCGCGATGCTCGCCGGCACCATCGCGTCGCCCAACAACTACGGGCCCCGGGGCAATGCCGAGGTGGCCGAGGCCCGCCGCATCCAATCGCTGCGGGCCATGCGTGACCAGGGCTACCTCACGCCGACCGAATTCCGGGCCGCCCGGGAGGAGCACATCTGGTACGCCCCCTTCGGCGACCCGCCCGGGCCGGCCACCGTGGTGCACGCACCACCCCAGAACGACGTGGCGACCATCCACCCCTACTTCGTGGACTACGTGCGCCGGTACCTGGTGGCCCGCTTCGACCACGAGACGCTCTACCGCGGCGGGCTGCGGGTGGAGACCACCCTCGACCCGAGGCTCCAGCTGCTGGCCCAGCAGTCGGTGAGCCGGACCCTGGACGGCACCGCACCGCCATTGGAGATGTCGCTCGTGACCATCGATCCGGCCACCGGGCACGTGAAGGCCATGGTCGGGGGTCGGGACTTCGCCCAGAGCCAGGTGAACCTCGCCCTTGGCGGCACCCTCGGCGTGCAGCCGGGATCGTCCTTCAAGGCCTTCGTGCTGGCCTCCGCGTTCGAGCGCGGGATCACCCCCGACGACCGGTACCCGGCGCCCCCGTCGATCACGCTGGACGACTGCACCGGGCAGTGCACCATCTCCAACGCCGAGCCCGGCAACGGAGGCGAGGAGGACCTGCGCCAGGCCACCGCCCATTCGGTGAACACGGTCTTCGCCCAGCTCATCCAGGACGTCGGGCCGCAGAACGTGGCCGAGCTCGCCCACCGCCTGGGGGTGCGCTCGATCGACCCCGAGACCACCCAGTACGGCGTGTCGCTGGCCCTCGGCGCCTACGAGACCTCGCCCCTCGAGATGGCGGCGGGCTACTCGGTGTTCGCCAACCACGGTGCACGCGCCGCCGCCAGTCCCATCCTGCGGGTCCTCGACCACGAGGGCCGCGTGCTGATGGACAACACCGCCCCCCAGGGCGAGCAGGTGCTCGACGCGGCTGTGGCCGACACGGTGACGAGCCTCCTCGGCGGGGTCATCACCGGCGGGACCGGTCGCGCCGCCGACATCGGGCGCCCGGCGGCGGGCAAGACGGGGACGGCCCAGGAGCACCGGGCGGCGTGGTTCGTGGGCTACACGCCCCAGCTCTCGACCGCGGTGTGGATGGGCTACTCCGACGTGCCCCGACCGCTGTACGGGATCAAGGGCGAGGCGCGCGTGTTCGGCGGCGGCTTTCCCGCCGAGACGTGGGCCGACTTCATGCGCAACGCCCTCGCCGGCCAACCCGCCCTCGACTTCCCCGCGCCCGGCCCTCTGCCCACACCGGTGCCCCAGGCGCCGGTCGCGTCCCAGACCCCGGTCACCGCGGCGCCGTTCGTTCCCGAGCCAGGGGCACCCATGACCCCGGGCCAAGTGACCACCGACTGTGGCGGTCCCTGTGATCGGACCCCGACGCTGGGCGAGCCATGACCCTTGCTCGGTCCCAGTCACTCAGGCGTCCCGTGCTTCGGCCGATGAGAACACCATGATCGACCGCGCGGCACACGCGGAGACCCGACGGCTACACCGTGAGCTGCGCTCGCCGCACCCTGATGGGGCGGCCGATGTCGGCATCGAGCACGTCGAAGAGCTGCGCCAGCTCTGGGACGGACTCGTGGCGGAGAGCACCCCGGTCGAGCCGGCGGTCCCGCCGCTGCCTCCGGTGGCGTCCGGGCGCTCGATGCCGGCGACGGATCAGGTGGCCCCGGCTTGGCCCGCCGTGGCCCCGCGCGTGCGCACCGGACCGATCGGGCCCGTGCCCCTCGACGATCCTCTCATCGTCCTTCCCGACGCCCGTACCGTCCCGGTGGCGCCGCCTGCGCCGGTGGCGCCACCGGTGCCGGCGGCATCGCCCGCGGTCGACGAGCCCGCGTCCGAGCGCCCCTCACGCCGCGAGCGCTGGGCCGCCAAGCGCCTCGCCAAGGACGAGAAGCGCGGCGCCCGCCTCGAGCTGCGCCGCCACCGCATCCTGCCCCGCACCGTGATCGGCATCGCGATGCTGCTGCTGGCCGGTGCCGTCGGTGCCGCCTTCTCCGGGGCGATGCTCTACGCCTACTACGACTGGCGCCTCTCGACGAACGAGGACCGGGTGGGCGTGCTCGCCGAGAGCCTCCAGCAGCGCCTCACCGACGCGGGCGCCTCCATCGACGAGGCCCAGCAACAGGCGCTCGCCGAGCTCCAGGAGCGGGCCGGGCCGCTGATCGACCAGAAGAGCGACGCCGTGGCCATGGCCGACCTGACCCCCGTGGTGCTGCCCTCGACGTTCTTCGTCGCCTCCCTCGACGACAACGGCCAGCCCTCGGTGGGCACCGCGTTCGTGGTCTCCTCCGACGACAGCCGCTCGCTGCTGGTCACTTCGTACCGGGTCGTGTCGGCATCGACCACCCAGCCCGGGCCGGAGATCCGCCTCACCAACGCCGGCGGCGAGGCCATGGTGGCCCAGCTCTACAGCTGGGACCCCGAGCACGACCTGGCCCTGCTCAGCCTCGACCGCGGTGGCCTCGAGCCCCTGACGTGGGCGACGGGCGACGACGCCGCCGTCACCGGCGAGCGCGTCTACGCCGCCAGCGGTACCGGTGCCGCCGGCGTCACCTTCAGCCCGGGCACCGTGCTCGACCAGAGCGCCGACGGCATCCAGATGACCGCCCCGGTCGGCAGCGCCTGGCAGGGCGGCCCCGTGGTCACCCAGGACGGCAAGGTCGTGGCCGTCGCCTCGTTGGCCTACCAGCCCCTCGGCTTCAACCCCGGCCAGGTGCCCTTCGCCGCCCCGGTCGACGCCGCCTGCGAGACCCTCCTCGACTGCGGCGGCACCTCTCCCAGCGCCGGCGGCTGATCGACGCTCCCGATCCGGTGCCAGTTCGCACGGGCCGGGCTCGGTGGGCGCCTCAGGGCGCCGCGGTGGTGGGGGTGACGGCGGGGACCGTCGTGGTGGGCGCCGGTGCCCCGTTGGGGAGGTCCGCTTCGATGGCGGCGAAGATCTTGTCGGCGGCGCGGTCGCCGCCGGCGCGGGTGAGGTGGATGCCGTCGCTGTTGCGCATGTCGACCAGTTCGCCGCCGGCGCCCGGCAGGTAGTCGGAGTAGTTGCCGCTCTCGTCCTTGAACAGGTCGTAGAGCGACACGATCGTGGTGTTCGGGTGGTCCGCGGCGACGTCTTCGAAGATGCCGTTCATGAGCTGGAGGCGAGCCGAGTACTCGGCGTCGCGGGCGATGGGCTGCGCGACCCAGTAGACCCGCACTCCCTGCTGCTCCAGGTAGGTCATGACCGCGTCGACCCGGCGGGCGTACTCGGCGTTCCACTCGGGGTCGCCGGGCTGGAACACGCCGCTGTCGAGCTCCATCCCCTGGCCGTCGTTGGCGCCGAACACGACCACCATCGCGTCCGGGTCCTGCGTCTCCACCACGCTCTGGATCTCCGCCGGCCAGTTGTAGAAGTCAGGTCGGGTGAGGCCGCTGGAGAACTGGAAGTCCAGGGTGGCGTCCATGACCCCGGTGGCGGTGGCCTTGTCGATGAGGGACTGCCCGAGCACCTCGGCTTGTGAGTCGCCGACGATGAAGACCGTCAGCGGGTCCTCGGCGGTGGGCTCGGGGAGCTCGGTGGCCGGCGGTGCGGCCGGCGGCGCCGCGGTGGTGAGCTCGTCGAACGCCTCCGAGTCGCCGAACTCGTGGCCGAGGGCGTCGTCAGCGGTGAGACGGGGCCGGTCGAGGAACAGCAGGTGGCTCAGGCTGTCGATGGGCTTCACGAGGGCGACCTCGACCGTGCGCTGCCAACCGAAGGGCTGGCGCTCGACGATGCGCAGCAGGCTCGACGCGTTCATGAGGGTGAACAGCCCGAGGGCGACGACCCCGATGATGGTGACCTGGCGCAGGTCGAGCGTCCGCGCCGGTGGCGCGGGCGGCGGCGCGAAGCGACCGTGGTCGCCGGGGTCCAGGGCCTCCAGGCGGTCCATGGCGCGTTGGGTCCGGGGGCCGGGCTGTTCGCCGGCGGGGGAGCGGTCGGCCGGTGGGCGGCTGTCGGGGTCGCGGTCGTCGGCCATCAGAATTGAAAGTAGATGAACGGGGCCACGCCGACGGGGCCGAGGGTGTCGATGAGCACGAAGCTGAGGGCGAGCGCGACGCCCTGGAGCACGGGGGCGAGGCGGGAGAACCCGGCCTTGCTCCAGGCGCCGATCCAGCGGGGGGTGAACTGCACCGCGAGCATCCCCACGACCACCACGGCGAGCAGCAGGGTCGGGCCCGGCAGCAGGTCGGTGACGTCGAAGATGCCGCGGATGACCTCGAAGGCGGTCGAGAAGGACTCCGCCCGGAAGAAGATCCAGGCGAAGCACACGAGGTTGAAGGTGGCCAACCAGGCCAGGATGGGCCGGAGGGGCTCGGGGACGGCCGAGGGGCGCAGGGTCCCGGACGCCTCCTGCGCCGCCCGTCGGCCGTTGCGCCAGTGGCCGACGCACTGATACGTGCCGTGGAGGCCGCCCCAGACCACGAAGGTCCACGAGGCACCGTGCCACAGGCCGCCCAGCACCATGGTGAGCATGAGGTTCCGGTAGGTGGCGGTCTCCGAACCGCGGCTCCCCCCGAGAGGGATGTACAGGTAGTCCCGCAGCCAGCGCGACAACGTGATGTGCCAGCGCCGCCAGAAGTCCTGGATGGACAGCGCGGAGTAGGGCCGGTCGAAGTTCTGGGGGAAGCGGATGCCGAGGAGCAGGGCGATGCCGATGGCGATGTCCGTGTACCCGCTGAAGTCGGCGTAGATCTGCATGGCGTAGCCGTAGACCGCGAAGAGGATCTGGAGGCTCGAGAAGTTGCTGGGCACGGCGAAGACCGGGTCGACGACCTCGGTTCCGAGCCAGCTGGCGATCACCACCTTCTTGAACAGGCCGGCCACGATGAGGAAGAACGCCTCGGTGGCGGGGATGTGGTGCTCGTCGGGGCGGCGGCGCAGCTGCGGGACGAACTCGCTGGCCCGCACGATGGGCCCGGCAACGAGGTGGGGGAAGAACGACAGGTACATGCCGAACTCGATGGGCGAGGCCGGCTCGAGCTCGCGCCGGTAGATGTCCACCACGTAGCTGATGGCCTGGAAGGTGAAGAAGGAGATCCCGATGGGCAGGATCAGCCGCAGCAGCGGCGGGTTCGCGTCCAGGCCCAGCTTGGCGAGGCCGTTCGTCACGGAGACCACGAAGAACTCGTAGTACTTGAAGAAGCCGAGGACGACGAGGTTGCCGCCGACCGCCACCCCCATGAGCAGCTTCCGGGTGCGGTCGTCGTGGTTGCGGTGGATGGCCCCGCCCATGGCCTGGTTGAACAGCGTCGAGCCGGCGATGAGGGGGACGAAGCGCCAGTCCCACCAGCCGTAGAAGACGTAGCTGGCGGCAAGGGTGAACGCCATCCACGCCCGGCGGTTGGGCCGCAGGCGCCAGCTCACCAGGAACACGATGATGAAGAAGATCCCGAACTGGGCCGTCGGGAAGAGCATGGGTCGGCGTCACTCCTCGGGCCGGTGCCCCAAGGCTAGGCGGGTCGCCGCCCCCGTTCGTGGCACTGCCGTCGACCGACGCCGGCCGAGTACGCTCCGGCCGGATGGACGAGGGGGCTCCCGACACACCGCCGGCGACGGGCGCCGCCGCCGTGGTGCCGGTGGGCGCCGAGGGGGTGCTCCCGAGCCAGCTGCTCGAACGGGCCATCGCCGCAGGCTGGATCGGCGCCACCTACGACAAGATCCCCGCCGCCGCCATCCAGCCCGCCAGCGTCGACCTGCGCCTCGGCGAGCGGGCCTATCGCGTGCGGGCGAGCTTCCTGCCCGACGACGACACCGTCGAGGCCAAGCTGGATGACTTGGTCGTCGACGAGCTCGACCTGCGCGACGAGGGTGCGGTCCTGGAGACCAACCGTCCCTACCTCATACCGCTGATCGAGGAGCTCGCCCTTCCGCCGGGCGTGCGAGCCCGCACCAACCCCAAGAGCTCGACGGGGCGCCTCGACGTGTTCACCCGGGTGATCACCGACCACAGCTACCGCTTCGACGAGATCGACGCCGGTTACCAAGGCCGCCTCTGGCTCGAGGTGGTGCCGCTGTCGTTCACCGTGCGGGTCAAGCACCGCCTGGCCCTCAACCAGCTCCGCCTCGTGAGCGGTCGCGCCGGCCTGACCGACGAGGAGTTGCACGAGCGCCATGCCCGAGAGCCGTTCCTCTTCCGGGGTGATGCCCCCGTCTCGGACGACGAGCTCGCCACCGCCGACGGGCTGTTCCTCAGCCTCGACCTCCAGGGCGATGAGTCCGGCCGGGTGGGCTATCGGGCCAAGGGCAACGCACCCCTGCTGGACATGAGCCAGGTGGGCACCCACGCGCCGCACGACTACTGGGAGCCGGTGCCCCCCGAGGGTGGCGACCGCATCATCTTGGACCCCGAGCGCTTCTACTTGTTGCTCTCCGACGAGAGCGTGCGCGTCCCGCCCGACCTCGCCGCCGAGATGACGGCGTACGACCCCACCAGCGGCGAGCTGCGCACCCACTACGCCGGCTTCTTCGATCCCGGCTTCGGCTA
Organism: uncultured Microthrixaceae bacterium; assembly: GCA_964470715.1. Taxonomy (GTDB): domain Bacteria; phylum Actinomycetota; class Acidimicrobiia; order Acidimicrobiales; family DATDAH01; genus JAEUJM01. The sequence goes on along the minus strand of CAYYDZ010000036.1, from coordinate 9,425 downwards.
CGACCGCGAAGGTGTGATGCACGGCTCGCGCGCCGCCCTCGAGGTGCGGGCCCACGACGTGCCGTTCCTCATCGAGCACCGCCAGCCCGTCTGCAAGCTCACCTTCGAGAGGATGATCGAGCCGCCCACGAAGCTCTACGGCGCCGACATCGGCTCGAACTACCAGGGCCAGGTCGAGACCCTGGGCAAGCACTTCCGTCGAGTCTGACGGGATGGGACCAGCAGGGATGTCGGATCCCGACGCCGCGGAGACCGTGGACACCGAGCCCGCTGCCGCGAACGCGGGGGACGGCCCGGACGCGGGTGACGGCTCCGATCGAGTCGACCCGGCGCGCCGGGACCGCCGCTCGCCCTCGTGGTGGGCCGTCGCCGGCCTTGTCGCCCTTGTGGCGGCGAGGGGCGCGGTCCACGCGTGGCAGGGAGCGCGCCTGATCCTCGACGACTTCAGCATCCTCTACTACGCCCAGTTCGACTTCTGGCGATCGCTGAGCCCTGAGTTCCGGACCAGCCGTCCGGGCGCCTGGTTGATCCTCACCGTGGTGTACGGCGTGGTCGGCTCCCACCCCCTCGTCTTCCTCACGATCGTGACGGTGCTCAACGCCCTGTTCGCCGTGCTGGTGTACCTGGTGGCGGCACGGTACGTCCCGACTGCCGCCGCGGTGGCGGTGCCGGCGGTGTGGGTGCTGATGGCCAGCCACGCGTCGCTCACGGTGTGGGCGGCCACCCTGCCCGCGTTGGCGGCGTTGTGCCTGCTGGCGGGCGGGACGCTGGCGCTCCAGCGCAACCGCTGGATCGTGGCCACGCTCCTGCTCTGTGCCGGCGCCCTGACCTACGAGTTGGTGCTCCCGGCCGCCGGTGTGGCCGTGCTGCTGGTCGGCGACCACCGGGCGGTGCGCTGGTCCAGACGGGCGGTGATGGTGGTGGCCCTTGGGCTGGTCGGGGCCTGGATCTCCACCCACTCGATCTATCCCGTCGAGCCCGAGGTGCCGCCGTTGAGTGAGCTGTGGGACTCGCTGGTCGGCCGGGGCATCGTCGGCACCGAGGATCCTGCGGTCTGGCTGCGACTGGGCCTCGAGTGGCTCACGCTCGGCGGCGCAGTCGTCGCGCTGGTGGCCTTCCTGCGGGGCGAGCGGTCGCCCGACCGGGGGCCGTGGCTCGTGCTGGTGGGCGCGGCGCTGGTGGTGCTGGGCGCTTCCGCCTGGGTGAACCTGCACGCGCTCGAGGTGCCGCTGGGCCAGAGCGACCGCGTCAACGCGGTGTCGGCCCTCGGCGTGGCGGCGATCTGGGTCGGCATCGCGCAGTTCCTGTGGACGAGGGACCGGCGGGGCCTTCGGGTCGCGACGGTCGTGGCCGCCGTGGCCTTGTGCGGGGTCGCCGCGGTCGGGCACGTCGCCACCATGGCCTCGTGGAGCCGCGCCGGCGACGACGTGGCCGCGTTGTTCCGGTACCTCGAGGCCGAGTTCGAGTTGCCCGACTCGAGGGACTTCGTGGTCGGCCCCGATCTGGCGACCATCACCCACGGGGGCGTGGCGGCGCTGGGCACCGAGGGGTTCGCCGAGGCCGCCCGGGGCCTCACCATCGGCGACGGGCCGGGCTCGGTGACCCTGGCGCTCGGACCCGCGGAGTTCACCGATCGCCCGGGCACGCTCATCGACTGGGCCGACGCCCTGGGGGGGCCGCCCTACGACTACGAGCTGTGGGCCGGGGGGTCGCCGGTGGGCGAGGCACGAGCGACCCCCGAGGGCCAGACGATCATCTACGAGGGCTGGGCCTACGACTCCTCGGCGCCCCTCGACCCGGTCACCGTCGAGCTCCGTTTCGACAGCGAGATCCTGGAGGTGCCCGCCGACCAACCGAGCCCCGACTGGGCCACCGCCCCCGCAGGAGCAGGTGCGAACCACGGGTTCCGCACACAGGTCGAGGTCGACGGGTTTCTCAACATGGCCTGCGTGGTGGCCCGCAACATCGGCCCCGGCGTCAGTCGGCCCCTCCCCATCGAGGGTCCCCCAGACCAACCCCGCAGCACCTACTGCGTCGGCATCCCCGATTGACGATGCCGGCTCGGGTCTCCACCCCTGTTGGCGGCACTGCCGTCGGCCGAGGCCGGCCGGGTACGCTCCGCCCAGATGGACGACGGGGCTCCCGACACTCTGCCGGCCGGCTCTTGGGAGCCCGTGCCTCTCGAAGGCGGCGACCGCACCTCCGCCACTGACGACGAGTTCCCGGGGTCGCCTGCCTCGTCGCGCGCCGTGGCGGCACTCGTGGTGCTCGTGGTGGCACGCGCCGCCGTGCACGCCTGGCAGGGCGCCCACCTCCTGCTCGATGACTGGAGCATCATCTACTACGGGCGGCTCGACTTCTGGAATGCGCTCAGCCCCAGCTTCCGCACCAGCCGCCCTGGTGCATGGCTGACGCTCACCGTCGTGTACGGGGTGGTCGACGCCCACCCACTGGTGTTGCTGGCGGTGGTCACCGCGCTCAACGCGCTCTTCGTCGTGCTCGTCTACCTCGTCGCAGCGCGCTACCTGCCGACCTGGTGGGCGGTCGCGGTCCCCGGTGTCTGGGCCATCCTGGCGAGTCACACGTCGCTGACGGTCTGGGGGTCCACGCTGCCGGCGCTGGTCGCCCTCTGCCTGTTGGCCGGCGGTGTCCTCGCCCTCCAGCGCGACCACTGGATCGTGGCCACCGTCTGCCTCTGTGCCGGGGCGCTCAGCTATGAGTTGGTGCTGCCGGCGGCGGGCTTGGCCGTGGTGGTGGTCGGTGATCACCGCCGGGTGGGGTGGTCGCGCCGCGCGGTGATGGTGCTCGCGCTCGGGCTGACCGGCGCATGGATGGCCACCCACTCGATCTACCCCGTGACTCCCGAGGTGCCGTCCTTCAGCGATTTCTGGGACTCGTTGGTGGGACGGGGCGTGCTGGGCGTCGCACAGCCCGCCGACTGGTTGCGATTGGCCCTCGAATGGCTCACGCTGCTCGGCGCCGTCGTCGCCCTTGTCGCCTTCGTCAGGGGTGAGCGGTCGCCTGACCGGGGACCGTGGCTCGTGATGGTCGGCGCAGTGGTCGTGATCCTCGGTGCGACCGGGTGGGTGAACCTCCCGGGCCTGGTCCTGCCGCTCGGCCCGAGCGACCGGGTCAATGCGGTGTCGGCTCTGGGCGTCGCCGCGATCTGGGTCGGCATCGCGCAGTTCCTCTGGATGCACCGCCTCCGCGCCCTCGCCGTCGTGCTGGCGGTCGCGGCGTGCTCGGTCGCCGCGGTCGGCCAAGTGGCGTCGATGGCCTCGTGGAGCGCAGCGGGTGAGGACGTTGCCGCGCTGTTCCGCTATCTCGACGAGACGTTCCCCGAAGCACCGTCGAGGGACTTCGTGGTGGGCCTCAACCACATCCCCATCGTCCACGACGGCGTGTTCGGGCTCGGGGGCGAGGGCTTCGCCGACCCGGCCGGCCGGGTCAGCATGGGCGACGGCGAGGGATCGGTCGTTCTGGCCGGCGACCCCCAACAACTGGTCGGCTCCGAGGTGGGGACGTTCGTCGACTGGACCGACGTCCTCGGAGGAGACCCGTTCCCCATCGAGTTGCTCTATCCGGAGCAGCCGGTGGGTGCGGCACAGGCAGTCGCCGACGGTGGTGCTGTGCTGTTCACCGGTTGGGCCTACGACCCCTCCGCGCCGACCGAGTCGATCCAGGTGCAGCTCCGGGTCAACAGCCAGACCCTGACGGTGACGGCGGACATGGCGACTCCGCCCACCGCGAACCTCCCCGCCGAAGCGGGTTCGCAGCACGGGTTCGTGGCACGAGTCGACGTCGGACTCGGACTGCAGATGGCCTGCGCAGTGGCGATCAACATCGGCGCCGGGGCAAACGTCCCCCTGATCACGACCGGGGGCGAGGGCCCGAACACGGCTTATTGCACCGGCGTCCGACCCTGATCAGCGAACGCCCCAGGCGTAGGTCTGCTTCTCGAGGTGGAGGTAGGGGAAGGCATCGGCCGAGCGGACGCCGGGCAGGGTGCGGATGCGGTCGTTGAGCAGGGCGAGCAACTCGTCGGTGCCCTCGCACACGGTCTCGACGAGCAGGTCGTAGCCACCCGAGGTGACCACGACGTAGTCGATCTCGTCGATGGTGGCCAAGGTGCGAGCCAGCGTCCGAAGATCGCCGTCGGCCCGGACGCCGATCATCGCCTCGAGGTTGAAGCCGAGGGCCAGGGGGTCGGTGACCGCCACGACCTGCATCACCCCCCGCTCGATGAGGCGTTGCACCCGCTGGCGGGCGGCGGCCTGGGACAATCCCACGGCGGGCCCCAGCCGGGCGTAGGGGAGGCGCCCGTCGATCTGCAGCTCGGTGATGATGCGCTTGTCGATGTCGTCCAGCGGGACGGGGTCGGGCGCCGTGGCCATCGAGACAGATTGTCACAGATGAGCTAGCATCTGACGAGCGATTCCGTCGTCTGTGGAGCGAAGTACGACGGAATCCGTCGCAGCGGCCTGAACGACCACCCGGAGGGGACATGCCCGACCAGAACTTCATCGGCGGCGAGTGGGTACCGGCACGGAGCGGCGCCAAAGACGCCGTCCTCGATCCTGCCACCGGCCTCGCCCTCGCGGAGGTCGCCTCGAGCGACAAGGACGACGTCGACGCCGCGGTGGCGGCCGCCGCCGCAGCCTTCGCCGGCGAGTGGGGAGCGTCCACGCCGGGCGACCGGGCCAACGCCCTCTGGAAGCTGGCCGAGGTGCTCGACCAGCACAGCGACGAGCTCGGCAAGCTCGAGAGCCAGAACGTGGGCAAGCCCATCAACACCATGGCCGACGAGATGGGCCAGATGGTCGACCACCTGCGCTTCTTCGCCGGCGCCGCCCGCACCCTCGAGGGCCGCGCCGCCGGCGAGTACATGGCCGGCTACACGTCGTTCCTGCGCCGCGACCCTCTCGGCGTGGTGGGGTCCATCACCCCGTGGAACTACCCGCTGATGATGGCCATCTGGAAGATCGGTCCGGCCCTCGCCACCGGCAACACCGTGGTGCTCAAGCCCTCCGAGCTCACCCCCCTCACCACGCTGCGCATGGCCGAGCTCGTCGCCGAGCACGAGATCCTGCCGCCGGGCGTGCTCAACGTGGTCACCGGCCAGGGCGAGTCCGCCGGCGCTTCGCTCGTCACCCACCCGCTGGTCCGCCTGATCTCGCTGACGGGAAGCGTCGGCACGGGCAAGGCCATCGCCAAGGCCGCCTCCGACAGCCTGGCGCGCGTCCACCTCGAGCTCGGCGGCAAGGCCCCTGTGCTGGTGTTCGACGACGCCGACCTCGAGGCCGTGATCGAAGCCGTGAAGATCGGCGGCTACTACAACGCCGGCCAGGACTGCACCGCCGCCTGCCGGGTGGTGGCGGGGCCCGGCGTCTACGACGACCTGGTGTCCGGCCTCGCCGAAGCGGTGGCCGGCCTGCCCGTGGGCGATCCCGCCGACGAGGGCATCGACCTCGGGCCGGTGGTGTCCAGCGCCCAACGCGAGCGCATGGCGGGCATCGTCGAGCGCGCCCGCGAGCAGGGCGCCGAGGTGGTCACCGGCGGGTCCAAGGTCGGCGGCGACGGCTTCTTCTTCGAGCCCACCGTGGTGGCCGGCCCCGCCCAGGACGCCGAGATCGTCCAGAAGGAGCTGTTCGGCCCCGTCGTCAGCGTGCAGCGCTTCGCCGACGAGGACCAGGCCGTCGCCTGGGCCAACGGCGTCGACTACGGCCTCGCCGCCAGCGTCTGGACCCGTGACGTCGGCCGGGCCATGCGCCTGTCGAAGGCCCTCCAGTTCGGCACCGTGTGGGTGAACGACCACATCCCCCTCACCCCCGAGATGCCCCACGGCGGCTTCAAGCAGTCGGGCTACGGCAAGGACATGTCGGTGTACTCCCTCGAGGCCTACACCGAGATCAAGCACGTCATGATCAGCCAC
>CAYYDZ010000036.1:0-3393 GCA_964470715.1 uncultured Microthrixaceae bacterium | reverse complement strand
ATCATCGAGCGGGAGGGTGCGGCCATGCAGGCGCGCACGCCGAAGTCGGCCGCCCTGTTCGAGCGGGCCGTGCGGTCCCTGCCGCTCGGCGTGGCGTCGTCCTTCCAGGCCGCCGACCCGTACCCGATCTACCTGGAGCGCGGCGAAGGCAGCCACGTGTGGGACGTCGACGGCAACGAGTACGTCGACTACCACTCCGGCTTCGGCGTGAACGCCGTGGGCCACGCCCACCCCAAGATCGTCGAGGCCGTGTCCGACGTGGTGCGCCGCGGCACGCACTTCGCGGTGACCACCGAACTCACGGTGGCCTTCGCCGAGGAGCTCTGCCGGCGCTTCAAGATGGACCAGGTGCGGTTCTGCAACTCCGGCACCGAGGCGACCATGGACGCCATCCGCATCGCCCGTGCCTACACCGGGCGCGACAAGGTGCTGAAGATCGAGGGCTCGTACCACGGCCACCACGACACGGTGATGTTCTCCGTGGTGCCCGACACCGACGAGATGGGTGACCGCGAGCACCCGCAGTCGACCCCCATGTCGAAGGGCATCCCCGCCGAGATGGCGCTGGACACCCTCGTGGTCCCCTACAACGACGCACCGGCGCTCGATCGCATGCTCAGCGAGCGCGGCAGCGAGATCGCCTGCCTGATCATGGAGCCGGTGATGATGAACATCGGCCTCGTGCTGCCCGACGACGGGTACCTGGCCGAGGTCCGACGCATCTGCACCGCCCACGGCGTGGTGCTGATCTTCGACGAGGTGAAGTGCGGGGCCACCATCGCGGCCGGCGGCGCCACCGAGCTGTTCGGCGTCCAGCCCGACCTCGCCTGCTTCGCCAAGGCCATCGGCGGCGGCACGCCCACCGCGGCCTTCGGCGGCAAGGCCGAGGTCATGGACGTGATCGCCCACGGCGCGGCCCAGCAGGGCACCTTCAACGGCAACCCCCTCGTGGCCGCCGCCGGCCTGGCCGCGCTGACCGAGGTCCTCACGCCCGATGCCTACGAGCACATGGCCAAGTTGGGCGCCCGCCTGTCCGCCGGGTGCCGTGACGCCATCGCCGAGCACTCCATCCCCGCCAACGTGGTGGACCTGGGCTGCAAGGGGTGCGTCTGCTACCGCCCCGAGCCCCTGCGCAACTTCCGTGACTTCCTCGAGACCAACGCCACGCTGTTCGCGGCGTCGTGGGCCTGGGTCATCAACCGCGGGATCTTCATGACCCCCGGCGACGAGGAGCAGTGGACGATCTCGGTGCAGCACACCGAGGACGACATCGACCGCTACGTGGAGGTCTTCGGAGCTTTCTGCGCCGAGCTGGCGTCCTAGCGGCCGGTTACGGCCCACAACCGCGTTGCGTGGTCGGACCGATACGTGCGGCGTCAATCTGGTGGCGAGGCGCTAGCCTTCGAGCCAGTGAACACCCAGCGCTCGCCTCTGGCGATCGCGCTGGTCGTCCTGATCGGTGGGCTGGTCGCCAGCGTGCTCGCATCCCTCATCTGGCGCGACGTCCTCCGAGACGACGCCGCGACCACCTTCACGCGATCAGCCGATGCGGTGGAAGACGACGTCGCCGCCGGGCTCGAGCAGTTGGCCTCGGTGGCGCGCACCACCCGCACCGAACTGGCAGCTGGTGGCGACCCGGTCACCCAGCGCTCGTTCGAGCGGGCAGCGGCAACGGCCACTGCCCCCCTCGCTCCGGGCGGCGGCGGTGGCGGTGGCGTGGTGTACGTCCAGCCGGCCACGGGGGCCACCGGCCTCCGCGAGCTGCGCGCTGACGTGCGACGGTCCGGGTTGCCCACCTTCGAGGTCAACAACGCCACCGGCGGCGATGAGCACCTCGTGGCCACCTTCGAGGCGCCCTCGCAGTCGGTGCCGTTGTTCGGGGGCCTCGACCTGGTCACGGTGCCCGCCGCCCGGGCCGCCCTCGAGGCCGCCCGGGTCGAGGGCCGGGCGGTGCTGAGCGACACCCTCGAGCGCCTGCCGCGCGCCACGGCGCGGGCGTATCCGTCGCTGCAGCGCTTCGGCGTGGCCGTGGCCGTCCCGGTGTTCCGGGGTGACACCCCGGACACCGTCACCGGCCGCCTCGAAGACCTCCAGGGCTGGGTGGTGGTGGTGACCTCGGCCCAGGACCTCCTCGAGGCCGCCGTGGCCCCGACGGGAGGGGAGCTGGCCGCTCAGATCGAGGACCTCGGTGACCCCGACGCGGCGAAGCCCGCGGTCGGCCTCGGCACCCCCCTCGTTGCGTCCACCGCCCTCGACGATCAGGGGGAAGCGCTGACCCTCGACCGGGACGACCCCGACACCACGATGCGGTCGTCGGTGCAACGCCTGGGGCAGAGCTGGGAGCTCACCGTCGCGGACCTCGACGGCCTCGGTGGCGCCACCTCCCGTGAGCCGCTGTGGATCCTCGCCGGCGGAGCCACGCTCTCCGTTCTGCTCGCGGCGCTCGTGTGGAGCCTCGGCTCGACCCGGGCGTCCGCGCTGGCGATGGCGGCCACCGCCACGGCCGACGTGCGCCGCACCGAGGCGCGCTTCCGTGCCCTGGTGCACAACCTCCCTGACCTCGTCGTCGTGACCGACGACGAAGGCACCGTCTCGTTCGTGAGTCCGTCGGTGACCGCGTTGCTCGAGTGGTCCGCGGAGGAGGCCCATGGGGCGCAGCTCGCCACCGTCGTGCACCCCGACGACCGCCTCCGCTTCGAAGCGGCCCTCGCCGAGTCGGCCGGCGACGTCAGCGCCGAGATCCGCGTGCGGGCCCGTGACGGGCGCTACCGATGGTTCGAGGGGGCCGTCACGAACCTCCACGACGACCCCGCGGTGGAGGGCCTGCTCATCACCGCCCACGACGTCACCGCCCAGAAGGCGGTGGAGGACCGCCTCGCCCACCAGGCCACCCACGATCCGTTGACCCACCTTCCCAACCGGGTGATCGTCGACGACCGCCTCGGGCACGCCCTCGAGCGCGGGCGTCGGGACGGGTCCCGAGCAGCGGCGATATTCCTCGACATCGATGAGTTCAAACAGGTCAACGACCGTTGGGGCCACGCCGCCGGTGACGATCTGCTCAGGGAGGTGGCGATCCGGGTCCAGCGGGCTGCCCGTGCCGCCGACACGGTGGGTCGCTACGGGGGCGACGAATTCGTGGTGATCTGCGAGAACCTGCCGACGGCGGCGGACGCGCTGGTGGTGGCCGAGCGCATCCGCGACGAGGTCGCCCGACCTGCCCGCCTGGACGGCGCAGAGGTACTCGTCGGCACCTCGATCGGCGTTGCCCTCAGCGCCGACGCGGAGGAGAGCACCCGGGACCTCATCGACCGGGCGGATGCAGCCATGTACGAAGCCAAGTCGAAGGGCCGGGGGCGCATCGTGATCGACACAGAGGCCGCCGGCGCCGGA
>CAYYDZ010000035.1:22025-23436 GCA_964470715.1 uncultured Microthrixaceae bacterium | reverse complement strand
ATGACCGAGCCGAGCACTGATCGGCCGCTGATGCCCGAGGGGTACGGGGTGCCCGAATCCGACGACGGTTTGCTGGCGTGGGACGCCGTCGAGCAGCGCCTCGTCGACTCCACCCAGTACTGGATGGCCACCAGCCGCGCCGACGGTCGGCCCCACGTCGTCCCCCGCTGGGGTGTGTGGCTCGACGGCGGCCTGTACTACGACGGCTCGCCCGCCACCCTGCACGCCCGCAACGTCGCCGCCCGCGGCGACTGCGTCCTGCACCTGGAGGACGGCTGGCAGGCCGTGATCGTGGAGGGCACGGCGGCACCGGCCGACCCCCCGGGCCTCGAGCTCGGCGGCCGGATCGCGGCTGAGATGGCCCGCAAGTACCGCGACCGAGGCTACGAGCCCGAGCCCGACTCGTGGGAGGGCGAGGCCGCCGGCGGCCTCGTGCGCTTCACACCCGTCAAGGCGATGGCCTGGTTCGACTTCCCCACCGACGTCACCCGGTTCCGCTTCCCCTGATCCGGGCGGGCGCCCCGCGAATCCGAGGCTCGGTCAGGCGAGGAGCGCCGGCGCGAGGCGTCGCCAGGCGTCGCGGTCCACCGGCGCCCCAGGGGGCGCGAGCAGCTGCACGCAGACGTGGTCGGCGCCGGCGTCGCGGTGGGCCTGCACCCGGGCGGCGAGGGCGTCGACGTCGCCCCAGGCCACCACCTCGTCGACCAGGCGGTCGCTCAGCGAGGTCACGTCGTCGTCGGTGAACCCGAGCCGCTTCCAGTTGTTGGTGTAGTTCGGGAGGGTGGCGTAGATCGACAGGGCGTTGCGGGCGACCTCACGGGCGGCGTCGGGGTCCGAATCGAGGACGACGCCCTGCTCCACCGCCAGCAGGGCGTCGGACCCCATGGTCTCGCGGGCGAGGGCGGTGTGCTCCGGGGTGACCAGGTAGGGGTGGGCGCCGGCCGAGCGGTCGCGGGCCAGTTCGAGCATCTTCGGCCCGAGGGCGGCGAGGCAACGGCCTTCGGGAGGCACGCCGGCAGCGTCGAGGCCGTCGAGGTAGGTGCGCATCGTCGTCAGCGGCCGCTCCCAGGACATCCCCGGCATCGCGTCGATGAAGGAGGCGTGGCTGATGCCGATGCCGAGGAGCAGTCGTTGCTGATCGGCGTCATCGAGCCCGGCGCGCCAGGCGCCGGTCTCGGCGGGGGTGTGCATCCAGACGTTGAGGATCCCGGTGGCGATGACGGTGGACGACGTCGCCGCCAGCAGGGTGTCGAGCGACCCGAACAGGTCGCCACCCACGTCGGGCACCCAGAGGGCCGAGAAGCCCAGCCCTTCGAGCTCGGCGGCGAGGTCGGCGATCTCCCCGGGGTCGCCGTAGCGCAGCTCGTGGGCCCAGACGCCGGTGCCGGCGAGTGACGGGTGCTCGGTCATG
>CAYYDZ010000035.1:20179-21925 GCA_964470715.1 uncultured Microthrixaceae bacterium | reverse complement strand
AAAGAAGGAGACTCCTCCCATGCCCCAGTACCTCATCTCCGTCTGGCACGACGACGAGTACGGCGAGAACGACTTCAGCGATCCGGACATCGCCCGCCTCGGCCAGCAGGTCGGCGCCCTCAACGAGAAGATGGAGGCCACCGGCGCCTGGGTGTTCGGCGCCGGCCTCCAGCCCGCCTCCACCGCCACCGTCGTGCGCAGCGCCGGCGGCGACGTGTCCATGACCGACGGCCCCTACGCCGAGACCAAGGAGCAGATGGGCGGCTTCTGGGTCATCGAGACCGCCGACCTCGACGCCGCCCTCGACTGGGCCGGCCAGTGCGCCGCCGCCTGCGAGGGCCCCGTCGAGCTGCGCCCCATGCAGGTCGAGCCGCCGGCCGACGCCTGAGGCGAGTCCCCCTGAGCGCGCCCGTGGACGGCGACCTCGACGCCATCTACCGGCGGGAGGTCGGTCGCTGTACCGCCACCCTCGTCCGCATCCTCGGCGACCTCGACCTCGCCGAGGATGCGGTCGCGGAGGCCTTCGCCATCGCCGCCGAGCAGTGGCCGGCCCGGGGGGTGCCCCCGAACCCCGGCGGGTGGATCACCACCACCGCCCGCAACCGGGCCATCGACCGCCTCCGCCGGGAGGCGAGCCGCAGCGACCGCCACGAAGCCGCCCACCGACTCCACCACGACGCCATGGGCCCTGATCCCACCCCCGCCGCTCCGGAGCCGAACCCGGACCTCGACGAGCTCGACGGCTTCGTCGACGTGGTCCCCGACGACCAGCTCCGACTCATGTTCCTCTGCTGCCATCCGGCCCTCGCCGCCGACGCCCAGGTGGCCCTCACCCTGCGCCTGCTGGGCGGTCTCGACACCCCGGAGATCGCACGGGCCTTCCTGGTGCCCGAGGCCACCCTCGCCCAGCGCATCGTCCGGGCCAAGCGCAAGCTGCGCGACAACCACGCCCCCTACCGGATTCCCCGGCCCGCCGAGCTGCCCGACCGCCTCCACGCCGTGCTCTCGGCCATCTCCCTCATCTACACCGAGGGCCACACCGCCACGACGGGCGACGAGCTCACCCGCGTCGACCTCTCCCGTGAGGCCATCCGCCTCGGCCGCGTCCTCACCGAGCTGATGCCCGACGAGCCAGAGGCCGTGGGCCTGCTCGCCCTGATGCTGCTGACCGAGGCCCGACGGCCCGCCCGCACCGCCGCCACCGGCGCCATGGTCCGCCTCGCCGACCAGGACCGCACCCGCTGGGACCCGGACCTCATCCGGGAGGGCCACGCCCTCGTGCGGGCCTGCCTGCGCCGGGACCAGCCCGGCCCCTTCCAGGTGCAGGCCGCCATCGCCGCGGTCCACGCCGACGCCGCCCGGGCCGAGGACACCGACTGGTCCCAGATCATCGCCCTCTACGACCACCTGCTCGCCCTGCGGCCCAACCCCGTCGTCGCCCTGAACCGCGCCGCCGCCCTGGCCGAGCGCGACGGCCCGGAGGCGGGGCTGGCGGCGCTCACCGCGCTGGACGCCGCCCCGCTCGACGCCTACCAGCCCTTCCACGCCGCCCGGGCCGACCTCCTCGCCCGGGCCGGCCAGGTCGCCGCCGCCGCCGACGCCTACGACCGCGCCCTCGCCCTCACCACCAACCCCGCCGAGCGCGCCTTCCTCACGACGCGACGCGCCGCCCTGGCATCGCCCGCCGGCTGACGTCCACCACCGACCGTGGCCGACCGACGCCGTCGACCCACACCGCCTGGCTCC
>CAYYDZ010000035.1:14676-20079 GCA_964470715.1 uncultured Microthrixaceae bacterium | reverse complement strand
TTCCTCCAAGGTCCGTGGCTTCGGCGGACCAGGGCTGGATCCGGCCACGCTGCGTGGCGAGTCGGGACCCGACCCGCGCCGTCGGCCCGCGCCGTAGCGTGGGACTGCTGTCGACGGAAGGGTCGAGGGAGATCTGGTGCCGGGCCCGCTGCTGGAGACGAAGCTGCACGTGCCCCGCCGGCGGCGGAACCTCGTGCCGCGCACCCGGCTGAGCGTCCCGCTGAACGCCGACGCCGCCGTCACCCTCGTCTCCGCGCCCGCCGGCTTCGGCAAGACCACCCTGGTCGCCGACTGGGTCAGCGGCCTCGACGCCCAGGTGGCGTGGGTGTCCCTCGACGAACGCGACGACGAGCCGGCGCAGTTCTGGGCCTACGTGGCCACGGCCCTCGGTCCGGCGGGTGAGGGCGCCCTCGCCGAGCTCGGCGCCGGCGCGGTCGACCTCGACGCCGTCCTCGCCACCCTGGTCAACGACCTCAGCCACACCGACGGCGAGGTGGTGCTCGTTCTGGACGACCTCCACGCCGTGCGACGGCCCGAGGTCCACGACGGCCTCGCCTTCCTCATCGACCACCTGCCGGCCCAGGTCCACCTCGTCGTGACCACCCGCTCGGATCCGCTCCTGCCCCTGGCCCGCCTGCGAGCCCGGGGCGAGCTGGTCGAGGTGCGGGCCGCCGACCTGCGCTTCACTCCCGAGGAGGCCGAGGCCTACCTGAACGGCTCGATGGGGTTGACCCTCGGCCGTGACGACGTCGCGGTGCTCGAGGAGCGCACCGAGGGCTGGGCCGCCGCCCTCCAGCTGGCCGCCCTGTCGATGCAGGGGCGCGACGATCCCCACGAGTTCATCGCCGGCTTCGCAGGCGACGACCGCTACGTCGTCGACTACCTCGCCGGCGAGGTGCTGGAGCGCCAACCCGACGACCTCCACACCTTCCTCCTCGAGACCTCGGTGCTGCACAGGATGACCGGCCCCCTGTGTGACGCCGTCACCGGCAGCGAGGACGGCGCCGCCACCCTCGAGGCCCTCGAGCGGGCCAACCTCTTCGTGATCCCGCTCGACGACCGCCGGCGCTGGTACCGGTACCACCACCTCTTCGCCGACGTGCTCCAGGCCCGTCTGGTCGACGAGCGGCCCGAGCGGGTCGACGACCTCCACCGGCGGGCGGCCGCCTGGTGGGACGAGCACGACGACCCCGGCGAGGCCATCCACCACGCCCTCGCCGGCCACGACGTCGAGCGGGCGGCCGACCTCGTCGAGCGGGAGGCGCCGGCCCTGTACCAGGCCCGGCGGGAGACCGTCGTCCGCGCGTGGCTCGACGCCCTGCCCGACACCGTCTTCGAGCACCGGCCGGTGCTCACCATGGACCTCGTCGGCTCACGCATGCTCCGGGGCGAGACCGCCGGCGTCGGCGCGTTGATGGACCGCGCCGAGGCCCTGCTGGCGTCGACCCCGGCTCAAGAGGGCGATCCCCCCGCGGGCTCCCGCGCCTCTCTCGACGCCGAGCGGCGTCGACGTCTCCCCGCGCAGATCGCCGTCCACCGCGCCGCCCTCGCCCTCCTGACCGGCGACCTCGACGCCACCATCGCCCACGCCGGCCGTGCGCTCGAGACGATGCACGACGACGAGCTCCTCAGCCGCGGCAGCGCCGCTGCGCTGATGGGTCTGGCGCTCTGGAACCTCGGTGACCTCGACCGGGCCACCCTCCGCTACGCCGAGGCGCTCGGCCTGCTGGAGGCGGCCGGGCACCTCTCCGACGTGGCGGGCTGCGCGATCGCCCTTGCCGACATGCACCTCACGCAGGGCCGTCGCCGGGACGCCACCGCCGCCTATGAGCGTGCGCTCGCCCTCGTCGAGCCCCAAGGCGCGCCCGCGCTACGGGGCGCGGCGGACATGCACGTGGGCCTCGCCGTGGTCGCCCTCGCCGGCGACGACCGCGAGGCCGCCCGGCGTCACCTCGAGGCCAACAGGTCCCTCGGCGACGCCGGCGGTCTGCCCCAGAACCCGTACCGGTGGCGCGTGGCGACCGCCCGACTGGCCGAGGCCGACGGGGACCTCGACGCCGCCCTCGCACTGCTCGACGAGGCCGAGCGCCACTACTTCGGCGACTACTCGCCCGACGTCCGTCCGGTGGCCGCCGTCCGGGCCCGCCTCCAGATCCAGCGCGGCGACCTCGCCGCGGCGCGGCGCTGGGCCGACGATCGCCACCTGTCCCCCGCCGACGAGCTGACCTACGTCCACGAGTTCGAGCACGTCACCCTCGCCCGCCTTCTGCTGGCCGAGCGGTCCCCCGACGCGGAGCCGCTGCTGGACCGCCTCCTCGCCGCAGCCGACGCGGGCGGGCGGACCGGCACCGTCGTCGAGGTGCTCGTCCTCCAGGCCCTGACCCGCCACCGGCGGGGCGACGTGCGCTCCGCGCTGGTGCCCCTCGACCGGGCGCTCGGCCTGGCCGAGCCGGAGGGGGACGTGCGGGTCTTCCTCGACGAGGGGCCCGCGATGCTCGACCTCCTGCGGGTGACGGCGAAGCACGGGGAGGCCGCCGCGGCGGCCGATCGGGTGCTCGCCGCCGGCGCCGGCGAAACGACGTCCGCATGCGGGGAGGGGGGCGGCGGGCCCGCCCGGGCGGTCGGACTGGTCGAGCCCTTGAGCGAGCGCGAGCTCGAGGTCCTGCGCCTGTTGCGGTCCGACCTCAGCGGCCCCGACATCGCCCGCGAGCTGATCGTGTCGCTCAACACGGTCCGCACCCACACCAAGCACATCTACGCCAAGCTCGGCGTGACCAGCCGCCGCGCCGCGGTCCGCCGCGCCGACGAGCTCGGCCTGTAGCCGCACCCCCCGCCACCCGCCGCGCCCACCCGACCCGCGCTTCTGGGTACGGGGCGCCGGCGTTCACCACGTGAATCACCACATCGGGTGATCCGCGCTCACCACCTCTGCTGCGACGGTGCCTTCGTGCCAGCAGACGAGAGCGGCCCCGCCGCCTACGAGATCCACGTCGAGGGACACCTCGACGACCGCTGGGCCTCGTGGTTCGACGGGTTGACGCTGCGGGTCGAGGCGGACGGCACCACCGTCCTCCACGGCCCCGTGGTCGACCAGGCCGCCCTCCACGGCGTGCTGCAGCGGCTGCGAGACCTCGGCCTCCCGCTGCTCTCGGTCACGCGGGTCCGCCCTCTTCCGCTGGCACCTCCGACCACGAGCCCCGGCTCTCACCCCGAAGGGAACGAACGATGACCACCGACGTCCACACCACCGAAGCGACCACCCCACCCCCGAGCACCCGCCCGCCGGCGACCGGCCGCCGCACGCCGATGACCCGGTCCCGCAAGCTCGCCCTCGTCGCCGGCGTGGCCTACCTGCTCACCTTCGTGTTCTCCATCCCGACCCTCGGAATGAAGGCGCCCCTCGACAACCCCGACTTCATCCTGGGTGTGGGCAGCACCACGGGCGTGACCTGGGCGGCGCTGTTCGACTTCATCTGCGGCGTGGCCGGCATCGCCACCGCGGTGGCGCTCTATCCGGTCGCCCGGCGCCAGAGCCGCTCCAGCGCCCTCGGCTTCGTGGTCAGCCGCACCCTGGAGGCGGCCATCCTCACCGTCGGAGCGATCAGCGTCATGGCCATGGTGACCCTCCGCCAGGACTTCGCCGGGGCCGGCAGCGAGGTGGCCACGTCGCTGAACGTCACCGGACAGTCGCTCCTGGCCCTGCACGACTGGAGCTTCCTCTTCGGGCCCGGAATCATGCCCGCCATCAACGCACTGCTGCTCGGCTCGATCCTGTACCGGTCGCGCCTGGTCCCCCGGTGGCTGCCGACCATGGGCCTCATCGGCGCCCCCCTGCTGCTCGTCGCCAGCCTCGGCACCCTCTTCGGGGCCTGGGACCAGGTGTCCAGCCCGTCGGTGCTGGTCGTGCCCCTGGCGCTCTGGGAGCTGTCGCTCGGCTTCTACCTGACCTTCAAGGGCTTCCGCCCCTCGCCCCTGCTCGACGAGGACGCCATCGCCCCGGCCTGACCCGGCCCCGCACCCACTCCCCCGAGCTCGACGCAATGGCAGTCGGATTCCGACAGCCATTGCGTCGAGTTCGTCTGCGCTGCGGCGGCCGTGCGCTAGGAAAGGGCCGATGAGCGCCGGCGACGAGGACGTGTGGGCGGAGATCCGGGCGCTGCGCCACCGCCTCGACGCCGCCGAGGCGGTGCTCGCCATCCACGAGCTCAAGGCCCGCTACGGCGAGCTGGTGGACGCCCGCTTCGAGCGGGGCCGGCTGAAGGACGAGGCCGAGCTCGCCCGCATCGCAGAGGCCATCGCCGCCACCTTCACCGAGGACGGGGTGTGGGACGGCGGGACGGCGCTGGGGACGGCGACGGGACGGGCCGAGATCGCCGCCCGCCTGCGCACCTCACCGCTCTCCTTCTCCCGCCACCTCTTCGTCAAGCCGCAGATCCAGGTGGACGGCGACCGCGCCACCGGGCGGTGGGACATCCTCGCCCCGTGCACCTTCGCCGACGGCTCGGCGAAGTGGATGAGCGGCATCGAGGACGACGTGTACGCCCGCGGCGCCGACGGCGTCTGGCGACACGAGCGCATGACCCTCACCACCGTCTTCCTCGCGCCTTCGTCCGACGGCTGGGGCCGCATCTTCACCTGAGGCGGCGGAGTTCCCGCCTCGGCCCGGAGGCGCGCCCATCCGTGGGAAGCGGCCCGAGTCGTGACGCCGGCGGACGCCTAGGTTGACGTCATGGTCGACACACTGCCGCCGATGCCCGAGGACTGGGACCGCGCCCTCGCCGTCGTGGCCCACCCCGACGACATGGAGTACGGCGCCGCCGCCGCGGTGGCCCGCTGGACGGGGCAGGGCAAGTGGGTCGGCTACGTGCTCGTGTCCGACGGCGAGGCCGGCATCCAGGCCATCGTCCCCGCCGAGGCCGGACCGCTCCGCCGCGACGAGCAGTTGGCCAGCTGCGCCGCGGTGGGCGTCGAGGAGGTCGAGTTCCTCGGCCATCCTGACGGCGCCATCGTCGAAGGGCTCGATCTGCGGGCCGACCTCGCCGCCGCCATCCGCCGCCACCGACCCGACGTGGTGCTCTCCATCAACTTCCACGACTCGTGGGGCGGGCCGTCCTGGAACCACGCCGACCACCGCGCCGTGGGCCGGGCCCTGCTCGACGCGGTCCGCGACGCCGCCAACCCCTGGAGCTTCCCCGACCGCGGCGACGCCTGGGGCGGCGTGCGCTTCACCGCCTTCAACGCCAGCCCCGAGCCCACCCACGGGGTCGACGTCACCGCCACCTTCGACGCCGGCGTCCGCTCGCTCGAGTGCCACCGCACGTACCTCGAGAACCTCGGCGCCGACATGGCCTCGCCGGCCACCTTCCTCCGGGACAACGCCGCCGGCGCGGGCGAGCGCCTCGG
>CAYYDZ010000035.1:12873-14576 GCA_964470715.1 uncultured Microthrixaceae bacterium | reverse complement strand
CCTCGCCGGCCACCTTCCTCCGGGACAACGCCGCCGGCGCGGGCGAGCGCCTCGGCGTGGAGCTGGCCGCCACCTTCGAGGTGATCGGCTGATGCCCCGCCGCTTCGTGCTCTGGGACATCGACGGCACGGTCATCACCAGCCGGGGCGTCGGCCGGCGGGTCATGGAGGAGGCAGCGGCCGCGGTCGCCGGCCTCGCCGAGGTGCCGCAGATCGTCATGAGCGGCAAGACCGACCCCCAGATCCTGCGCGAGATCTTCACCGCCGCCGAGCTGGCCGCCGACCACATCGACGCCCTGCTGCCCGACGCCATGGCGGCGGCCGAGAACGCCCTCGCCGCCGCGGAGGACGAGCTGCGCGCCCACGGCAGCGTGCTGCCCGGTGTGGAGGCCCTGCTCGAACGGCTGGACGCCACCGACGGCGTGCGCCAGACGCTGCTGACCGGCAACCTCACCGCCAACGCCGCGGTGAAGGTGGGCGCGTTCGGGCTGACCCACCTCTTCGACTTCGAGGTGGGCGCCTACGGCACCGACCACGCCGATCGCCTCGAGCTGGTCCCCATCGCCCTCGAGCGGGTCGAGCGGTTCCGGGGCGCGGCCTACGCGCCCGACGAAGTCTGGGTCATCGGCGACACGCCCAACGACCTCGCCTGCGCGCGGGCCGGCGGGGTGCGCTGCCTGCTCGTCGGCACCGGCCACCCAGACGACCTCGAGGCGCTGGGCCCGGATGCCTTCCTCGACGACCTCGGCGACGTCGACCGCGCCTTCGCCCTCCTCACGGGCTGACCCCTCCCCCGCCGGCCGCTGCGCCACGCTCCCGGGAGCGCCGACGCCCGTCGCACTAGCGTCTGGGCATGGCCGCTCCCGCGTACACCGCACCCCCCAAGCTGCCGAAGGCCGGGTTCTTCTGGGCCCTCGGCATCTTCGTGGTCACCGCGGTGATCGGCGGGGTGCTCTTCGTGCTCGGCATCCGCCAGTTCGTGGACGACATCGACGGCAGCCAGCGCATCTCCGCGCCCGGTGAGGACGACCTCCGGCTCGACACCGGCGACGCCTGGGTGTTCGCCTCCGTGCCCACGGGCTCGGCCGAGGACCTCGTGGACGTGACCATCACCGACCCGAACGGCGCCACCCAGACCCTCAGCCAGGAGACCATCCCCACCAATTCGGCCAACACCGACGGCGAGCAGTTCGTGCCCCTCGGCTTCTTCTCGGTGGACACCCCGGGGACCTACCACTTCGAGATCGACTCGCCCGAGGGCACCGACGTGCGCATCGGCACCCTCTCGCTCGGCCCGATCCTCGGCTTCATCTTCGGCGGGATCGGCGTCGGCTTCCTCGGCTTCGTGATCGCCCTGATCCTGCTCATCGTCACCCTCGTCCGGCGCGGCAGTCGCAAGAAGCAGCAGCACGCTGCGGCCTACGCCGCCGGCGGCGGCGCGTACGCCTCCGGTCCGGGGTACGCCCCGCAGCCGGGCTACGCCCCCCAGCCTCCGCCGCAGCAGCCCGCGGCCTGGCCCCCGCAGGAGCAGGCTCCCCCGCCGGCCCCCAACTGGCCCCCGCAGGACCCGACCCCGCCGGCCTCGCCGCCGCCACCCCCGCCGGCGCCCCCCACCCCCTGACCCTCCCGTTCTGAGGCACCCTCGCGGATCAGAGCATGCGGCGCTCGGCGGCCCAGCGGGTGAGCTGGTGGCGGTTGGAGAGC
>CAYYDZ010000035.1:0-12773 GCA_964470715.1 uncultured Microthrixaceae bacterium | reverse complement strand
TCAGAGCATGCGGCGCTCGGCGGCCCAGCGGGTGAGCTGGTGGCGGTTGGAGAGCTGGAGCTTGCGCAGGACGTTCGAGGCGTGGGTCTCGACCGTCTTGGTCCCGATGAACAGCTCGGCAGCGATCTCCTTGTAGGCGTAGCCGCGGGCCAGCAGGCGCATGACCTCGAGCTCGCGGGGGGTGAGGAGGTCGAGCTCGGGGTCGGTGGGCGCCACCGTCGACGTGGCCCGGAACGCGTCGATCACGAACCCGGCGAGGAGCGGGCTGAAGACCACGTCGCCCTCGGCCACCCGTTCGATGGCGCCGGTCAGGTCGGCGGCGGAGATGGCCTTGGTGACGTAGCCACGGGCGCCGGCCCGGATGACGGTGATGACGTCCTCGGGCGCGTCGGACACGGACAGGGCAAGGAAGCGGGGGCGCTCCTCGTCGGGCGTCGCCGCGGCGGCCCGCACGCCGGCGATGACCGCCGGGCCGCCGCCGTCGGGCAGGTGCACGTCGAGGAGGACGACGTCGGGGTCGGCGGCGGCGATGCCGGCGACGGCCTCGGGGACGGTGCCGGCCTCCCCGACCACCTCGACCTCCTCGCCCAGCCCGGCCCGAACGCCGGCGCGGAACATGGCGTGGTCGTCCACGAGGTACACCCGGATGGTCATCGCGCCATCCTGATCGTCACCTCGGTGCCGGCGCCGGGCGTGCTCTCGACGGTGGCCTCGCCCCGGTGGCGCGCCACCCGGTCGATGATGGAGCCCCGCACCCCTTGGCGGTCCGGGGCCACGGCCTCGAGGTCGAACCCGCAGCCTCGGTCACGCACGTAGGCCACCACTGTGCCGGGCTCCGCCTCGGCGTAGACCGACAGGGTGTCGACGCCGGCGTGGCGGGCGGCGTTGACCATGGCCTCCCGCGCCGCGGCCACGAGGGCCTGGAGCCGCTCGTCGAGGTCGGCGTCGCCGACCACGACGACGTCCACGGTGACGGCGTAGGCGTCCTCGACCTCCGCGGCGGCGGAGCGCAGGGCGTCGCCGAGGTGCCCGGACGCGCCGGCGGGCGTCGCCGAGGCACTGCCCGCGGGACCGCCCTCGGGGGGATAGAGCAGGGCGCGCAGCTCGCGCTCCTGGCTGCGGGCGAGGCGGGTGACCTCCCGGGGTGAGTCGGCGTTGCGCTGGATCAGGGCGAGGGTCTGCAGCACCGAGTCGTGCAGGTGGGCGGCGAGGTTGGCCCGCTCCTGCGAGCGGATGCGCTCACGCCGCTCCTCGCCGAGGTCGGTCACCATGCGCACCCACCAGGGACCGGTGATGAGGGCGACCCCGACGAGGGTGACCACGACGGCCTGCACGCCGTCGCGCAGCGCCGACACGTCGGCCGACGCGAGCACCGCGCCACACCCCACGACGACGAGACCGGTGCCGACCACGACCCGGGCCAGACCCCAGCGGTCGTCGGCCGCCGCGATCAGTGAGGTCCGCGAGAGGGCCCGCCACCGCTCGCGCTGGCCGGCGCCCGCCTGCCGCCAGAGCAGCGCGGCGCCGACGCAACCGACCGCGGCGGGGAGGAAGAGGTCGCCGAGGGGGGACACCCACGTCGAGCTGACCAGCACGACCAACCCGGCGGTGATGGCCACCGCGTACTCCACGGCGGTCATGCCGGTGCGACCGTCGTCGCGCGGGTTGGCGGGGAGCACGATCCAGAACACCGCGTAGAGCACGACACCGAGCCCGCCGCTGAAGGCCAAGGCCACGAACGCAGCCCGCACCGCCACGGCGGAGATGCCGAGGTGGTCGGCGATGCCACCCGCCACCCCGCCGATGATCCGCCCGCGGGAGCGCCGCTCGAGGCGACGGCCCTCCACGGCGGGCGCGCCGACCGCAGGGGGATCGACGGTGCGCGCCATGCCCCCATGATCGCCGTTCCACCGGGCCATCGCCTCCGGGGCCGTCCCGGAAATCCTCGGGGCCGCGCCTCAGGGTCGAATCAGGGTCCTTCCCGATGGGCAACGGCCGCGGGCTCATCCATGCTCGACTCATGAGCACCATGACCGACGACCCGACCGCCCCACCGCCCCCCGACGGGGGCGATGCCGGTGGCGACCCGAGCGCCGACCCGGCGGGCACCCCCGGCCGCTCGCTGCGGCGCAGCACCGACGACCGCGTGCTCGTGGGCGTGGCGGGCGGCCTCGGCCGCTACTTCGACGTGGACCCCATCTTGTTCCGCGTGCTGTTCGCCACCAGCGCCTTCTTCGGAGGCGTCGGCGTGCTGGCCTACCTGCTGGCCTGGGCCCTAGTCCCCGAGGAAGGCTCGGTCGACCCGCCGGTCGACCGCCTGGTCGAGGAGCTGCGCCATCGCGGCGTGGCCTTCTGGATCGTCCTCGGCACCCTCAGCGTCATCTTCTGGATCGCGGTGCTGCCCGACTGGTCGCCCTTCGGCTTCGGGCCCATCGCCGTCGCCGCGGTGATCCTCGCCATCGCCCTGTCGAAGCGGAGCACGACCCGAGCCACCGGCGGGCCGGCCCCTACCGGAGCCGCTCCCGCCGGCGGGATGCCCCACGGCGTCGCTCCCGGGGCCGCCCCCGACGGCGCCGTGGCCGGCACCCCGACCGTGCCCCAGCAGGTGTCGCCGACCGCGACGACGCCCGGGGCCGCCGTCGCCGGGTACGCCCCGGCCTACTCGGTCACGGACCCGACCCAGGCCTTCGGACCGCCACCCGAGCCGCCGGAGGTCCGCAAGTGGGAGGCCCAGGCCCGCATCATCTCGGCCCGGACCGCCGCCCGCGAGTCCCAGCGGGCGGCCCGCAAGGAGCGCCGCCAGCGCATGTCCCTCGCCCGGTGGGGGTCGTTCGGCGCCCTCGTGGCCACCCTCGCCGTGTGCGTGGTCCTCGACGCCACCCGCGGCATCCCCATCTCGACCTACGGCTGGGCCATGGTCGCGGTCGGCCTCGCCTCCCTCGTCATCGGCGGCCTGTTCCGGCGCACCCCGTGGCTCAACGTGCTGTGGGTGCTCGTCGGCCTGAGCATCATCGCCACCTTCGGCACCAGCTCGGCCAGCCTCGCCGACGGCACCGGCGACCGCCTGCTCGTCCCCCGCTCGGAGGCCGCCCTGCCCGACGATGTGCGCCTCGCCTTCGGGCGCACCACCGTCGACCTCACCGAGCTCCCGGCCGGCGCCGGCCGAGGCCACACCCTGGAGATCCACCAGGCTGCCGGCCTCGTCGTGGTGCAGGTGCCCCAAGGCATGCGGGTGGCCATCCACGCCGGCGTCCACTTCGGCGCAGTGGAGGTGGACGAGGACGGCGGCCTCGACGACCGCCAGGACCCCGGCCGCCAGTTCGACGAAGGGCCGACCGGATCGAACGTGTTCACCATCGACGCCCACCTCGCCGTCGGCGTGATCGAGATCGACCACGTCACCCCTGAGGAGGAGGCGGCGGTCCAGGAGACGAACGGGCGAGAGAGCCAGAGCGGCCCGACGACTCCCGACGACACGGTGGCGCCGCCTGAGCCCGTCACCCCCGCCGACCCCGTCACCCCGGCCGACCCCGTCACGCCCGACACCACGACCGGAAGGGGCACCCGCTGACGCCAGGGCTCCGTGGGACCAACCCCGCTCCGTGGGACCGACCCGCAACGCGGCGAACCAACGGCACGGCCGCTGACGCCTCACTAGCCTTGTCGTCGGCGGGGAACCTCGGCCCAGGCACCCGCCGTGGAGGGGACCATGGGGGTGGGTGTCGGGACCAGGGTGGTGGTCGGGCTCGTAGCCGTCGTCGCGCTCTCGGCCACGGGGACGGCACCTGCTGCCGGCGATCCGCCGACCCCGCCCACGACCCCGTCGGAGCCCACAGCCACGTCCACGCCGACCGCCACCCCGGCCCCGACCACCGCAACCGACGACGAACCGGGGGCGCCGGGCGACGCCGACACCGCCACGGACGCCGCCACCGCCGGCGGGATCGGCCAGGTCGCCGAGGCAGTGCCCGGCGAGTACATCGTCACCTTGCGCGAGCCAACGGTCCCCGCCGAGGTCGATGACGCGGTCGACGACCTGGCCGGTGCGTACGGCGGCGACGTTCTGTACACCTATGAGCACACCATCGAGGGCTTCGCGGTGGCCATGGACGAGCCCGACGCCCTCGCGCTGAGCCGGGATCCCCTCGTGGCGTCGGTGGAGGAGAACGGCGTGGTGCACGCCTTCGACACGCAGGTCGACGCCCCCTGGAACCTCGACCGCCTCGACCAGCGCGACCTCCCGCTCGACAGCACGTACTCGTCCCGTGCCTCGGGGGCCGGCGTGCACGCCTACGTCATCGACAGCGGCCTGCGGGTCACCCACGAGGACTTCTCGGGACGGGCCACCATCGGCACCGACACGATCGGCGACGGCCAGGCGGGCGCCGACTGCAACGGTCACGGCACCCACGTCGCCGGCGTCCTCGGCGGCGAGCGATGGGGCGTGGCCAAGGACGTCGACCTCGTGGGCGTGCGCGTCCTCGACTGCGACGCGCGGGGGACGAACGCTTCGGTCATCGCCGGCGTCGACTGGGTCACCGCCCACCACCAGTCGCCCGCGGTCGCCAACATGAGCCTGGGGGGCAGCATCAACACGGCCACCGACGCGGCCGTGCAGCGTTCGATCGATGCCGGCGTGACCTACGTGCTCGCAGCCGGCAATTCGGGCGGGAGCGCCTGCCAGGTGTCTCCCGCCCGGGTCGGTGACGCCCTCACCGTGGGCTACACCGACTCGTCCGACGAACGCGGCCCGGTGTCCAACATCGGGTCCTGTCTCGACCTGTTCGCCCCCGGCGTGGCCATCGACTCGGACTGGTACACGAGCGACACCGCCACCCAGCTCGAGGACGGCTCGTCGGGCGCAGCCCCCCACGTCGCCGGCGTCGTGGCGCACTACCTCGAGGACCGCCCGGACGCCGCCCCGGCAGAGGTCACCCAGGCCGTGATCGACGGGGCGACGACCGGTCACGTGACCAACCCCGGCACGGGCTCGCCGAACCGCCTGATCCACAGCCGCCTCGTCCCCGACGGCGCGGTCCTCACCCTGCTCACCGACCAGCGACCGGACGACCCGGTGGACGTCGGCTACTCGGTGTGCCCGGACGGCGCCGGCCCGGGCGGATGCCAGACCGCCACCCTCGACGACGACCGTGATCCGGTTCGCCCCCGCGCGGTGCACCTGGCGGTGCCCGCCGACACCGTGCTCACCGTCACCCAGGGCCCGCTCGACGGCTGGGACCTGACCGCGCTCGTCTGCGACGGCGGCGTCGCGGACCCGGCGCTCGGACAGGCCACCCTCACCGTCCCGGCGGGCGGCCACGCGACCTGCCGGTTCACCAACGAGGCGGCCACGCTCACCCTCGTCACCGACACCGTCCCCAACTCGGCGCAGGACTTCGCGACGGACGTGTGCGGTCCCACGCCGGACAGCTGCCGCACCGTCGTCCTGGACGACGACAACGACCCGACGCGGGCCGCCACCAGCAGTCTGGTGGCGATCGCGCCAGGGAGCTACGACCTCACCCATGGCGTCGTGGCCGGATGGGACCTCACCTCGCTCCGGTGCACGCCGACGGGCGCAGGCGACGCCATCGACCAGTCCGCCGGCAGGGCCCACCTGGAGGTCGCCCCCCACGAGCAGATCACCTGCACCTTCGTCGACACCCAGCGGGCGAGCCTGACCGTCGTCGTCGATACCGTGCCCGACGGCCCACAGGACCTCGGCTTCACCCTCTGCACCCCCGCCCTCGACGGCAGCTGCCAGGCCGGGACCATCTCCACCGTCGCACTCGACGACGATGCCGACCCCACGCTCGCGAACCGGGTCACCCTCAGCCGGACCGCGGGGCAGGTGGCGGTCTCCTTCGACGCGTTGGCGGGTTGGGGCATCGAGTCCCTCGCCTGCACCACCACCGAGACCGTGGACACCGGGCGCCGGCGGGTGATCGTCGAGCTCACCCCGGGCGAGGCGACCACCTGCACGTTCACGGTGCGCCAGGGCTCTGTGGCGGTGGTCCAGGACACCGCCCCCGATGCCGCCCAGGACTTCACGGTGCACGCCTGCCCGGTCGGCGGCGCCTGCCAGGACGTGGTGCTCGACGACGACCCGGATCCCACGCGCGACGCCTCGTCCGCCTTCGAGGCCCTCGCCCCCGGGATCTGGACCTTCACCCAGGACGAGGTGGCGGGGTACGGGCTCGTCTCGATCACCTGCACCCGCGGCGCCGTCGACCTGGCCGGCCGGCGCGCGACCGTCGTGGTGGTGCCCGGCGAGCGCACGACGTGCACCTTCCTCGACCGGGCCACGACCCTCACGGTCGTGCAGGACACCCAGCCCGACGACCCGCAGGACTTCACCTTCACCCGCTGCGCCGGCCCCGAGTGCACCGACCTGGTGCTCGACGACGACGACGCCGACCCGACCCGATCACGGCTCGCGTCCGCCGCGGGCATCTCCCCCGGCACGTACACGGTGACCCAGGCACCGACCGACGGATGGGGGCTCGTGACCCTGACGTGCGACACGGGCGAGGTGGTCGACCGCACCGCGAGGACCGCCACGGTCGAGCTCGCGGCCGGTGAGCAGGTCACCTGCACGTTCGGTGACCGCTCGACCGCCCTCGCGGTGCAGCTCGACGCGCAGCCGGACGACCCCCACGACGTCACCGTCACGGCCTGCCGGGACGGGGGCGGCTGCGTCGACGGGGTGGTCGACGACGACCCCACCGACGCCACCCGGGCGTCCTCGGTGCGCTGGGACGGCCTCGTGTCCGGCGACTGGACGCTCTCGGTGTCGCGCTCCGAGGGGTGGGGCGTGACCGGCCTCAGCTGCACGAGCGGCGAGGCCGACGTCCCCGCGGCGCGTGCCGTCGTCCACCTGGACCGGGGCGAGCAGGTGAGCTGCACCGTGACCGATCGCCGCAGCAGCCTCACCATCGTGCAGAACACCGCCCCCGACGGGCCCCAGGACTTCCCCTACCGGGTGTGCCCCGTCGACGGCAGCACCTGCACCGAGCTCCGCCTCGATGACGACACCGACCCGGCCCTGCCCAGCAGCGCGGTGTTCCCGGTCGACCCCGGGCGCCGTTACACCGTGTCCGCCGTGGCGGTCGATGACTGGGTCGTCACCTCGCTGACGTGCGACGGCGGCGAGATCCGACTGGACGAGGCCACGGCCGAACTGGCCTTCTCGGCCGGCGAGCAGCGCACGTGCACCTTCGCGACCACCCAGACCACGCTCACCGTGGTCAACGACACCGAGCCCAACGCCGCGATCGACGTGACCTACGCCGTGTGCGCGGGCTCGGGTGGGGCCGGCGGTTGCCACGACGTCACCCTCGACGACGACGGCGACGCGACCCTCCCTCGGGAGGCGACCGATCGGGCCCTCGATCCTGGCCTCTTCACCATCACCCAACAGCCCGCCGCCGGGTACACGGTGACCCGCATCACCTGCACCCACGGGCTCACGTCGGTGGCCACCCGGACCGCCACCGTGGAGGTCCACGCCGGCGACCACGTGCGCTGCACCTACACCGTCGAGCCCACCCGCCTCTTCGTCAGCCAGGACACGCAGCCGAACGGGCCGCAGGACTTCACCTACACCCGGTGCGCAGGAGCGTCCGGAGGGGGTCCCTGCACGTCGTTCGTCCTCGACGACGACACGGCGAGCACCGGCGTGCCCGGCAACGTCAACCAGCTCGGCATCGACGCGACGACCTACACCGTCACCCAGCAGCCCGTGGACGGCTTCGGCCTGATCTCCATCACGTGCAGCGGCGAGGGGGCGATCGTGGACCTCGACCATGCCTCGGTGACCGTCGACCTCGATCCCGCCGGGCAGGTCAGCTGCACGTTCGTGAACCGCGCCACCACCCTGACCATCGTCCACGACACGCAACCCGACTCGAGCGTCGACGTCGCCTACCAGGGTTGCCTGCCGGCGCTCGGTCCGAACGCCTGCGGGAGCCCGTTCGTGCTCGATGACGACACCGACCCCACCTTGCCCAACAGCGTCGGCGCCAGCGGGCTGACCCCGGGCACCTACGCGGTGACCCAGACCGCCACCCCCGGCCTGACCCTGACGGACCTGAGCTGCACGGCCGGCCGGGTGTCACTCGGATCCCGGCGCGCCACGGTCACCCTCGAGGCCGGCGAGCAGGTGATGTGCACCTTCGTGAGCGCCACGCCGGTGACGCCGACCCCCGCGACCATCGTGGTGGTCCAGGACACCGTGGCCGACGCCGCTCAGGACTTCACCTTCACCGGCTGCGCCGGTCCGGGCGGGGCCAACGGCTGCGGACCGTTCCTGCTCGACGACGACTCCGACCCCGCGCTGCCCCGCACGGCGACCTTCCCCGTCGAGCCCGGCATCGAGTACTCGATCACCCAGGCCGCCACGGCGGGCTACGGCCTCACCGCCCTGACCTGCACGAACGGTGAGGTGGAACGGGCCCTGCGCCGGGTCACCTTCGAGCCGCGACCGGGTGAGCAGATCACCTGCACCTTCACCGACCGCCAGACCGCGGTCACCTTCGTCCAGGACACGAATCCGGACGGCGGGCAGGACTTCGGCTTCACGGGGTGCGCCGGGCCGAGCGGCGCCAACGGGTGCGCCACCTTCACCCTCGACGACGACACCGACCCGACCCTGCCCCGCACCGTCACCTACGGGGGCCTCGGTGGGGGCACCTACACCGTCACCCAGGCCGAGGTCCCCGGCTACGCCGTCAGCGCGCTGACCTGTACGACGGGCCAGGTCTCGGTGGCGAGGCGACAAGCCACTATCCGGCTCTCGCCCGGCGATCAGGTCACGTGCACCTTCACCGCGCGCGCCACCACCCTGAAGATCACCCAGGACACGACGCCCAACGACGGGCAGGACTTCACCTTCGACGGCTGCGCCGGGCCCGGCGGCGCCAACGGCTGCGCCACCTTCACCCTCGACGACGACAGCACGGCCACCCTCCCCGCTTCGGTGACCTACACCGGGCTCACGTCCACGACCTACACCATCACCCAGCGCGAAGTGCCCGGCTACGGGGTCAGCTCCGTGAGCTGCACCAAGGGACAGCTCGACACTCGGACCCGCACGCTGACGGTGCTCCTCGAGCCCGGCGACCAGGTCACCTGCACGTTCACCACGGCCGCCACCTCGTTGACCATCGTCGAGGACAGCGCCCCGAACGACGGCCAGGACGTCGCCTTCACCACCTGCGGACCCCAACCCGACACCTGCGTGGCCTCGATCCTGGACGACGACAGCGACCCCACCCGGTCGAACAAGGCCGTGCTCGCCGGCCTCGCCCCCGGCACCTACTCGATCGACCAGGCCGCCCCCGACGGCTGGGGGCTCACCGGGCTCTCCTGCACGAGCGGCGAGGCCGACCTGAGCACCGGGACCGCGTCGGTGGCGCTCGGTCCGGGCGAGCAGGTCACGTGCACGTTCGTGACGAGCCGCACCTCGCTCACCGTGGTGCAGGACACGGTGCCGAACGCCGCCCAGGACGTGGGGTTCCAGGTGTGCGACGACCAGGCGGCGTGCGTCGAGCTCACCCTCGACGACGACTCGGACGCCACGCTGGCGTCGACCCGGACGCTCGGCCCGCTGGCCGCGGCCACGTGGACGATCACCCAGGCGGCCGCCCCGGGGTACGCCCTCGACGCCCTCGTCTGCACGAGCGGCGAGACCGACGTCGACGGGCGCCGAGCCGTGGTCGCCCTGGTCCCCGGTGAGCAGGTGACCTGCACGTTCACGCTGCGCCTCACCACGCTGACGGTGGCGATCGACGCACAGCCGAACGACGCGCAGGACTTCGTGGTCACCCGCTGCGGCGTCGGGACGTGCAGCCCGCTCACCCTCGACGACGATTCGGACGCCACGAACCCCGCGTCCGCCACGCTCTCGCCGGCCGCCGCCGGGGTCTACACCCTCACCCTCGACACGCTGCCGACGGGATGGGCGCTCGTCGGGGCGTCGTGCACGACCACCGAGTCGGTGGATCTGGCCGCGCGGCGCGTCACCGTCGACCTCGCCGCGGGTGAGCAGCCCACCTGCACCTTCGTGGTGTCCCGGACGACGCTCACCGTGGTGGTCGACACCGTCGTCAACGCCGCCCGGGACATCCCGCTGACCCTGTGCCCCGTCTCGGGGCCGTGCACGTCGTTCAACCTGGACGACGACAGCGACGGCGTCCTGTCGACCACCCGCACCTTCCCGGCGCTGGCCGCCGGCAGGTACACCGTGACCGAGACCACCGCGACGGCCGACGTGCGGGTCACGATGGCGTGCACGACTGCGGAGGTCTTCGAACCGGAGGCGCGCCGCGTCACCGTCGACCTCGCCCCCGGCGAGCAGACGACCTGCACCTTCACCAACCGCGTGCCGTCCATCACCATCGCGGTCAGCACCGTCGTCGGGTCCACCCGCGACTTCACGTTCCGGCTCTGCCAGCCGGCGGGCTGCGCCCTCTACACGGTGAACCACGGCGTCTTCGGCGGACCGCCGATCTCCGTGGCCATCGGCGACCTCACCCCCCGCACCTACGTCCTCGTGCAGGACGCGGTCTCCGACCACGTGGTGACGTCGATCTCCTGCACGACGGCCGAGGCCGTCGACCTCCCGAACCGCTCCGTTACCATCACCCTCTCGGCGTGGGAACAGGTCGCCTGCACGTTCACCGATCTCCCCGTATGACGTGCGGGCCACCGCGATCGTCCGGCAGGGGCGGTCCTCCACACCCGGGACGCGCCGCGGCGCCGGGCCCGCAGGCCCGGCGCCGCACCACCCCAAGGGGGGAGGGTCGATCAGCCGACGCTGGGCGGGACCATCACCGAGTCGATGAGGTACACGGTGGCGTTGGCGGTCTCGATGTCGGGCACCTGGACGGTGGCGCCGCCGTCGTTGAGCGTGATGGTGTCGCCATCGACCTCGATGGGCAGCGTCTCACCGGTGAAGGTGGTCAGCTCGGTCATGCCGGCGAGGTCCTCGGAGGAGAGGCGCTCGGGGATGACGTGGAAGCCGAGGACCGTGGTGAGCAGACCGGTCGGGTCGTCCATGGCGGCCTGGAGGGTCTCCTGGTCGAACTCGGCGAAGGCGCAGTCGGTCGGGGCGAACACGGTCAGGGCCTCGGCGCTGTTGAGGGTGTCGACGAGGTCGGCCGCGGTGACGGCGGACACCAGCGTGGTCAGGACCGGGTTGCTCGAGGCGGCGGTGCCGACCGGGTCGTCGGTCATGCCGGCGAGGGTGCCCTGGTCGGGGCCGGACTCGACGGCGTCGACGAGGCCCTCGGTGTCGCAGATGGTGGTGGAGTCGACGTCCTGAGCGGCCGTGTCGTCGGTGCCCATGGTCGAGTCGCTGGAGTCATCGGCCTGGGTGGTGGCCGTGGTCGAGTCGGAGGACGCCGAGTCGCCGTTGTCGTCGCTGCTACAGGCGGCGGTCACGAGACCGAGCGCCAGGACGAGCCCCAGGATGCGGAGCAGGTTGGTTCGAAGCATTGGTGTCACCTTCGTGTCGGGGGTTTGGTTGGGTGTTGCGGCGTTGGGTGCTGCGGGGTTGGGTGTTGCGGGGCACTCGCCCCGAGGGGCGAGAAGGGGGCGTCCGGGCGGCTCATGCGGCCTGGACGATCACGAGCTTCGATTGCCAGCCGGTGGCGCCGTCGGGGAGGGGCTCGCTGCGCTCCTCCGGCATCGGGGTGCCGTCGGCGTCGAAGGCCCGACAGGCGATGCGGGCCGAGCCCGGCTGGGGCTCCCAGTCGATGCGCCACTGCCGCCAGGTCTCGTGCGAGAGCTCGGGGGCCAGCTCGGCCTCCTGCCAGGGGCCGTCGTCGACCTTGACCTCGACCGTGCCGATGCCCCGGGTCTGCGCCCAGGCCACGCCGGCGATGAACTGGGGGCCGGCGGGCACGGCGGTGCCGGTGCGGGGGACGTCGATGCGGCACTGCGTCTTGATGGGGGCCTGCTGGGCGTAGCCCCGGGGCACCCAGTAGGCCTCGAAGTCGTCGAAGGTGGTGAGCTCGATCTCGCTGAGCCACTTGGTGGCGGACACGTAGCCGTAGAGGCCGGCGGTGACGAGGCGGGCCGGGAAGCCGTGTTCGAGGGGCAGGGGCTCGCCGTTCATGCCCACCGCGACGAGGCAGGTGCGCCCGTCGGTGGCGGCGCTGACGGGGAAGCCGCACGTGTAGCCGTCGACGGAGCGGCCCACGAGCTGGTCGGCAGCGGGGTCGACGCCGGCCTCGTCGAGCAGGCGCTCGACGGGCACGCCCAGCCAGCGCGCGTTGCCGACGAGCTCGCCGCCCACCCGGTTGGAGACGCAGGTCATGGTCACATCGGCCTCGACGAGGCCGAGGGCGCAGAGCTCGTCGAAGGTCAACGTGAGGTCACGGTCGACCATCCCCTTCACGTCGAGGGTCCAACCCTCGACCGGCACCTGCGGCACGGTGAGGGCGGTGTCGATCCGGTAGAAGTCGGCGTTCGAGGTGCGGAAGGGGGTCATGCCCTCGACGTCCACGGCGTAACGGCCGCTGAGAGGGGCGAGGGGATCGTCGGCCGGCGGCAGCACGAGCTCCCGGCGTGACTGGACCGCGCTGAAGCGCTCCCGCAGGGCGCGTCCGCCGGCAGCGGCGACGCCGGCGAAGGCCACCAGGCCGGCGGACACCAACAGGAAGCGGCGGCGGTCGAGGCCGGCCCCGGGGCCGACGGCGATGCGCGCGCCGTCGGCGCCGAGAGCCGGGTCGGGGTCGGGGCCGCCCGGGCTGACCGGCTTCTCGCCGGCG
>CAYYDZ010000034.1:0-23685 GCA_964470715.1 uncultured Microthrixaceae bacterium | reverse complement strand
CGCTGACCGACCGGTCAGCGAGCCGGCGAGGCGGATCACGTACGTCCCCGTCGCGGGGGTGGCGACGGGCGGCCCCGGAGCGCGGACGGAGGGAGCCGTGACCGACCACCGGACCACGACTGGACGGCGGGTGACCGTCACTCTCGCCGCAGTGGGCTGCTGGTCACACGGTCGTGACGAGTCAGATACCGGAACGGAGCGGGCCTGCCGCGGACGCAGTCTCGCTCAGCCGGCGAGGACGGCCGCCAGTGCCCTCTGGGTGGCGCCGACGTAGGAGCCGCCGAACTTGATCGCGTGCACGGCCAGCGGCGCGAGTTGGTGCAGGGGCACCCGGGCCTCCCAGCCGTCGGCGAGGGGGAAGGCGTCGGCGTAGGCGGCGAAGCACTCGGCGCCGAAGCCGCCGAAGAGCCGCATCATGGCCAGGTCGAACTCCCGGTGGCCGCCGTGAGCGGCCGGGTCGATGAGCCAGTTGACGCCGCCGGCGCCGACCAGGCGGTTTCCCGCCCAGAGGTCGCCGTGGAGGCGGGCGGGCGGTTCCGGCGCGCCGCCCAGCTCGGGCAGGCGGTCGGCCACCACCTCGAGGTCGCGACACGCCGAGTCTGGGAGGGCGCCGCCGTCGCGGGCCAGGCGGGCGAGGGGTCGGAGGCGGTTGGCGGCGTAGGCCTCGACCCACGTGTCGTAGCACTCGTTGGGCAGGCCCCGGCTGCCCGTGGTGCGTCGGTCGTCGCGACCGAAGGCCGGGGCGCCGGCCCGGTGCAGGGCGGCGAGGGCACGGCCGAGATCGGCCTCGGTGGTCGCCCCCGGCCGCCCCTCGTCGATCCACTCGAGCACGAGCGCCGGCGGGTCGTCGAGGACGGCGAGCACCTCGGGCACCGCGATCGCGCCGGCCTCTCGCAGCCAGGTGAGGCCCACGGCCTCGGTGACGAAGAAGTCCGGAGGCGGGTGGCGGTGGGTCTTGGCGAACACGATGTGGCCGTCGGCGAGGGCCATCCGGAACGACTCGGCGACGTCGCCGCCGTGCACGTCGGCGACGGACGACACCTCGGCGTCGAGCGCCCGCGACACCGCGATGGCCAACTGCTGTGCCCGCGGCGGGCGCCCGTCCGACATGGTGGCGGGACCGTACCTCGTTCCCCGGTCCACGCCCCCGAGATCACTGCTACGGTCCGTCGCGCCTGTTCACCTGTCTCATCGGAGGATGCCCTCATGCCCCACTCGGCCGAAAACTTCCTGGCCTCGCACGAACTGCTCACCCTGGCCACGTCATCCTCGACCGGTGAGCCCCACGCGTGCTCGGTCTTCTACGCCACCGAGGGCACCACGGTCTACTTCTCGGTGAGTCCCAATTCGCAGTCGCACCAGAACCTCAAGTCCAACCCGCGGGCCTCGGTCGCGGTGGGCGACGCCCCCGACGAAGGCCAGGACTGGAAGGCCGCCAAGGGGATCCAGATCACCGGCGACGTCACCGACATCCACGGCGACGAGGAGCGCGAGGCCGGCGCCAAGGTGGCCGCCCGCTACTCGTACCTCGACGACGTCTTCAGCGGCGGCGACTTCTTCCGCCTCGATGCCACCGAGGTCCACTACGTCGACAACTCCAGCGACGGTGACGAGGCCTTCGAGGCCCTCGGCGTCGCCTGGCAACGTCAGACGGTCGAGTAGCGAGCGCCGGGTAGCGCCGTGCGCGTCATGGTCGTGTCCGCCATCGGACGCGAATCTTCCACCTGCTACATCCTGGCCCAGCGCATCGCCAACATCTGCACCGGCCTGGGCGTGGAGGTGGACTTCGCCACCCCCACCCAGGTCGGCCTGCCCGTCAACGACGGCAACGTTGCGTGGGACCTTCCCGCGGTGACGGACTGGCGCGCCCGCATCGAGAAGACCCACGCCCACCTCTGGGTCTCCCCCGAGTACCACTCAGCGATGACGGGCGGGTTCAAGAACCTGTTCGACTACCTGGACAAGGCGCCGCTGCAGGGTGACGTCGTCGGCCTCTTCGCCCTCGCCGGCGGGGCGATGGCCGCGCTCAACACGCTGAACGGCATGTCGGTGATGGCCCGTTCGCTGGGGGCCTGGGTGGCGCCCGACTACTGCGCCCTCAACTCCAACGACGTCAAGGCAGGCCTCGACGAGCGCGCCGACGCCCGCGTCGCCCGCCTCTGCGAGACCGTGGTCGACACCGCCGACCGCATCAACGCCCCCGGCGCCAACCTCATCGACGACCTCCCCCTCGACTAGTGGCGGCGATCCGGCTTCGGCCGGGACGGTCGCCGGCGGTAGAGTGGCGCCCTCTGCGGGTGTAGTTCAGAGGCAGAACATCAGCTTCCCAAGCTGAGAACGCGGGTTCGATTCCCGTCACCCGCTCCGCGCGAGACCCTCGGAAGCTGATGTCCTGCCTGGCAGGCTCCCTTCCTGGTCGCTTCGCTCCACCGCAGCTTCCCAAGCTGAGAACGCGGGTTCGATTCCCGTCACCCGCTCCACCGTCTGACCAGGGCTCACCCCCGGTCGGACGCAGTTGTCGGGGCGGCACCGGTCTGGCTTCCCCGCGGCGTTCCCCGCGACCCATGAGGTCGGGCACGACGGCCCCGCAGGGCGTACTAGGTTTCTGGCTCCCAACCGGTTCTGGGGACCCCCCCAAAGATGGACAGAGCACAAGAG
Source organism: uncultured Microthrixaceae bacterium (assembly GCA_964470715.1). Taxonomy (GTDB): domain Bacteria; phylum Actinomycetota; class Acidimicrobiia; order Acidimicrobiales; family DATDAH01; genus JAEUJM01. The sequence goes on along the minus strand of CAYYDZ010000034.1, from coordinate 21,027 downwards.
ACGTGACGCCGCGAGCCGACGACGTGGCGTCGGCTTGGGTGCTTCGAGAGAGGAGCGAGCCCATGCCCACGGGGTTGGATGCCGACACCCTCGACATGATGCTGTCGGCGATCTCGGAGTTCGCCGCGCACGAGCTTCCCGAGGCCCGCCTCATCGAGCTCGACGAGGCCGACGAGTTCCCCGAGGAGCTCGTGCGACGTATGTGCAGCGACGCCCTCGGCGTGCAGCTCGTCTTCGTGGAGGAGCGCTACGACGGCATGGGCGGCTCGTCCCACGACGTCTACCGGGTGTGCGAGCACCTGGCCGCCATCGACCTGGGTGTGGCCACGGCCGTGCTGGCCACGGCCCTCGGGTCGGACCCGATCACCGTCGGAGGCACGCCCGAGCAGAAGACGCGGTGGCTCACCCGCATCGCCGACGACGGCGCGCTCTTCGCCTACGGCGCCACCGAGCCCCAAGCCGGATCCGACCTCGCCGCCATGAAGACCACCGCCGTCCCCGTCGAGACGGACGGATCGGTGACCGGCTACAAGCTCACCGGAGCGAAGCAGTGGATCTCCAACGGCGGGGTCGCGGACCTGTACACGGTCCTCGCCCTGGCCCCCGATGGTCCGTCGTGGTTCGTGGTCGAGCGCGACACGCCGGGCTTCACCCACGGCAAGCACGAGGACAAGCACGGCATCCGCCTGTCCAACACCGCTGCGTTGTTCCTCGACGACGTGGAGGTCGACGTCGAGGCGCTGGTCGGCGGGGTCGAGGGCCAGGGCCTCGTGCAGGCCCAACTGGTGTTCGGCTACACCCGGTTGATGGTCGCCGCCTTCGGTCTCGGGGCGGGCTGGGCGGCCTTGGACCGGGCCATCCCCTACTCGGTCGAGCGGATCCAGGCCGGCGGCCCCCTCTCGGAGAAGCAGGGCTACACCCACAAGCTGATCGTCCCCCACGCGGTGCGGCTCGAGGCGGCCCGCGCCGCGATCGAGGAGACCGCCGCCCGCATCGACGGCGGCGAGGGCGCACTCACCACCGAGGGCGCCATCGCCAAGTACCTCGCGACCGAGGCCGGAAACGCGGCCGCCGACGCGTCGATCCAGGCGCTCGGCGGCTACGGCTACACCCACGAGTACCTCGTGGAGAAGATCAAGCGCGACGTTCGCATCACCACGATCTACGAGGGCACCTCCGAGATCATGGAGATGACCATCAGCCGCGACCGCTGGCAGAGCCACCTCAAGACCCGGGGCAGCCACTACCACGACGCCGCCGCCGAGCTGGAGTCGCTGCACGCCCGTCGGCCCGAGGTCGGGGCCGGCACCACCGCACTGGCCCACCACGCCCTCGCCGAGGTCCTCGAGGCCTGTCGTGTCGGCCGGCTCACCCGCAACCAGCACGTGCTGCTGCGTCTGGGCCAGCTGATCGCCCTCGCCGAGGGCGCCGCCGCCTTCGCCCGGGCCGCCGCGGTCGCCCTCGACGGCGCCACGCCGGCCAAGTCGGGGATGCGCCTGGCACCGCCGGCCATGGCTGCGGCCAGCCGGGTGAACGCCCGCGACGCCGCCCTCACCATCGCCACCGAGGGGATGCGGTGGGTGATCGGTGCCGGTGGCGCCGCCGCCTTGGCGGGCCTGCCGGCCGCCCTCCGCCTCGATGCCATCCATGCCGCCCAGGACGGGCTGCTGGCCGACGAGGACCTCGTCGCCGACCACCTCTACGACCGCGCCTGAGCGCCGAGGAGCACCGATGCCCGAGCCCGTCGCCGACCCGGCCACCGACCCCGGGTCCAACGCCGTCGCCATCGTCGGCGTCGGCGCGATCCTGCCCGACGCCCCCGAGGTCGGCGCCTTCTGGAGCAACGTGAGCGGCGGCCACTACTCCATCAGCGATGTCGACCCCGCCCGTTGGGACCCGGACCTCTACTACGACCCCGACCCGAAGGCACCGGAGAAGACCTACTCGAAGATCGGCGGCTGGGTGCGCGAGTGGGAGTGGAACCCGCTGGCCTGGCGGCTGCCCATCCCACCCACGGTGTCCGACGCCATGGACGACGCCCAGAAGTGGGGTGTGGCCTGCGCCCGGATGGCACTGCTCGACTACGGCTGGCCCGAGCGCGAGCTCGACGGCCAACGCACCGCCGTCATCGTCGGCAACGCCATGGCCGGCGAGAAGCACTACCTGACCGCGCTGCGCATCACCTTCCCCGAGCTGGCCCGCGAGCTGGAGAAGGCGCCGTCGTTCGCGGCCCTCGATCCGGGGGTGCGCGCCGCCGTCGAGGCCGAGCTGCACGCGAACATGGACGCCTGGCTGCCGCCCATCAGCGAGGACACGATGCCGGGTGAGCTGGGCAACATCCTCGCCGGGCGCATCGCCAACCTGTTCGACTTCCACGGTCCGAACTTCGTGACCGACGCTGCCTGTGCGTCGGCCATGGCCGCGTTCGACGCGTCCATCGAGGGCTTGGTCGAGCACGAGTTCGACGTCGCCGTCACCGGTGGCATCGACCGCAACATGGGCGCATCGACCTTCGTGAAGTTCTGCAAGATCGGCGCGCTGTCGGCCACCGGCACCCGCCCCTACGCCGACGGTGCCGACGGGTTCGTCATGGGCGAGGGTGCCGCCCTGTTCGTACTGAAGCGTCTGGCCGACGCCGAGCGCGATGGCGACCGCGTGTACGCCGTGGTGCGGGCCATCGCCGGGTCGAGCGACGGTAGGGGCAAGGGCATCACGGCGCCCAACCCGGTGGGGCAGGTGATCGCGGTCCAGCGCGCCTGGCAGGCTGCCGGCCTGTCACCCTCGGCCTGCGGCCTGGTCGAGGGTCACGGCACCTCGACCCGGGTCGGCGACGTGGTCGAGGTGAACAGCCTGGGCGAGGCCTTCGCCGGCGCCGACCTCCCGCCCGGGTCGGTGGCGCTCGGTTCGGTGAAGTCCAACATCGGTCACCTGAAGGGCGGTGCCGGTGCGGCCGGGCTGCTCAAGGCGGCCCTGGCGCTCCACCACAAGCAGCTGCCGCCGAGCCTCAACTTCGCCGCGCCCAACCCCAACATCGACTTCCCGGCCACACCGTTCGCGGTCAACACCGAGCTGCGGGAATGGGCGCCCCGCAACGACAGCCCGCGAGTCGCCGGCGTCAGCGCCTTCGGCTTCGGCGGGACGAACTTCCACGCGGTGCTCGAAGAGCACGTGCCCGGACGCCTGTCGGGCACCGGCCGCAAGGTGGTGGCGGTGGGTGCCGACCTCGCCCCGACGGGCGCCGCGCCGGCGTCGACCGCGACGGCGCCTGCCGTGACCGAGCCCAAGGCGCCGCTGCGGGGCGCGCTGGTGATCGGCGCGGCCGACGAGGCCGGCCTGGTCGAACGGCTCCGGGAGGTCCGAGCCGAGGCCGAGGTCGGCCGCACCCCACCGGTCCAGGCGCCCGCCGACGCCGACCTGCGGGCACCCGAGCGCATCGCCATCGACTACGGCGACGCCGCCGAGCTCGCCGACCGGACCAAGCGGGCCCTCGACGCCATCGCCAAGGGCGTGCCCGCGGCCTGGCAGGTGCTGCGGGGGCGCGGGGTGTTCCGGGGCCGCGGCCCCGCGCCCACGACCGCGTTCCTCTTCACCGGCCAGGGCTCGCAGTACGTGAACATGCTCGCCGACCTGTGCGAGGTCGAGCCCATCGTGGCCGGCACCTTCCACGAGGCCGACGAGATCATGCGGCCGTTCCTCGACGGTCGACCGCTCAGCGACTTCGTGTTCGCCGACGAGACCGACGACGACGCCACCGCCGCGGCCGAGCAGCAGCTGCGCCAGACCGAGATCACCCAACCGGCCGTGCTCACCGTCGATGCCGCCCTCACCCGGCTGCTCGCCGCCTACGGGATCGTGCCCGACCTGGTGATGGGCCACAGCCTGGGCGAGTACGGCGCCCTCACCGCGGCCGGCGCCCTCGACGTCGCCGCCGCCCTCGAGGCGGTCAGTGCCCGCGGTCGTGAGATGGCCTCGATCGAGGTCGAGGACAACGGGGCGCTCGCCGCCGTGCTGGCGCCGCTCGAGGAGGCCGAGAAGCTCGTCGAAGAGGTCGACGGCTACGTCGTGCTGGCCAACGTCAACTCCAGCAGCCAGACCGTCATCGGCGGTGCGACCGAGGCCGTCGAGCAGGCCATCGCGCTGTGCGAGGAGCGCGGGTACCGGGCCGTGCAGCTGCCCGTCAGCCACGCGTTCCACACCGCGATCGTGGCGCCCGCCAGCGAGCCGCTGCGGGCCACGCTCGAGCGACTGCACCTGCACCCGCCGTCGCTGCCCATCGTCGCCAACGTGACCGGCGAGTTCTACCCGATGGGTCCCGACGCCACCGAGGAGATGCTCGACCTGCTCGCCCGTCAGGTCGCCTCCCCGGTGCAGTTCGTGAAGGGACTGCGGACCCTGTTCGACGCCGGCGCCCGCTGCTTCGTCGAGGTGGGCCCGAAACGGGCCCTGCAGGGCTTCGCCAGCGACGTGCTCGGCGACGAGGACGTGCTCAACCTGGCCACCAACCAGCCCAAGCACGGCGGCGTCCAGTCGTTCAACCACGCGTTGTGCGGCCTGTATGCCGCCGGCCTCGGCGTCGGCCGTCGCGAGGTGGCGCCGGTCGCGGCGCCGCGCGCCGCGGACACCACGGCGGCGGCGGTTGCGAACGCGGCGCCGGCTGCGGCTGTCCCCGGGGGCCCGGTCACCGACGCCACCTACCTCGAGCTCGGCCACCTGTTCGCCGACTACCTCGACCGGGCCCGCGACATCTACGCCGGCAGGGCGTCGAGCGACGGCCGGGGTGGGGGCCTGGACGAGCCGGTCGTGATCACCGGTGCGGCGCTCGGGCTGCCCGGCACTCCGAACATCTTCGACGACGGCAACGTGGCCCGGATCCTGCACGGCCAGCAGCTCATCGACGTCATTCCCTCAGCCCGACGCCACGAGATCGCCGAGCGCCACATCACCCGCCTGGTCAAGGGGGACGACGGCTCGGCGCTGTTCGAGGCCATCGAGAGCCCCGCCGACGTCATCAAGCTGGCCGGACGCGGCGGCGCCTTCGACCTCGCCGAGGAGTTCGGGGTCGACGCCGAGCGCGTCGCCGCCTTCGGGCGCGACACCCAGCTCGCCGTGGCCGCGGGCCTCGACGCCCTGCGCGACGCCGGCCTGCCCCTGGTCCAGCACTACAAGACGACGACGACCGGCACGAAGCTGCCCGACCGTTGGCTGCTGCCCGACGAGGTGGCCGCCACCACCGGGGTGATCTTCGCCTCGGCCTTCCCCGGGCTCGACGCCTTCGCCGACGATCTGACCCGCTACTTCGAGGACCGGTCTCGCCGCGACCAGATCGCCGACCTCGAGCAACTGCGCAGCCGACTCGTGGACGCCGACGGCGAGGGCTCCACCGCGGTCGCCGAGCTCGACCGCCACCTGCACGACCTGCGCCTCACCGTCGAGACCGAGCCGTACACGTTCGACCGGCGGTTCCTCTTCCGCATCCTCTCGATGGGCCACTCCCAGCTGGCCGAGCTGATCGGGGCGCGCGGACCGAACACGCAGATCAACGCAGCCTGCGCCAGCACCACCCAGGCCGTCGGCCTGGCGGAGGACTGGATCCGGGTCGGCCGCTGCCGGCGGGTGGTGATCGTGGCCGCCGACGACGCCACGTCCGACCACCTCCTCGGGTGGATCGGGTCGGGCTTCCTCGCCTCCGGAGCGGCCGCCACCGACGAGTTGGTGGAGGAGGCGGCGCTGCCGTTCGACCAGCGCCGACACGGGATGATCCTCGGCATGGGCGCCGCGGCGCTCGTGGTCGAGGCCGCCGACGCGGCCCGCGAACGGGGCATCGCGCCCATCTGCGAGGTGCTCGGCGTGGTCACCGCCAACAGCGCGTTCCACGGCACCCGTCTCGACCTCGACCACATCTCGTCGATGATGGAGACGGTGGTGGCCGAGGCCGAGGCGCGCGGGCACGTCACCCGCCACGAGCTGGCACCTCAGACCGTGTTCGTCTCCCACGAGACCTACACGCCGGCCCGCGGGGGCAGCGCGGCAGCCGAGATCCACGCCCTGCGCGAGGTGTTCGGCGCCGACGCCGACGAGATCGTCATCGCCAACACCAAGGGCCTCACCGGCCACCCCATGGGCGTCGGCATCGAAGACGTCCTGGCCGTGAAGGCGCTCGAGACGGGCCTGGTGCCCCCGGTGCCGAACTACCGCGAGGTCGACCCCGAGCTGGGCGCACTGAACCTGTCCAAGGGCGGCGTGTACCCAGTGCGCTACGCGCTGCGCCTGGCCGCCGGGTTCGGCTCACAGATCGCCCTGTCCCTCCTGCGGTGGACGCCCGTGGCCGACGGCCGGCACCGCAACCCCGAGGAGCTCGGGTACGGGTACCGGGTGGCCGACCCCGCCGCCTTCCGGGAGTGGCTCACCCGGGTCAGCGGCGACGAGTCCCCCGAGCTCGAGGTCGTGCAGCGGCGCCTGCGGCTCGTCGACCACGGTGCGGACACGGCCCGACCCGCGTCCGCCCGCGCCGCGACGCCCCCTCCGGTGCCGGAGCCGGAGCCGGTGTCGGTGCCCGCCTCAGCTGAGCGCACCCCGACCCAGACGCCGCCGTCTGCGGTTGCGCCGGCCGAGTCGCCGGTCGCCGACGCAGCGAGCGACGACGTGGAGGCAACGGTGCTCGCCGTCGTGGCCGAACAGACCGGCTACCCCTCCGACCTGTTGGACCTCGACCTCGACCTCGAAGCCGACCTCGGCATCGACACCGTCAAGCAGGCCGAAGTGTTCGCCTCCATCCGCGAGTCCTACGGCATCGAACGCGACGAAACCCTCAAACTCCGCGACTACCCCACCCTCGCCCACGTCATCGGCTTCGTCCGCGACCGCCGCCCCGACCAATCCGCACCCGCACCCGAGACCGCCCCAGCCGCCGCCCAGACCGACGCCCCGACCACCACCGACGACGTGGAGGCAACGGTGCTCGCCGTCGTGGCCGAACAGACCGGCTACCCCTCCGACCTGTTGGACCTCGACCTCGACCTCGAAGCCGACCTCGGCATCGACACCGTCAAGCAGGCCGAAGTGTTCGCCTCCATCCGCGAGTCCTACGGCATCGAACGCGACGAAACCCTCAAACTCCGCGACTACCCCACCCTCGCCCACGTCATCGGCTTCGTCCGCGACCGCCGCCCCGACCAATCCGCACCCGAAGCCACCCCCGCCCCCACCCCCACTGCCGAGACCACACCCACATCCGAAGGCGACGCAGCGAGCGCCGACGCCGGCTACCCGCGGCGGCTACCCGTCGCCGTGCTTCGCCCACCGCTCGCCGCGTGCAGCGAGACCGGCGTCGTGCTCGACGCCGGCAGCCGCGTGCTGCTGGTGCCCGACGCCGGTGGCGTCGGCACCGCCCTGGTCGGCCGACTCGAGGCCCGTGGCGTCGACGTGCTCGTCATCGACGACGACCCGAGTGCCGACGAGCTCGACGAACGGCTGGCCTCGTGGTCCGGAGCCGGCCCGGTGACCGGCATGTACTGGCTCACCGCGTTGGACGACGAGGGTCCCCTCGCCGAGCTCGACGCCGACGCCTGGCACGCCGCTCTGCACCGGCGGGTCAAGCTCCTCGCCGTGGCCATGCGGGCCCTCGCCGAGCCCGTGGCCGCAGCTGGGACGTTCCTCGTCACCGCCACCCGTCTCGGCGGGCGCCATGGCTACGACGAGGCCGGCGCCTCGGCGCCGCTGGGCGGTGCGGTGAGCGGCTTCACCAAAGCACTGGCCCGCGAGCGCCCCGACGCCCTGGTCAAGGTCGTCGACCTCGCGCCCAGCCGCAAGACGGCGGCGCTCGCCGACCTGCTCGTCGAGGAGACCCTGCGGGACCCGTCCACCGCAGAGGTCGGCCACGCCGACGGCCTCCGGTGGGGGATCGGACTCGAGGAGCGCACCGCCTCGCCCGACCCGGCCCGGGCCCTACGGGCCGAGGATGTCGTGGTCGTCACGGGTGCCGCCGGCTCGATCGTGTCCGCCATCACGGCCGATCTGGCCGCGGCGTCCGGCGCCACCTTCCACCTGCTCGACCTCGTCGGCGCGCCGGACCCGACCGACCCGGACCTCGAGCGGTTCGTGTCCGATGCGGAGGGGCTCAAGCGCGACCTCGCCCAGCGGATCGCCGATCGCGGCGAACGGGCGACCCCGAAGCTCATCGAGCGCGAGCTGGCCGGCATCGAGCGGGCCCGTGCCGCCCAGGCCGCCATCGACGCCGTGACCGCGGCCGGCGGCACCGCCCACTGGCACCAGGTGAACCTGACCGACGGTGCCGCCGTGCGCCGTGTCGTGGAGGCGATCACCGGGGCGCACGACAGGGTCGACGTGCTGCTGCACTGCGCCGGCCTCGAGATCAGCCACTTCCTGCCGGACAAGCCGCAGGCCGAGTACGACCTCGTGTTCGACGTGAAGGCCGACGGGTTCTTCCACCTGCTGTCGGCGCTCGGGAACACGCCGCTCGCCACCGTCGTGGTGTTCTCGTCGATCGCCGGCCGCTTCGGCAACGGCGGTCAGACCGACTACAGCGCGGCCAACGACCTGCTGTGCAAGATCGTGTCGAGCTTCCGCACCTGTCGGCCCGACACCCGCGGCATCGCCGTCGACTGGACGGCGTGGGCGGGCATCGGCATGGCCAGCCGCGGCTCGATCCCGAAGATGATGGCGATGGCGGGCATCGACATGCTCCCGCCCGAGGTGGGGGTGCCGGTGGTGCGCCGCGAGCTGACCGCCACCGGCGACGGGGTCGAGGTCGTGGAGGCCGGCGCCCTGGGGATCCTCCTCGAGGAGCGTCCGGTCGCCGTGGACCTGCCCGCAGCAGGGCCGATGGCGGCTCGCGTCATCGGCGCCACCCTCGCCCACGGGTTCGTCGTCACCGCCGAGCTGGACCCGTCCCAACCGTTCCTCGACCATCACCGGATCGACGGCACACCGGTGCTGCCCGGGGTCATGGGCGTCGAGGCCTTCGCCGAGGCGGCCCAGCTCCTGGTGCCCGACCGCCACGTGGTCGAGATCACCGACGTCGACTTCCTGGCCCCCTTCAAGCTCTACCGGGACGAGCCCCGCACCGCCGAGGTGCACGCCCGCGTCGTGGCCGACGGCGACGACGTCGTCGCCCACTGCGAGCTGATCGGGCGGCGGACGCTGCCCGGACAGGACGAGGTGGCCACGGTGCACTTCCGGGGCCGGGTCCGCCTCGCACGCGAGGCCCCCGAGGCACCGCCCGCCCCGACCACACCGCCCGACGTGCCCGGCACCGCCGTCCACGCCCCGGAGGTGTACCAGGTGTACTTCCACGGACCGGCGTACCAGGTGCTCGACGCAGCGTGGGCCGACGAGACGACCGCCTACGGCCGGCTGGCCGACGTGATCGGACCGAACCACCGGCCCGCCGAGGACCGGCTGGTCACGGCGCCGCGGCTGCTCGAGCTGTGCTTCCAGACCGCCGGTGTGCTCGAACTGGGCACCGAGGGCCGCATGGCACTGCCCACCCACGCCGACCGTGTCGTGGTCTTCTCCGGCGCGCGGGAGGGCGCAGGGGTGACGGCGATGGTGACCCGACCCGTCGACGGCGCCGTCGACGCCGTGGTGGTCGGGCCCGAGGGTCAGGCGTGGTTGCGGCTGGAGGGCTACCGGACCGTGGAACTACCTGCCCCGGTCGACGACGCCGCACTGGCGCCGCTGCACCAGGCCGTTGCGACCGGCCACGACTGACCCGCCGGGCGACGCCCGGGACCGGGGAGCGGCGGCCCGACCGCCACGAGGGGGAAAGACAGTGAGGACATGCCACAGCCGCTGACCCGCCTGGCCATCGTCAACCGCGGCGAGCCGGCGATGCGCGCCATCCACGCGGTGCGGGAGCGCAATGCCGAGGGCCACAAGCCCATCACCGCCATCGCGCTGTTCACCGAGCCGGAACACCACGCCATGTTCGTGCGAGAAGCGGACGAGGCCGTGCTGGTCGGGCCCGCCACCTTCGTCGATCCCACCGACGGCACCCGCAAGGCCGGCTACCTCGATCTCGACGCCGTCGAGCGGGCGCTCGTGGAAACCCGAGCCGACTCGGTGTGGGCGGGCTGGGGCTTCGTGTCCGAACGCCCCGACTTCGTCGACCGATGCGAGCGGCTCGGGCTCACCTTCGTCGGCCCCGACGCCGACACCATGCGCCGCCTCGGCGACAAGATCGCCGCCAAGCTGCTGGCGGTCCAGGCCGGTGTGCCGGTGGCGCCGTGGAGCGGTGGCGCCGTCGCGGACCTGACCGCGGCCCGGCAGGCCGCAGCCGACATCGGGTACCCACTGCTGGTCAAGGCCACCGCCGGCGGCGGCGGGCGGGGAATCCGCCGCGTGGACCGGCCCGAGGAGCTGGCCGCGGCCATGGAGACCGCCCGGGCCGAGGCGGCGATCGCGTTCGGCGACCCGACCGTGTTCCTCGAGCACCTCGTGGCCCCGGCCCGCCACGTCGAGGTGCAGATCATCGCCGACGGCCAGGGCACGGCGTGGGCGGTGGGGGTGCGCGACTGCAGCCTCCAGCGGCGCAACCAGAAGGTGGTCGAGGAGTCGTCCTGCCCGCTGTTCACCCCCGACCAGGACACCGCTCTCCGGGAGGCCGCCTGCCGCCTGGCCCTCGCCGCCGGCTACCGCAACGCCGGCACCGTCGAGTTCCTCTACCGGCCCGACGACGGCACGGTGTCCTTCATGGAGGTCAACGCCCGCCTCCAGGTCGAGCACCCGGTCACCGAGATGACCACCGGCCTCGACCTGGTCAAGCTGCAACTGGCGGTGGCGTGCGGCGAGCGCCTCGAGGGCGGGCCGCCGCCGGTCAACGGACACGCCGTGGAGGTGCGGCTCAACGCCGAGGATCCGGCGCGCAACTTCCTCCCGGCGCCGGGCACCATCGAGCTCCTGCGGCTGCCCACCGGTCCGGGCATCCGGGTCGACACCGGCGTGGCCGAAGGCGACGTGATCCCCGCCGAGTTCGACTCGATGGTGGCGAAGGTGCTGGCGTGGGGTCGCGACCGCAACGAGGCGCTGGCTCGCCTGCGCCGGGCCTTGGCCGACACGACGGTGGTGGTGCGCGACGGAACCACGAACCAGGGCTTCCTGCTCGACCTCCTGGCCCGCCCCGAGGTGTCGGCCGGCGAGTACGACACCACCTGGCTCGATCGCCGGCAGGCCGAGGGCGACTTCCTACCCACCACCGACGCCGACGTGGCCCTGATCGGCGCGGCCATCAACCTGGCCCAGGCCACCGACGAGGTGGAGCGCCGCCGCTTCTACGGCTGGGCCCGACGGGGACGACCCCGGCTCGAGGTGGCGTTGGGGTCGGCGATCGAGCTGCGCCACGCCGGTCACCTCTACCGAGTCTGCACCTGGCGGTTGGGTCCGACCCGGTGGCGGGTCGAGTTGGACGGCACCCGGGTGGAGCTCGACCTCGAGCCGCTCGGCCGATACGAGCACCTGCTCCAGATCGGCGACCGTCGGTACCGCCTGGTCACCACCGACCAGGGGGGCGATCTGCTCGTCACGGTCGACGGCGTCACGCACCGGTTCTCCCGCGACGACGGCGGGTTGGTGCGCGCCCCCGCTCCCTCGGTCGTGGTCGCCATCACCGTTGCCGAAGGCGACGAGGTTCCGGCGGGCGCCACCGTCGCAGTGGTCGAGACCATGAAGATGGAGACCGTGCTGGTGGCCCCCTTCGCCGGCCGAGTGCGCCGGGTCTTGGCCGGCACCAACGTGCAGGTCGACGCCGGCAGCCCGCTGCTGCAACTCGAAGCGCTCGACGCCGACGGCGACGTCGAGGCGGAACCCGCCACCGATCGCCTCCATCTCGATGGCCTGGCGGCGGCATCGGTGGTTGCTGATCCAGGCGCCAGGGGCCTGGCCGACCAGCAGCTGCTCGAGTGGCTGCTGCTCGGCTACGACGTTCCTGACGAGGAGGTGGCCCGCATCACGACCCCTGACCCGGCGGTGGCCAGGCCCGTCGGCCCTTCCGAACAGCGTCTGCTGTGCCTGTTCGCCGATCTGCAGTCGCTGACCCGCCGGCGCGACGTCGAGGACGCCAACGAGACCGCCTTCCTCGGCCGCGACCCCAATGAGTACTTCAACGCCTACCTGCGATCGCTCGACCCCGAGGCCGAGGGCCTCCCGCCGGAGTACGTCGCCCTGCTCGAGCGGGTGGTCGCGGCCCACGGGGTCAGCGGCCTCGATCGGAGCCCGGCACTGGAGGAGGCGCTGTACCGGGTTGCGCGCTCGCTCCACCGCGTCGAGGCGCCGCGGGCTGCCGTACTGGCCGTACTGGATCGGTGCCTCGGCGGCGCCGACGCGGACCACGATCCGGTCGACCCCGCCTTCCGCGACGTGCTCGATCAGGTGGTCAGCGCCACCCGCCAGCGCGACCCAGTGGTGGCCGACCAGGCCCGCGCCACCCGCCACCGTTGCTTCGACCAGCCGCTGCTCGACGCCGCCCTCGACCGGGCCTATGCGGAGATGGACGCGCACCTGCAGGCACTGGCCGAGCCGCTCGACCAACACACCTACGAAGAGCACGTCCGGGCGATGGTGGAATGCCCGAGACCGCTCGCGCCGATGCTCGAACGGCGGGCGCCGACCGCCGGCCCCCAGGAGCGGGCGTCGTTGCTCGAGGTGCTGACCCGTCGCTTCTACCGCACCCGCGACCTCGGTCCCTTCACCATCGACGCCGTCGACGACATCGACCTGGTGTCGTCGCCGTTCGCGCACGACCACCATCGAGTCCGGGTGGTCGCCGCCTTCGCCGATCTCGACGACCTGCCGGGTGCGCTGCGGGCGGTCAGCCGCTGGGTCGAGGAGCGCCCAGAGGGCGAGATCGTGATGGTCGACCTCCACTCGCTCCAGCGCGAGCCGGCGCCCGTTCCTGGCACCCACGACCCGGCCGGCTCGGCATGGTTGGCGGGGGTGGCCACCGAGGCCCTCGGGTCGACCGTGCTGCCCTCCACCGTGCACCGCGTGGTGCTGGTCGCCACCCGCCCAGGGGAGGAGCGGGGCATGACGGCCGTGGACCTCGTCACCTTCGCGCGGCCGGCCGGCAGCGCGGACGAGCTGATCGAGGACCCATCGATGCGGGGTCTCCACCCGATGATGGCCGAGCGACTCCACCTGTGGCGCACCGCCAACTTCGCCATCGAGCGGCTCGCATCGGCGAAGGACGTGTACCTGTTCCACGGTGTCGGCCGGGACGCGCCCAGCGACGAGCGGCTGTTCGCCATCGCCGAGGTGCGCGACCTCACGCCGGCACGGGACGAGCAGGGCCACGTGATCGCCTTGCCCGAGCTCGAGTACGTGCTGGGCCAGGCGCTGGAGGGCATCCGCCGGTTCCAGGCGCGGCGGCCGCCGCACAAGCGCCTGCAGTGGAACCGGGTGCAGCTGCACGTGTGGCCGCCGATCCTGCTCACACCCGACGAGATCCGCACGGTCGTCGGCCGCCTGACCCCGGCGACCGCCGGCCTCGGCATCGAGATGACGCTGGTCCGTGGGCGCATGCCGGTGGGGCCCGACGGCGAGCTGATCGACCGAGTGCTGCGCGTGACCAGCCCCGCCGGCAGTGGCGCCGTGATCGACATCGACGAGCCGCCGAACGAGCCGCTCCGCCCCCTCGACGACTACACCCGCAAGGTGGTGCAGGCCCGCCGGCGGGGCACGGTGTACCCGTACGAGCTCCTGCACGTCCTGGCCCCGGCCAACGTCGCCAGCGGGTTCCCCCGGGGCGACTTCGTGGAGCACGACCTCGACGACGCGGGCGTGCTGGTCCCGGTCGACCGGCCCCCGGGGCAGAACACGGCGGGTGTCGTCGTCGGGGTGATCCGGAGCTTCACCAGCCGGTACCCCGAGGGCATGACGCGGGTCGTGCTGCTGGGCGACCCGACCAAGGCGCTCGGCTCGATCGCGGAACCGGAGTGCCGTCGCATCAACGCGGCCCTCGATCTCGCCGAGCGGCTCGGGGTGCCGTGCGAGTGGTTCACGCTGTCGGCCGGCGCCAAGATCGCCATGGACTCGGGCACCGAGAACATGGACTGGGTGGCGGCGGTGTTGCGCCGCATCATCGAGTTCACCCAGGCGGGCCATGAGCTCAACGTCGTGGTGGCCGGCATCAACGTCGGCGCCCAGCCGTACTGGAACGCCGAAGCGACGATGCTGATGCACACCAAGGGCATCCTCGTGATGACCCCCAACAGCGCGATGGTGCTGACCGGCAAGGAGGCGCTGGAGTACTCCGGTGCGGTGTCCGCCGAGGACAACTTCGGCATCGGCGGCTACGAGCGGATCATGGGGCCCAACGGACAGGCGCAGTACTGGGCCCCCGACCTGGCCGCAGCGGCGCGGGTGCTGCTCGTCCACTACGAGCACGGTTACGTCGCACCCGGTGAGCGCTTCCCCCGGCGAGCCGAGACCGACGACCCCGTCGATCGCGACGTGCGCTCCTCCCCCCACGACATCGAAGGAACCGACTTCACCACCGTCGGAGACGTGTTCTCGGCGACGGCCAACCCGGAGCGCAAGAAGCCCTTCGACATCCGTACCGTCATGCGGGCCGTCGCCGACCAGGACCATGCCCCCCTCGAGCGGTGGTCCGCCATGCGCCACGCCGACACGGGCGTGGTGTGGGACGCCCACCTCGGCGGGTGGCCGGTCACACTCATCGGGATCGAGTCGCGGCCGCTCGTGCGCCATGGGCTGGTACCCGCCGACGGGCCTGGGTCGTGGACGTCGGGGACCCTGTTCCCGATGTCCTCGAAGAAGATCGCCCGCGCCGTCAACGCCACCAGCGGGTCACGTCCCTTGGTCGTGCTGGCCAACCTGTCGGGCTTCGACGGTTCGCCCGAGTCGCTGCGGCTGCGCCAGTTGGAGTTCGGCGCCGAGATCGGTCGGGCGGTGGTGAACTTCGACGGCCCGATCGTCTTCTGCGTGGTCTCCCGTTACCACGGTGGCGCCTTCGTGGTGTTCTCCAAGCGGCTCAACGACCACCTCGAGGCCCTGGCCCTGGAGGGTTCGCGGGCCTCGGTGATCGGCGGCGGGCCGGCGGCGGCGGTGGTGTTCGCCCAGGAGGTCGCCGCCCGAGCCCGGAGCGACCATCGGCTCGCCGAGCTACAGGACGCGGTCGACGCCGCAGCCGGGCCCGAGCGCGACCGGCTGCGGACTCGACTGGCCGAGGTGCGCGATGCCGTGCTCGCCGAGCATCGGGGCCTGCTGGCGGCTGAGTTCGACCGCGTGCACAGCGTCGAGCGGGCCCGACAGGTCGGCTCCCTCGACGAGATCATCCCGGCCGTTGAGCTGCGGCCGCGGTTGATCGAGTCGATCGAGCGGGGCATCGGGCGACTCCTCGAGCGCGAGGGCGACGTCTCCTGAGCCCGCTCGGGGACCTCCGTCGGACCGACACGGACGAGGCCGGCGGGACAGCCGGTGCCCCGCCCGGCGGGTCGCCGTCCTCGCCGCCGTTGCTGCGGTGGGCCGCTCAGGACGACGTGGCCGACGGCGACGGCTGGCTCGGCCCGCGCGAGCGCGTCGTGCTGGCCGGGCTGCAGGTCGCCAAACGTCGAGCCGACTGGCGCCTCGGCCGGTGGACCGCCAAGCAGGCCGTCCTCGCCGCCGAGGCCTCCCCCGAGAAGCAGGGTCAGGGCGTCGGGGCCCGAGCCCTCGCCACGATCGAGCTGCTGGCGGCGGGCGACGGCGCACCGGTGGCCTGGCGGGGGGAGGAGCCGATGCCGCTCACGGTGTCATGGAGCCACCGGGCCGGCCGGGCCGTCGCCGCGGTCACGGGCGCGGAGACGGACGTCGGCGTGGACCTCGAACTGCTCGAGGCCCGCAGCGCCGCCTTCCTCGACGAGTGGTTCTCCCCCGGCGAGCGGGCGTGGGTCGGCGACGACACCGTGGTGCGGGCCAACCTGCTGTGGACCGCCAAGGAGGCGGCGGCCAAGGTCCGTCGGGAGGGGTTGCGCCTCGACGTGCGGGCGTTGCTGGTCTCTGTGCCCGACGCGGCCACGTCACCCGTCGGTGGCGTTCGGCGGGACGACCCGGCGGCCGCCTGGGCGCCGGTGTCGGTCGCCGAGCCGAACCGGGCCCACCACCCCCCGCTGCGGGGGTGGTGGGTGATCACGGACGGCTTCGTGGCCACCGTCCTCACCGATCCGCCCACGCCCCCTCCCGCGCTGCCCGCGAGTGGGTGACGCTCGTCCTCGCCGGCGATGGAGAGGGGTCAGCGGTCCCGGGGCGTGACGAGTGTCGAGCTCGGTCGTGGGACCGGAGCGGGTGTCACTCGAAGGCGAAGCTGGAGACGATCTCCTCGAAGGTCGGCGCATAGATCCCCGCCAACTCGGCGCTGCAGGTGGCGTGGACCTGCACGAGGTCTCGGGTCGGCCGGTCCTCCGGCGCCGGAGCGAACACCACGACCTGGAGCTGGAACACCGGGGCGGCGGCCGGTTCTCGGGGCGTGAAGGTCTGCAGTCGCAGCGCTGCCGGCTGCGCGCCCACCTCCGCGTTCCTGACGTGGATGACCCGGAAGTCCGGATACGACGCGGCGGCGTCGCGGGCGAGTCCCTGGACGGCGTCCCTCAGCTCGGCATCACGACGGACACGGTCCACCGTCACCAGCACGTTCGTCCGGAAGTGCGGGGGTGCCTGGGTGTCGAACGCCAGCAACGCGGCGTCGGTGGTCGGCTCCGGCCGCCACGATGCCGGCACGGTGAGCGCGATCTTCGGCGAAGCCGGGAACTCGTCGCTCGGTGACCGCAGCGTGATGCCCGCGGGGATGTCGCCGTCGGGCGGGGTCGCGTCAGTCACTGTTCACCATCCGAAGTAGTCGAGCGCGTCGCCGATGCCGTCGGCGACCGCGCTGGGGTTGATCGAGATGTTGATGTCCGCCTCAGCGCCCAAGCCGACGGTGGCACCCGTCCGACCACTGAAGCCGATCCGGTCCCAGCTGAAGCCGACGTCGCCCTCGGCGGTCACACCGAGCCCGTAGCTCACGCTCCCGCCGACGTTGCCGGTCACCGGTCCGGTCTCGAGGCCATAGGAGCCCGTGGCCCGTCCGCCGACGAAGGCCTCGGTCTCGCCGTGGAGCCCGAGGCCACCGGAGCCCAGCTGAAGGCCGCCTTCCGCAGTGGCCAGGCCACCGAGGAACACGTCACCGGCCAGGGTCTGGGTGATCCAGCCCGACTCCAGCGACCCCGTGACGCCGACCTGTGCCCCCACCCGTGCGTCGAGCCCCAGCCGAGCGGCGAGGCCCGAATCGTCGAATTGGAGGGTGGACGAGCCCGTGAGCTCGGCGATGCCCTCGCCGGTGACGGTGAGGCGTCCCTCCGCCCCGAGCAGCTCGCCGGCGAGCAGGTCCTGCGACCCGCCGACCCGACCCCCGATGATCGTCCCATCACCGCCGAAGGCGTTGTCGAGCCAACCGAGCAACCGGTCGGTGAGGCCGGCGGCGCCGCCCGGTCCGAGCTCGTCGAGGCCGCCCACCCCGTTGTCGTCGAGACCATCCCGTCCCCCGCCCGGCCAACCCCACCCGCCGCCGGCTCCCCGACCCAGCAACTGGAGGAGCAGATAGAGCAGGAGCAGTGCCAACAGGCCGAGGCCGGCCCGGGCGGCGGCGCTGTCGGTCGCATAGCAGTCCTCCGGGCTGGAGCAGTTGTCGGCCACGGCCACACCCGCCATCAACAGCCACATCGCGGGTGTGAGGGCCAAGGCCCGGGCGCAGGTCCTGTTCACGACACCGGCGCCCTGTCCCGGCCCTGGTGGCCGGGCACGGTCGGAACGAGGAGGTAGAACACGGCGAGGCCGAGCAGGAGGAACACCAGCTGGGGTCCGAACGTCTCCGCCGACCTGATCCGATCGGGCAGGAACCACTGGCCGACCACGAACACGATCACGAGGCCTGCGGCGAAGCGGACCAGCACGGGGATGCGGTCCATGAGGCGGGCCCAGGAGCCGAGCGGCACAGGGACCACACCGGTCCGGGCGAGCTGGAAGAAGGTGACCGTCGAGAACACGACGACCGCCTCGGCCCACGCGGAGAACAACCCGGCCAACAGCAAGGTCGTGACGATGCCCGTCATCACGCCACGAACCACGGCGGGAAGTCGGTCGTACAAGGGCGGCGCCGGAAGCGCCCGGCACAGCTCGTGTTCGATCACGCCGGCTCGGGCCGCCAACGACCGAACCGTGACGAGAAGTGCCTGGATGCCGATGCGAAGACCCGCGACCGATGCAGCCACCCAGGCCAACGTCGCGGCGTCCTCCTGCAACGGCCGGATGGCTTCGACCGTGGGCAGCTCGCCACGCCACGTCCAGACGGGCCGCAGCAGCACCGGAGCGGCCAGCGACCACAGGTACACCAACGCGGCGGTGAGCGCCACCTGGGTCACCACGGCCAGGGTGATCCGCAGCGCCAGCGGAGATCGGTCACCCGGCATGAGCGCTCGCACGATGGCCTTCGTGCCGAGCGGGAGCTTCACCATCACCACGGCGAGCACGCCGTAGGCGATGAGCAGGGGGAGCACCACGCGAAGCAGGTAGGCCCCCGCGTCGCCGCTCGCGAGGGACGCGAGCGACAGCGACGCACCCTCATAGCTCCACGTGGAGCCGGCGAGAACGAGGTTGCCGACCGCGAAGCCGCCGAGCAGCGCCAGGCCGAGCTGACCGCTGGCGACACCGACGGCGACGAGCAGCGCGATGAGGGGCAACGACTCGGTCGGCAGCACGTCGAAACCAGGGTGGCTCCCACCGATGGCGACACCGACCACCACCGCCAACGGAGTGGCCACCGCACCGAGCACCCGCACCGCGCCGACCCAGTGGCCGTCGAGCAGGGTGAGCCCGAGCGTCGATGAGATCCGAGCCCCGGCTCGGGGCAGGCGCACCCACCACAGCCGGGTCCCGGCATCGAGCGGGGTCACCCCGCGTCGTCCGCCGGTGGAACGTCCGCGGGGTCGGGCGTCAGCAGCCGCCGGGCGACCGCGCCCAGGGTGGCCCCGTAGGCCACGTGGCCGACCAGCGACATCTGCGTGAATTCCCGCAGTGCCTGGATGCTCAGCCATCCCGGGTAGAGCGCCAGCATGACGGCCTCGAGGCCCAGGCCGTAGGCGATCCCCACGAGCGCACCCCGCCGACGGAAGAGCCCGGTGTAGGCGATGCCGAAGCTGACCCCGTTCACGAGGTGGTACCCGCCCCCGACGACCCGGACCCATCCTTGTCGGCCCGCCCCAGGGAGCAATGCATCGCCGAAGGCGCCGAATGCGGCAAAGGGCCAGACATCGAGATCGAACAGCCGCACCAGGACGAGTCGAGACAGGTCGTAGGCCACGGTGGCGCAAAGACCGGCGATGGCGCCGACCCGGACCACCTCATGGAAGCGCGCTCGCCGCTCGGGTGGCGCGACCCGCTCGAACCAGAGGACCCCGAGGACGATGGCGGCCCAGCCCGAGACCAGTGCGACCGGGAGCGGGAACCCCACCACGACGAAGACCACGAGGCCGAACCCCGAGAGGAGGAAAGCCGTCGTGAGCGCCTGGTCCGCACCCCTCATCGCTCCCCTTGGCGTCACGCCGGGCAGTATCGCACCGTGCTGCTCCGACATTCGAAGAGGGCGAAACCTCCAGGGTCAGGGAGCGACGATGTTGAAGTCGGGATCGACGGGCGCGAGGAGGGCGATGAGTCGACCCAGGTCGGCCGGGTCGCCTTCCACGGTGACGGTGCCGTCGGCCGTGGCCGCGCCGAAGTCGAGGCTGCCGGTGACGAGCCCGATGAGGGCAAGGCGGCTGAGAGTGAAGGTGGTGACGTCGGCGGGCACCTCGGTGATCGTGCGGTGGTGCAGGGCGCCGTTGCGGAGCTCGAGCAGGTACGCCGCGTCCTCGTCGGTGATGCGCCACGCGATGCGGAGGTGCTCTTCCCAGGCCCGGGGCCCGTCGATGCGCACGGCCACGCTGTCGAAGACCTGCGTGACGCTGAGCGCCAGCACCATGTCGGGTGACGTCGTCGCCGGCGTGCCGAACGAGCCGGAACGCAGCTCCGTGGCGCCGGCCAGGTAGGCGTTGCGCCAGGTGCCGTTCTCGGCGCCGAAGCCGAGCTGCTCGAACGCGTCGGCGAGCAGCGTCCGGGCGTCCTCGTCGCCGGGATCGGCGAAGACCAGGTGCTTGCCGACCTCGGCGCACCAGCGGTAGTCACCCTCGTCCCAGGCCTGGCGGGCCACCGCGAGGGCCCCATCACGACCGCCCATCGCCGCGACGTACCGGGTCGCCAGCGCCTCCGGGGGATGGGGCCAGAGGTTGGCGGGGTTGGCGTCGTACCAACCCATGTAGCGCTGGTAGACCGCCTTCACGTTGTGGCTGACCGAGCCGTAGTAGCCGTGGGTGTGCCACTGCTGCTCGAGGGCCGGGGGCATCTCCAGCACCTCGGCGATCTCCGGTCCGGTGAAGCCCTGGTTGAGCAGGCGCAGGGTCTGGTCGTGCAGGTAGAGGTACATGTCGCGCTGCATGGCCAGGAACTCGACGCCGCGCTCGCGTCCCCACGTCGGCCAGTGGTGCGAGGCGAAGACCACGTCGAGCTCTGCCCCCCACAGGTCGATGGTCTCGGTGAGGTAGTGCGCCCACGCATGGGCGTCGCGCACCACCGCCCCGCGGATGGTGAGGACGTTGTGGAGCGTGTGCGAGGTGTTCTCGGCGGCGCACAGGGCCCGGTGCTGGGGGAAGTAGAAGTTCATCTCCGCCGGCGCCTCGGTCCCCGGGGTCATCTGGAACTCGATCTCGACACCGTCGATGGTGAGGCGCTGGCCGGTCTGGGTGATGTCGACGGTCGGCGCGATGAGGCTGACCGTGCCCTTCGAGGTGGTCTGCCCCAGCCCGGTGCCGATCTGGCCCGCCGGACCGACTTCGAGGGCGGCGCCGTACATGTAGCCCGCCCGCCGCAACATGGCCGTGCCCGCGAACACGTTCTCGGCGATGGCGTGGTGCATGAAGCCCTCGGGGGCGATCACCTGCACCTCGCCGG
>CAYYDZ010000033.1:17027-24087 GCA_964470715.1 uncultured Microthrixaceae bacterium | reverse complement strand
GTGCGGCCGATGGGCGACTGGTCGATGTTGATGACCTTGTCGAGCAGGTCGATGCCCTCGACCGAGGTGTGGCGCCCCGGCGGGGTCTTCGACGTGTAGATGGTCTGCATCAGCGACCGGTAGAGGATCTCGTTGACCAACGTGGACTTGCCCGAGCCGGACACGCCCGTGACGGCCACGAAGCACCCGAGGGGGAAGTCCACGTCGATGTCACGCAGGTTGTTCTCACGGGCGCCGCGGACCCCGAGCCACCGCTCACCCGGTGAGCGACGGGTGGCGGGCACGGGGATGGACTTCTTGCCCGAGAGGTACTGGCCGGTGATGGATGCCTTCGTCTTGAGCAGCTTGGCCACAGGACCCGAGAACACGACGTCGCCGCCGTGCTCGCCGGCGCCGGGCCCGATGTCGACGACGTGGTCGGCCACGCGGATGGTGTCCTCGTCGTGCTCGACCACGAGCACCGTGTTGCCGAGCTCGCGCAGGCGGATCAGCGTGTCGATGAGGCGCCGGTTGTCCCGCTGGTGCAGGCCGATGGAGGGCTCGTCGAGCACGTAGAGCACGCCGACGAGGCCGCTGCCGATCTGGCTGGCGAGGCGGATGCGCTGGGCCTCGCCGCCGGCCAGGGTGGCCGACGAGCGGTGCAGGCTGAGGTAGTCGAGGCCCACGTCGAGGAGGAAGCCCATGCGGGCGTTGACCTCCTTGACCACGCGCTCGGCGATCATGCGGTCCCGCTCGGACAGCTCGAGCTCGGCCAGGGCCTTGGCGGAGTCCGAGATGGACATCGAGCAGAGGTCGTGGATGTTCAGGCCGTCGATGGTGACGCCGAGCGAGAGCGGCTGGAGGCGGGCGCCGGCGCAATCGTGGCAGGGCACCTCGCGCATGTAGCCCTCGATCTGCTCGCGCTGGGTGTCGGACTCGGCGTCGGTGTGACGGCGCTGGAGGTAGGGCACCACACCCTCGTACTGGGCGTGGTACGAGCGGGTCCGGCCGTACCGGTTCTTGTACTTGACGTGCACCCGGTCGGCGCCGGCGCCGAACAGGAGCAGGTTGCGCTGGGCCTCGTTGAGGTCGGCGAAGGGCACGTCGGTGGGGATGGCGTGCTCGGCCGCCACCGACTCGACCAGGCGCTTGAAGTACTGGTTGTGGCCCCGGGC
Organism: uncultured Microthrixaceae bacterium; assembly: GCA_964470715.1. Taxonomy (GTDB): domain Bacteria; phylum Actinomycetota; class Acidimicrobiia; order Acidimicrobiales; family DATDAH01; genus JAEUJM01. The sequence goes on along the minus strand of CAYYDZ010000033.1, from coordinate 22,933 downwards.
CCACGGGGCCAGGGCGCCCTCGTCGACGGTGAGCGCCGGGTTGGGCACCACCAGCTCGGGGTCCACCTCGAAGCGGGTGCCGAGCCCGTCGCAGCGCGGGCAGGCGCCGTAGGGCGAGTTGAACGAGAAGTTGCGGGGCGCGAGCTCGTCGTAGGAGGCACCGCAGGTCGGGCAGGCCAGGTGCTGGCTGAAGGTCAGCGTCTCCTCGCTGCCCTGGCCCTCCTTGGGGACGACCTGCACCTCGGCCACGCCCTCGGCCAGGCGCAGGGCCGTCTCGAGGGAGTCGGTGAGGCGGCGCTCGATGCCCTCGCGCTTGACCAGGCGGTCGATGATGACCTCGATGGTGTGCTGTTCATAGCGGGCGAGCTCGATGACCTCGGTGAGCTCGTGGATCTCGCCGTCGATGCGAGCCCGGGCGTAGCCCTGGGTGGCGAGGTCGGCCAGCATCGTCGTGTAGTTGCCCTTGCGGCCCCGGACCACCGGCGCCAGCACCTGGAAGCGGGTGCCCTCGGGGAGCTCGAGGATGCGGTCGACGATCTGCTGGGGCGTCTGGCGGGTGATGACCGTGCCGTCGTTCGGGCAGTGGGGCACGCCGATGCGGGCGTACAGCAGCCGCAGGTAGTCGTAGACCTCGGTGACGGTTCCCACCGTGGAACGGGGGTTGCGCGAGGCGCTCTTCTGGTCGATGGAGATGGCGGGCGAGAGGCCCTCGATGAAGTCCACGTCGGGCTTGTCCATCTGCCCCAGGAACTGCCGCGCGTAGGACGAGAGCGACTCGACGTAGCGGCGCTGGCCCTCGGCGTAGATGGTGTCGAAAGCCAGGGACGACTTGCCCGAGCCGGACAGGCCGGTGAAGACGATGATCTTGTCCCGCGGCAGGTCCAGCGAGATGTTGCGCAGGTTGTGCTCCCGCGCGCCTCTGATCACCAACGTGTCGGCCACCGAGGCCCACCCTACCGGCGGCGGGTGGTCGAACGTGTGTTTGTGCCTACCCCGTTTCGGGCACCGGCCCGGCCCTCGTGAAGACCACGGCGACGTCGTCCTCGTACCCCACCGACCACCCCGGTTCAGCCCGCAGGGCGGCGGTCAACGGCAGCCCCGGGTCGACCAGCACGGTGCCGATGCCCTCGCGTTCGAGCTCCTCTTGCCACCCGGGTCGGGCCCGTACGGTGGCGTCGTAGACCTCGAGGTACTCGTCGTAGACGTCGGTCCGCCCGTCGATCGACACCGGGTAGTCGGGCGCTTCCCACAGGACGTAGCCACCCCAGTCGAAGGTGTTGAACAGCTCGTGAGGGGGCCGCTCCGCCTCCAGCCACGCAACGGCCCCGACGGGATACTCCTGGGCGAGGCGCTGATCGGTGGCGGCCGACCCGGTGCGGCTGAACGTGGCCACCACGACCAGGATCGCCAGCACGGCCACCGTGGCCACGACCGCCCGGTCGGCCGGACGGTCGTCCGCCGCCGTCGCGGTGCCCCCTCCACCACCCGTCACCGACGAGAGGTGGCGAGCGACGGCCGGGGCGGCCAGCACGGCGAAGAAGGGGATGCTGCGGGTGAACTGGAGCGCGAACGCGGCGCCGGCGGCCACCCAGAGCAGCTCGGTCGGGTCGGCGTCACGCCAGCGCCAGAGGAGCAAGGCGACGGTGACGCCGAGCAGCACGAAGAACGGGAGCGCCGCCGCGTCGCCGAGCGAGGGGGGCTGGTACTCCTGCACGAACCTCGTGCTCGAGGCCACCTGGTGGAAGGGCAGGCCGTACACGCGCCACCCGGACGGGTTCACGACGAGGACGGCGAGGCAGGTGACCGCGACCAGCGCCAAGCGGTGGTGCGCGGGCGCCGGCAACGGGTCGCGGCCGAGCAGCCAGCGCAGCGACTCCCCCGCCACCATGGCGCCGAGGATGATCACGCCGTAGACGACCCCGCCGTGCCCGTTCACCCACACGAGGAACAGGGGCACCAGCCACCAGAGGAACCGGCGCTCGGGGGACCGCCGCCACCGGAGCAGCAGGGCGACCAGCAGGGCCGTCCCGGTGAAGGTCACCATCTGCGTGCGGGCCGACCAGAAGATCGAGGACGACGCGGCGGTCAACACGATGACCCCGGCCCGCACCCGGGTCGTGCCCGGCAGGGCCCGGTAGAGCACCACGAGGGACACCGTGGCGAGGGCGGCGACCGCAAGGGCGACGCCGACGAGCCCCACCCACCGCCAGACGCCGTAGAGGCCGAGCTGAGCCAGCCAATCCGTCTGGACCCGCACGACGCCGGGCCGGGTGTGGGTGAACGGGTCGACGCCGACCCAGCGGTGGTGGTCCAGCATCCACCGTGCCGTCCGCAGGTGGAACCAGAGGTCGTTGTCCACCGCCGGGCGCACGGCGATCAGGAACGTGAGCAGCCCCACGACCGCGGTCGCCGCTGCGTCGTTGGTGAGCCGGGGCGGCGCGGGTGCGACCGCGTCGGACGATTCGCCGGTCGCCGCCGGCGCGACCGTCGTCACGGGACCGCGATGACGCCCGGCACGGCGGACCGCACCGGGGTCGATCGCTCGGGCACCTCGTCCTCCGTGGCGGCCGGGACGCTCTCTGCGCCGTCACCGGGACGGAGGGCGAACAGGGCCACGAGCATGGCCAGCTGGACCAGCGGCATGCCGACGTCACGGAGCCAGGCCTGCGCGTGTTCGAGCACCGACGCACCGCCGGCGCCGACGGCGACCGGGAACATGGCGACGTCGAGCAGCGCGCCCTGGGCCAGCGCGAGCCACGTGAGTCGGGAGCGAGGCATGAGCGCGAGCACCGGCAGCCCCCACGCCCAGTACCAGGGCAGGAAGTTGGCGCCGACCAGGGCGAACGAGAGCAGGACGGCGCCGACGACGGCGGGCAGGCTCGGGTCGCGCCGGCGCCGGAGCACCACGGCGACCGCGGTAGCCCCCACCACCACCTCGGCCAGCTTGGCGATCAACTCCCTGGCCTCTGCGTCGGCGGCCCCGGGCGCCTCACCCGCGGCCACGTCGTGGTCGATGAGCGCCTCGCGGGGGGCGAACCAGATCGACGACGCCGTCTGGCGGAGCTGGGCGTGCTGCAGCGGCGCGACGGCGTCCGAGCCACCGGCCAGCGCCAGCGAGCCGATCACCAGGGCGGCCAGCACCCAGGCCGTGGCCAGCACGGCGCGCAGGCCGTGACGGCGCCAGAGCCACGTCAGGGCGGCGACGACGGCGAGCGCGGCCGACAGCTTCACGAGGATGGCAGCGGCGAAGGCGACGCCCGCCCACGCATGGCGTCCGGACAGGGTGAGGAGCACTCCCGCGAGCAGGCCGAGGCCGACGAGGGCGTCGTTGTGCCCGCTGTTGACCACCGCCAGGATCACCAGCGGGTTCAGCCCCACCACGACGAGAGCGGCCACGCCGGCGCGGCGGCGGTCGAGCAGCAGGAGGACGGCCCCGACCGAGGCGGCGGCCAGCACCTGGAACACCAGCCGGGCGGCCAGCGTCGAGTTGCCGGCCAGCGCCGCGCCCAGGCCGGAGAGCCCCGAGAAGAGCGGCCCGTAGACCGAGGCGGTGTGGTGCCACTGGGGATCCATGGATCCCAGGAACGGGTCCCCCGTGAACGAGGCCGGCAGGTGGGTGTACGGGCTGGCGTGGTGGACCCCCAGGACCCGGCCGTACATGGCGTAGGCCCACAGGTCGCGCGACTCGAGCGGTGGCGCGACCACGGCGAGCAGGAGCAGGCCCCCGGCCGTCCACAGGACCGTGCGGCGCTCGAGCCACGGGTCGCGGAGCTGGGTGACGAGCACCACCGCGAAGCCGACGTAGGCGGTGACGAGAAGGGTGAGGTTCACCACGGTCGACGTGGTCTGCAGGATCAACAGCAGGGCCATCGCACCGACACCGGCGGCGAGGGAAAGATGCCTTGCGTCGCGGAGGTCCCGCCGGGCGACCGTGCGCTCGGCGTCGGTCCCGGCGCGGGAGGTCGGATTCGCCACGATCACCAATCGGGCGGTGGACGCGGCCCTTGAGCGGCGACCGTCGCCTACCCGGCTTCGTAGCGGTGCACCACGAGCTGCTGGCCCGCCAGCAGGGGTACGTGATCGGGCGCACCGACGACGCGGTAGCCGTCCAGCGACGGCGCCTCGGGCTCGGTCTCCCCCGGCACCGCGAGCTGGACCACCGCCAGGTCCGTCGCCCCCACGGCGCGGGCGACGGCGGCGGCCGGCGCCACCTCACCCGGCGTCGCCGTCCGCAGCCAGCGGTGGTCCCCGTACCAGGCGCCCGCCTGGCGCCCCAGGTGATCGAGGTCGCTGATGACGACGACGTCGCCAGGGAGTGCCTCGACAGCCTCCACCGCGCCGGCGATGTCCCTGGTCCGCTCGACGTGCCACACCGCCCCGACGGCGGCGACCGCGACGGCGAGGCCGACCATCACCACCGCCGCGGGCCGCCGCCAACCGACCTCCCGCAGGCGCCCCACGGCGAGGACGGTGAGGAGGGCGCCGGAGAGCAGGACGTACCGGCCGCCCCACTGCGAGTGGTGGTTGCCGATCCACTCGGTGGCCCAGACCAGGGGCAGGGCGCCGAGCGCGGTGCCGAGCACCACGCGTTCCTTGGGGCTGCGGGCGGAGAACACGCCGATGGCGGCCAGCGGGGCGACGGCGAGGACGCCCGGCACGAACCCCGGCCCGGTCGAGAACCGGGCCACATAGAGGCCGACGGCCACCACCATCGCCACTGCGGCAGCCCGGGAGCCGACCACCTGTGGAGCGGCGAGGTGGGCGCCGACGGTCAGCAGCGCCAGGGCCAGCAGGGCGCCCAGGAGCAGCGCCGCCGCGCGCTCGTCCGAGAAGAGCCCCACCGAGGTGAGCACGGCGTCGGTGACGCGGCTCCCGGCCTGGCCGGCGGTGCCGGCCAGGCTCTCGGCGGCACGGCCGTCGCGCACCCCATGGGACAGAAGGGCCCGCTCGACCAGCGCGTTGGCCAGCACGGGCGCGCCGAGGCCGATCACGAGCAGGGCAAGGCGTCGCCGGTGGGCGAAGGTGCGCCGGCGCTCGGCCCCCACCAGCAGGGTGGCGACGACGAAGGCCACCCCGTAGAGCAGCATCTCTGCCCGGAGGACCACGGCCAGGCCCGCGGCCAGGCCCGCCAGCAAGGCGCTGGGGGCGCTCGGCTCGTCATCGAGGGCCAGGGCCACGGCCAGGAGGGCGAGGCCGAGCGCCGGCCCGTGCTCCCAGAAGTCGCCGGCGTAGAAGAGGGCGGGCCCGGCGGCGCCGATCAACCAGAAGGCCGCCCACCCGTCCCCGCCGTGGAGGCGTCGCGAGAGGTGACGGGCGGCGAGTGCGGCGAGCACGCCGCCGAGCGCCGGCAGGAGCAGCACCCCGGCCGGGCCACCCAGTTCGTAGAGGGGGACGGCGGCGACCACGAACGGGAGGCTGGTGGCCTGCACCCAGCGGTCGCCCACCGAGGTGGTGTTCCAGAGCGGGTGGAACTCACCGTCCGGATCCTGCGCCTCGGCCCAGTAGCCCACGTCGGGCACGAAGGTCCCCTGGTCGGCCATGACCACGACCGTCGCCAGCTTGCCGCCGGCGTCGCTGCCGGACGCGGCACGAGGGTCCCCGAGGGCGATCACCAGGGTGTAGAGAGCGAGCAGCAGGAGCACGGCGCCGGGCACCGTGCGCCACGGCAGGCGACGAGGGCGCGGTGCGCCTTCGGGGCGCGCCTCGGTGGCCTCGGCGGCGAGCGGCTGCACCCCTGCCCATCGGCGCCGGCGCCGACGCCATGAGCCGAGGTCCCGGCCCCTCGCGGCTGCTCCACCCGCACCGACGGGCCGACCGGCGGGCGAGCGGCGCCGCCGACTGAGTCGTCACCCGACCTCGCGCAGCTCCCGCTTGAGGTCGGCGATCTCGTCGCGGAGGCGGGCCGC
>CAYYDZ010000033.1:0-16927 GCA_964470715.1 uncultured Microthrixaceae bacterium | reverse complement strand
CGGCGCCGGTTGGTCTCGGAGATGGCCCGCTGCATCGAGTCGGTGACCGTGTCGGCGTACATCACCACCTGGCCGTCGACGTTGCGGGCGGCCCGGCCGATGGTCTGGATCAGCGACGTCTCGCTGCGTAGGAAGCCCTCCTTGTCGGCGTCGAGGATGGCGACCAGGGACACCTCCGGGAGGTCGAGGCCCTCGCGGAGCAGGTTGATGCCGACGAGCACGTCGAACTCGCCGAGACGCAGATCGCGGAGGATCTCGATGCGCTCGATGGTGTCGACCTCGCTGTGGAGGTACCGAACGCGCAGGCCGAGCTCGAGGAGGTAGTCGGTGAGGTCCTCGGCCATCTTCTTGGTCAGTGTGGTGACGAGGATGCGGGCGTCGACCTTGATGCGCTCGTTGATGGCTTCGACGAGATCGTCGATCTGGCCCTTGGTGGGCTTGACGATGATCTCGGGGTCGATGAGTCCGGTCGGCCGCACGATCTGCTCGACCACCTGGCTGGAGTGCGAGATCTCGTAGTCGCTCGGGGTGGCCGAGAGGAACACCACCTGGTGGACCTTCTCGACGAACTCCTCGAAGCGCAGCGGGCGGTTGTCCGCCGCGGAGGGCAGGCGGAACCCGTACTCGATGAGGTTCTCCTTGCGGGAGCGGTCGCCCTCGTACTGGCCGTGCAGCTGCGGCACGGCCACGTGCGACTCGTCGAGGACCACGAGGTAGTCGTCGGGGAAGAAGTCGAGCAGGGTGTTCGGCGGCGTGCCCCGACCGCGGCCCTCGATGGGAGCGGAGTAGTTCTCGATGCCGTTGCAGAAGCCGAGCTCCTGCATCATCTCGAGGTCGTACTGGGTGCGCATGCGCAGGCGCTGCGCCTCGAGCAGCTTGCCCTGGGACTCGAACCAGGCCAGGCGCTCCTGCAGCTCGGCCTCGATGCGGGTGATGGCCGCCTTCATGCGCTCTTCGCCGGCCACGTAGTGGGTGGCCGGGAACACGATGAGCTCGTCGAGGGTGGCCACCAGCTGGCCGGTGAGGGGATCGACCTCGGTGATGGCCTCGACCTCGTCGCCGAAGAGCTCGATGCGCACGGCGTGCTCGTCGTAGGCAGGGTGGATCTCGACGGTGTCGCCGCGGACGCGGAACTTGCCGCGCACGAGGTTCATGTCGTTGCGCTCGTACTGCATGTCGACGAGGCGCCGGAGGATGTCCCGCTGCTCGTGCTCCTCGCCGACCCGGACGTGCAACAGCTGCTGCTCGTACTCCTCGGGCGAGCCCAGGCCGTAGATGCACGAGACCGACGCGACGACGATGGTGTCGCGCCGGGTGAGCAGGGCCGAGGTGGCCGAGTGGCGCAGGCGGTCGATCTCGTCGTTCACCGACGAGTCCTTCTCGATGTAGGTGTCGCTCGCGGCCATGTAGGCCTCGGGCTGGTAGTAGTCGTAGTAGGAGACGAAGTACTCGACCCGGTTGTCGGGGAAGAACTCGCGGAACTCGTTGGCCAGCTGCGCGGCCAGCGACTTGTTGGGCGCGATGACCAGGGTGGGCCGCTGCACCTGCTCGATGGTCCAGGCGATGGTGGCGCTCTTGCCGCTGCCGGTGATGCCGAGCAACGTCTGGAAGCGATCGCCCCGCTCGATGCCCTCGCTCAGCGCGGCGACGGCCGCGGGCTGGTCCCCTGCGGGCTCGAAGTCGGAGACGACCCTGAACGGCGGCACCTCGCGATGCTACCGACGGCCACTGACGGCGACGCCGGCCCCCCTGGGCCGGCACCGACTTGAGGACGGGTCGCTCCTGCCGATGCTTCGAAGGTGACCAGCGTCCTCGAGCCGATTGCACCACGCGGCGCGGCCACGCGCCCTCGCAGCCAGGACCGGTTCCTCGTGGGCCTGTTCGTGACCACGACGTTCCTCGGCGCCGGCCTGCTGTTCCTGGTCCAGCCGATGGTGGCGAAGATGCTGCTGCCGGTGCTCGGCGGCACCCCGGATGTCTGGAACACCGCGATGGTGTTCTTCCAGGCGGTCCTCCTCGCGGGCTACGCGTACGCCCACCTCAGCACCTCCCGCCTGGGCCTGCGGCGCCAGCCCCTGGTGCAGCTCGTGGTCCTCCTCGTCCCCTTGGCGCTGCTCCCGGTCGCCGTCCCTGCCGGCTGGGTGCCGCCGCAGGGCGTCGCTCCGGCGCTCTGGACCCTTCTCGCCCTCGCCGTCGCCGTTGGCACCCCCTTCTTCGTGTTGTCGACGTCGAGCCCCACCCTCCAGCGATGGTTCTCCGTCACGGACCACCCGGCCGCGGCCGACCCGTACTTCCTCTACGCCGCGGGCAACGTGGGCAGCCTGCTCGCGCTCGTGGGGTACCCCCTGTTCGTCGAGCCCCGATTCGCCCTGGAGGACCAGGCCCGGCTGTGGTCCGCGGGCTACGTGGTGTTCGTCGTGGCCTGCGCCGCCTGTGTGGTCGCGATGCGTCGGCGCTACGCCTTTGCAGGGGACCCGCAAGTGCACCCCGCCGCGGCCGGCGAGGCGATCGGCGAGCCTGTCGTGCGCGCCGGCCTCGACGACGAGGACGCGGCACCGGTGCCCTGGCGCCGTCGGGGACGCTGGATCCTCTGGGCCTTCATCCCCTCGGCCCTGATGCTCGGCGTGACCCGCCACATCTCGACGGACATCGCGTCGGTGCCCCTTCTGTGGGTCATCCCCTTGGCCCTCTACCTCATCAGCTTCATCGTCGCCTTCGGCCGGGAACCGTCTCGGGTCGTCACGGTGACCAGCCGCGCGGTGCGGTTGCTGGTCATCCCGGTGGCACTCACGTTCGTGGCCAGCTATGCGTCGGTGTGGCTCATCCTGCTCCCCCACCTCGCGTTGTTCTTCCTCATCGCGCTCCTGGCGCACGGCCGCCTCGCGATGGACCGTCCCTCCCCCCGCCGACTCACCGAGTTCTACCTGTGGATCTCCGTGGGCGGCGTGCTCGGAGGCGTCGTCTGCGCCCTCTTGGCACCGGTGGTGTTCGACTCCGTGGCCGAGTACCCCCTGGTGCTCGGCTTGGCCCTCACCCTGCGCGTCCCGACCGCCGAGGAGGCATCGGAACGCCACCGCCCGACGTGGCTCACCGCCGGTTACGTCCTCTTGCTCACCGCCCTCGTGAGCGTGGCCTTCGCCGTCCAACACGTCGGGGCGGGCGGCGGTCAGACCCAACCCGCCCTCTTGCTCCTCGCCGTCGCCGCCCTCCTCGTGTACCTCGGCGCCCGCACGACGCACGCCTTCGCCGCCGGCCTGGGCCTCATCCTCGCCATCGGACTCTTCATCTCGCCGCTGCCCGAGCTCCACTCCGAGCGCACCTTCTTCGGTGTGCACCGGGTCCTGCGGGACGACCGGGGCCGCCACCTCCTGGCGAACGGCACCACGACCCATGGCATGCAGGCACCTGATGATCCGGGCGAGCCACTCGGCTACTACCACCGCGAGGGACCCATCGGCGAGGTCCTGACCGGCCTCGAGCAGAGCGGACGGCCCCGCGACATCGCCGTGATCGGTCTCGGCACGGGCGCGCTGGCCGCCTACGGGCGGGCCCAGGACTCGTTCACCTTCTACGAGATCGACCCCGCCGTCGCCCGCATCGCCTCGAACCCCGACTACTTCACGTACCTCAGCGACACGCCGGCATCCACCCGGATCGTACTCGGCGACGGCCGACTGAGCCTCGCCGACGATGGAGACGCACGCTTCGACGTCATCGTCCTCGACGCATTCAGCTCCGACGCCGTCCCAGCGCACCTGCTGACGGTCGAGGCGGTGCAGGAGTACCTCGACCACCTCGAACCCGACGGTCTTCTGGCGTTCCACGTGTCGAACCGGTACTTCGACCTGGCACCGGTCGTCGGACGCGTGGGCCAGCAGCTCGGCCTCTCGGGCCTCGTGCGCACCGACATGCCCGCCGCCGCCGAGTCGGCCGCTGGGCACCTCTCGTCGCAGTGGGTGCTCCTCGCCCGCAGCCCTGACGACCTCGGTGTCGTGGACGGCCACCACGAGTGGTACGACGTGACCGCTGCAGGGACCGCGCCGTTGTGGACCGACTCGTTCTCCGACCTGATCGGCGCCTTTCGCTGGTCGATCACCGGCTGAGACAGGCCGGAGGCGGGCTCAGCCCGCGTCCGCCACCGGCGGCAGTGCCCGCATCCAGTGCCAGACCGAGTCCACCTGCGCCTCGAGATCGGCCCGGGTCCCGCTGTTGTCGATGACGCGATCTGCCTTGGCCAACCGGTCCTCGCGCGATGCCTGACGGGCCATTCGGGCGCGCGCATCGGCCTCCGGCACGCCGCGTTGGCGTACGAGCCGATCGACGGCGATCTCCGGGTCGACGTCGACGACGACGGTCGCGGCCATGTCGGAACGACCCGACTCGACGAGCAGGGGGACGTCGAGCACGACGACGTGATCGGTCGAGGCCTCGCGCGCCATGCGGTCGGCCATCTCAGCTCCCACCGCAGGGTGGACGATGGCGTTGAGCGCCGCCAGCTCGTCCGGATCGTTGAAGACGATCTCGGCGATGGCGGCGCGGTCCAGGGTCCCGTCATCGGCGATCACGCCGGGGCCGAATCGGGCCGCGATCTCGGCGAACACGGCGGTGCCGGGACGCTGGATCTCATGGACGATGGCGTCGGCGTCGATGACCACGGCGCCGTGGTCGGCGAGCAAGGCCGACACGGTGGACTTGCCGGCGCCGATGCCCCCGGTGAGGCCAACGAGGATCACGAGCACGGCACCTTAGCTCTCCCGTGCTGATGCCGATGGAAGCGAGGTTGGATCGGCTGGCTGCATGCGACAGCTGTCGGCAGATCTCTCCACCGCGTGTGCGTGGTGACTGGGAGCGATGGCAATGGGCACAGTGCTCGATGAGGTCGACAAGGATGGCGACCCGCCCGTCGTCGCGCCCTCACGCCGCTCCTGGCGACGCCAGACCGCCCGCCTGACCCGGGCAGGAGGCCTGCGCGACGAGAGCGACCTCGTCGCCGCCGGCCTCGTCGACGACCTCGATCTGCTGGCACCGTTCAACCCGGCCATCCTCGCCATCCGCTGGGGCACCACCGCGGTGTCCGTTGCCCTCTCGGTGCCCTTCTTCATCGATGCCGACTGGATGGTCGTGGCCTGGTGTGGGGTCATCATGGCGCTGACCATCGTCCGGACCCTGCGACCCCTCGAGTACAACGGCGACACCCGAAGCCTCATTGCCGTACTCGTCGAAGTGGCGCTCCCCGTCCTCGCCGTGGCATCGACGGGCTACTGGGACTCCCCCTTCGTCTTCTCACTGGTCACCGCCATCATCGTGGCGGGGTTCGCTCGCGGATTCAGCTTCGGCCTGCGCGTCGCGGTTGCCTCCGCCCTGGCCGTGGCCATCCCCGACCTGGCCAGCGACGACGTCAGCGCCGAGGCGATACGGGTGTCGGCGCAGTGGATCGTCGTCATGCTCATGGTCGCCCTGGTCGCCGGGTATGCCCGCCGCATCTCCGGCGAGGCCGACCGCCAGCACTCGGTGGCCCTGGACCGCCTCGGCCGCCTCGCCGACGCGAACGCCCTGCTCTTCTCGCTGCACCGGGTCACTCAGACGCTGCCGGCGTCGTTCGACCTCGATGAGGTCCTCGACACCACGGTGACCCGCCTTCGGGGCCTCTTCGACTACGACGCCGCCGTGATCCTCCTCCTCGACGACACCGACTCGTCCATCTGGGTCGTCGCCCGGCGCGACGGCACCCGCCTGCCCGAGCGCATCTCCACGGCACAGCTTCCCCCGCCGCTGCGGGAGGTGGTGACCACCCAGGCCTTGGCGGCCGAAGGCAACCTCCTTCGCCAGGGCGGGCCCGGTCTCGTGCCATCGACCTCCTCGGGCTTGTACACACCGCTCCGGGCCCGCGGGTCACTGATCGGCCTGCTGTCCATCGAGCACGCCGACGCCCACCACTTCGGAGCCCGAGATGTCGAGCTCCTCAACGGCTTCGTCGAACCGGCGGCGCTGGCGATCGACAACGCCCGGTGGTTCTCCCGACTGCGCACTGTGGGTGCCGACGAGGAACGAACCCGCATCGCCAGAGACCTCCACGACCGAATCGGCCAGTCATTGGCCTACCTCGCATTCGAGCTCGACCGCATCGTCACCGCCGACACCAAGGGCGCCGACGTCGGGCCTTCCCTCGAGCAGCTGCGCGGCGATGTGCGCGGTGTGATCGGCGAGGTCCGCGACACGCTGTACGACCTGCGCACCGATGTCTCCGAGAGCCATGACATGGCCGACACCATCGAGGACTACGGCCGGCGCGTGGCCGAGCGCAGCAACCTCGAGATCCGGCTCTTCGCCGACCGGGGGCGCCGCCTGCCGATCCTCCAGGAGCGAGAGATGTGGCGGATCGCCCAGGAGGCCTTGACCAACGTGGAGCGCCACGCCCATGCCACCAAGGTCCGGGTCGTGTGGCGCTGCAACGGCACCTCGGCGGCCCTCGAGGTGCTCGATGACGGCGTCGGTTTCCCGGAAGGCCGCAGCGGCCGCCTGGACTCCTACGGCATCGTCGGCATGCGAGAACGGGCGTCGAGCATCGGCGCGACGCTCGAGCTGGTCTCCGCTCAGGGCAAGGGCACTCGCGTCCGATGCCTTCTCCAAGGGGGATGACATGACCGTCTACGACACCGCAACCCAGAGCCCGGCCGTTCGAGCGGTCTCGCTCGCCGCCGTGCATGCCGGCATACGGCTCATGCTGGCCGACGACCACCGGATGCTCCGCGAGGGCCTGCGCCGGTCGATGGCCGAGCAGGGCTTCGACATGGTGGGCGAGGCCCGCGACGGCGCCGAGGCGGTCGAGCTGGCGCGGGTGCTGCACCCTGACGTCGTCTTGATGGACGTCACGATGCCCGAGCTCGACGGCGTCGAGGCGACGCGCCGGATTCGTTCCGCCCTCCCCCAGGTCAAGGTGGTCATGTTGACGATGCACGCCGACCAGGACGTGCTCGCTTCGGCCATCCGGGCGGGGGCGAGCGGCTACCTCGTCAAGGACTGCTCCACCGAAGAGATCGCCGAGGCGGTGCGCATGACCGCCCGAGGCGACACCATCATCTCCCCTCGGCTGGCGGCCTCCATGCTCGACGAGGTGCGGCGCTTCGATCGCCCCGCGTCCGGCTCGGACGACGAGCGAGTGGTCACTCGTAGGGAGGAGGAGGTCCTCCAGCACATCGCGGACGGCTGCTCCACGCCCGAAGTGGCCGAACGCCTCTACATCAGCCAGAAGACGGTGAAGAACCACCTGGCCTCGATCTACCAGAAGCTCGACGCCCGCGATCGCACCCAGGCCGTGCTGCAGGCGGTGCGGATGGGCATCGTCCACTTGGATTGACCGTGCCAGAGCGGGTCCCGGCGGCGGACCCCCCCTCGATGGTCACAGGTCGCGCCGGCGCCCGGCACCAAGCGGCGTGGAGCCATGCGGCCCACGTGCTTCCTGGATCGAGCGGACGCGCTGATCAACGCTACAGACGGGGTGCGGTTCAGTCGATACCTCTGCTGCAACAACGTCCCCGGCCGTCCGGTCGGGGCGCCGAATGACTGACCCAAGGACCAAGAAAATGATCCTCTCGTACGAGTTCCTCGCCAACTGGCTCCGGGCCCGCTTCACCGACAGCGAGCGCGGCGCCTCCCTCGTGGAGTACGCCCTGCTCGTGGCGCTCATCGCCGTGGTGTGCATCGCGGCGGTGACCGTCCTCGGCAAGAACGCCTCCAACAAGTTCCAGAGCGTCGGCACCTCGATCGGCTGACCGACCAAGGACGCGCACGGTGGGGTGGGGCGGCACAGCCGCCCCACCCCACCGGTGTCCGGGAAGGAGGTGCACACGTGCTCCAGCTCGAGTACCTGCTCACCTGGCTCCTGGCCCGGCAAGGCGTCACCTCTGATCGAGGTGCCTCTCTGGTCGAGTACGTGCTGATGCTCTCGCTCATCGCGACGGTGTGCCTCGCGGCCCTGTCGTACTTCGGTGGGCAGAGCGGCAACAGCCTCGGTCGATCGAGCAACTCGATCGTGAACGCGCCGTAGCCCGGAACCGGGTCAACCGAAGCCTCGAAGGGGGGCGGTGCCTGATCGGCACCGCCCCCCTTCGCGTGTGTCCGCACCCTGGGCCATTTGACCCAGACCTGGGCTCAAGGACCCGGGCCGAACGACCGATACAGATCGTGCCATTCGGGTTTCCCGAAGACGGTTACCCCACGGACAAAGGACAGGTACCCGAGAATGATCCAGACCTACGAACTCCTCGCCAACTGGTTGCGCGCCCGCTTCGGCCAGTGCGAACGTGGTGCCTCCCTGGTGGAGTACGCCCTGCTCGTGGCACTCATCGCGGTGGTCTGCATCGCCGCCGTGACCGTCCTCGGCAAGAACGCGTCCAACAAGTTCGACAGCGTCGGCACCTCGATCGGCTGACCGAGGTCGTCTCGCGGTTGGCGGTTGGCCCTGGCCGACCACCAAGCCGTGGGCGCCTCGGCACGCGGTGGCTGCCGGTGGCCTTCGGGCCACCGGCAGCGTCGCGTCAGGTGCGACGGCAGGGCTTCGGGCCGGCGGCTACCGGGAGGACGGCGCGTCGCACTGGCCGAGCCGGCCGGGGCCGGCGCTCGGGCACGCGATCACCCATTGGTCGTCGCGGTACACGATGCCCCAACCATCGGCTTCCTCGAGCCAGGCACCGAACGGCGTGTCCCGGTCCCAGAGCACGATCTGGGCGTCGTAGCGCTCGAGAACGGTTCCCGGGTCAAGGCCACGTACGAGGTCGATGTAGTCCCCTGAGACCTGTGAGGGGAACATGTCATATCGGTCGTCCATGAACACTCGAACGTCGTCACCCTTCAGCGCTTCGAGGTAGTTCCCGACGTAGTCCCGACTCACGAGGCGGCTCTCGGTGCCGAGCAACTCCCGTGCATCGAGCCAGGCCACGGCCTCCTCCGGATAGGAGCGCAGATTGAAGTTCTCGGAGCCGAGTTCGGACACCGTGAGCAGGAGGGCCAGGCATCCGACCGCGACGGCCCCCGCCGCGGTCGCACGCGAGCGTCTGGCACCGTCGATCGAGCCGAGACCGGCTGCGCAGGTCGCCATGCCCGCCACGAGGACCAGGCTGGCCACCGGGATGTTGCGCAGGCCGAGCATCGCCGCGGCAGAGAAGACCGCGAGCGGAAGGGCGACGCGGTAGCTGGGACGGCGAACGAGGAGCACCACGGCGCCGACGAGCTGCAGCACGAAGAGGCGCTGTCCGGTCGTGTCGAACGTCGGTGCCCGCCACTCGGTCACGTAGTGGAGGGTCTGCTGCTGCGCCAACAGGTCGACGGGAAAGGTGAGGAGCCGGAACCCCAGGGGCCCGATCGCACCGAGCACCGTGCCTGCCGTCGCCCAGGCCAGGAGACGCAGCTCGACCCGTGGTGACTGGCCGTCGAGACGACGCCCCATCGCCAGGAGGGCCACGACCACCAGACCGAGTGGGAACGACCCGTGCACGTTCGCCCAGATCCACATCATGGGCAGGGCCCAGCGGGGGTCCCATTCCTCGTTGGCCTGAAGCACCAGCACCGCGAGGAAGAGCAGGCCCAAGAGCAGCGGTCGCTCGGCCCAGAATTCCATGGCCACCCCCATCGCCACGGCAGCGACGGCCATCCGCGGGAGCAGGGTCGTCGCGGGACGCGTCAGCCGCCACACACACGCTCCGAGGGTCATGGTGGTGGCTCCCATGAGGAGCCGCAGGCCGGTTCCTCCGGCGAGCGCGTCCATCACGCCGTACAGCACCGAGGCCAGCCAGCTCTGCACCACCCACGGCTCGCCGTGGGCGGTGAACGAGTAGGGATCGGCGGTCGGGATGCCCTGGTCGAGAATGAGGCGGCCGGTCGCGAGATGGGTCAGGAAGCTGTTGTCGACGAGCGGCGCGAGACCGATGAGCAGCCCCCACAACGCGACCGCGAGGCCCACCACGCCCGCCAGCGAAGGAGGCCACCCACGGGTCCAGCGGGAGGACGCGGCACCGCTGGCGCCGGCGGGCTCACGCCCCGAAGACCCGTCCTGCTCCCATGCCCCGTCGGTCTGGGACCCCACCACAGTCGCCATGTCCTTCTCCCAGGTCTCTCCGGCGGCGAGACGACCACGTCGTCGGCGGAGCCGCAGCCTCCTGTCGGCAGCGGCGAGCGTGGTTTCAGAAGTTGTTGCGGATGCGGATGGCCGCCGGCCCGATGACGACCACGAAGAGCGCTGGGAAGATGCAGAAGACCATGGGGATGAGCATCTTGACCGGGGCCTTCTGGGCCTTCTCCTGGGCGATCTGGCGACGCTTGATGCGCATCTCGTCGGCCTGGGACCGCAGCACCCGCCCGATCGACACGCCGAAGGTGTCGGCCTGGAGGATGGCGAGCACGAACGACCGGATCTCCGGGACCTTGGTGCGACCCTCGAGGGAACGCATGGCGTCGCTCCGCGACGAGCCGGCACGGGTCTCGCCGAGCATGCGGGCGAACTCGTCCGAGAGCGCACCCGGCACGGCCTTGACCGTGCGGTCGAGCGCTTGCTCGAAGCCCAGGCCGGCCTCGACGCTGATGACCAGGAGGTCGAGGATGTCGGGCAACTGCACCTGCATCGAGTGCTGGCGCGCTTCGACCCTGCGATTGAGGATGGCGTCAGGGCCCAGCAGGAGCGCCAGAGACAGCATGCCGAAGGTCAACAGCGGCATCTTGCCGCTGAGCGGAAGCACGAAGAACGCCAGGATGCCCACGATCGGGATGGCGGCCACGGTGACCACCCGGACGGCCAGGAACCGGTCGACGGCGTCCGCGCTGGGGCGTCCGGAGTAGATGAACTTCTGGCGCACGCCGTCGACGTAGCCGACCGGGGTCAGGCGCTGGCCGAGGCCGGTCAGCCCATGGAGCAACGGCACGAAGGCCCGCTGGCGCAACGGCACCAGGAGCTCCTGGTCACGTACGTTCTCGACTTCGTACCCGTCCAGTTGGCGCAGCGAGCTGCGCACGACGGACTTCTCCTCCACATCGGTGAGGATCGTGAAGATGATGACGGCGATACCGGCCCCGAGGAGCGCGACGAAGAGCGGGAGGAGCATGATCAGATCTCGATTTCGATCGTCTTCTTCATCCAATAGAACCCGACGCCGGCGAGCAGCAGAGCGCCACCCAGCAGCACGTTGCCGGCCTTGGTCGTGAACAGCGCCGAGATGTACTCGGGGTTGATCACGAACATGGCGCCGGCGAGGCCGATGGGCAGCAGGCCGAGCACGATGGCGCTGACCTTGCCCTCGGCGGTCAGCGCGGCCACGTCCCGGCGGAGCCGCTCGCGCTGCGTCATGGTGTCCCCCACCGTGAGGAGGAGCTCAGCCAGGTTGCCGCCCACCTCGCGCTGGATCCGCACGGCCATGACCGCCCAGGAGAAGTCGGCGCTGTGCATGCGCTCGGCCGAGGCCTCGAGCGACTCCTCGAGGGGCCGACCGAGGCGGGACTCGGTGACCACCCGGCGCAACTCCGCGCCCATGGGCTCGTCGACCTCCTGGGACACCGCCTCGACGCCTTGCATGAGCGAGTAGCCGGCGCGGAGGGTTCCGGCCAGCAACGCCAGGGTGTCCGGAAGCTGCGCCAGAAAGGCCTTCTGGCGCTTCTTGGCCTTGAAGTTCACGAAGACCGGAGGGAGGGCCGCGAGGATGCCGCCCACCACGACGGTGGCCATGAGGTTGCCGGACACCAGGAAGATCATGACGAAGGCGGCAAGGCTGAAGGCGCCGTAGAAGAACAGGGCCTCGGCGGCCCGCAGCGGCATGGCCGCCCGCTCGAGGGCACCCTCGGTCTTGGCCAGGAACCCCCGGCGCTCGGCGAACTCCTCGGTGAGGTCGACCGCCCGCTGGATCAAGGCACTGGTGGCGGCACCGCCGTCGCCGTCGTCGTTCTCGCCGTCCGCGCCGTAGCCCTCCGAGTAGACCTGCAGCACCGCCGACAGACCGTCCTCGTCCTTGGTGAAGACCAGGATCATGGCGTAGGTGCCGAGCGTGATCGCCACGAGAGCCATGAGGATGGCGGCCACCTTTGCCACGCCCGAGTGCAGCAGCCCGCCTCCACCGCCGCTGGTGGCATCCATCGGGGCGAGCGCGAGGTTGCCGGCCACGTTGCCGCCGTCGACGTAGGAGACGACGGTGCTCAGCTCCCCGAGACGAGCCTCGAGGTCGACGACCTCCCCGGCCTTCACCTCGCTCGCGAAGATCACGTCGAACTGGTCGGTGATCGACGGCAGCACATCTCGCTTCATGGCGCGATCGACGTCGCTCGTGGGGAGGTAGCGGCCCCCAGCGGTGCCCACGAGCTGCTCGAGCGCCGCCGCCGGGGCGGAGGGCTCGATCCCCACCGCGAACACCGAGGTGCCGAGGGAGGTGGTCAGGCCCGTGGCCCGGCTGGCGGGGGTGACCGAGGCCGAGTCCGGCGAGGCCGACACCAGCACCAGGTTGGGCTGGAGCTCGGGGCTGTCCTCCAGCGCCTGTGCGCCCACGTAGATCCCGTCCCACAGGGCCGCTGCCCCTTGAGGAGCGAGCGTGTCGACCCCGTCGGCGATGGCCTGGGGGTCGGTGGTGAATTCGCGGATCAGCTGCGCCGAGTCGCCGAAGCTCACGAGGGCCATCTCGGTGCCAGCGGGGAGATCGGCGGCGAGGTTCGTGACCGCGTCCTTCACCGAGGCCATCGCCGTCTCCATGGCTGCCGAGGACTCGACCACGAAGACGACGCCGCGGGGATCGGTGTCGGCCACCGGCGCCCCCAGCCGGACCTCGCGCCCGTTCTCGGTGACCTGGAGTCGGTCGAGGTCCGCCTCGTCGCCGGTCCACGTGACCCCCAGCACCGTGTCGGCGGAATCGGCGCTGTCGACCGAGCGGATCGACAGGAAGGGCTGGCCGTCTCCGCCCCCGGCGCTCTGCGCGAGAGCACCCGGCGCGATCAGGGCGAGCACGCCCACGAGGCCGCCCAGGGCACCCAGGCGAAGCCGAGTGGCCCGCTTCATCGGATTCCCACCGCACGACCGGCCGGGTCCGGCTGGAAGACCTCGGGACCCAGGCGGATGCCGAGGTCGGCGAGCTTCTCGGCGAACTTCGGACGCACCCCGGTGGCCTTGAGGTGACCCTTGTACCGGCCGTGCTCATCGATGCCCATCGAGTAGTCGAAGAGGAAGACGTCCTGGAGGGTGATGACATCGCCCTCCATGCCCTGCACCTCGGTGATGTGGGTGATGCGGCGGGTACCGTCCCGCAGCCGGCTCAGGTGCACGATCAGGTCGAGGGCCGACGCCATCTGCTCCCGGATCGCTCGGATGGGCAGCTCGAAGCCCGACATGAGGGTCATGGTCTCGATCCTGGAGAGCGTGTCGCGAGGGCTGTTCGAGTGGATGGTCGTGATCGAACCGTCGTGACCGGTGTTCATGGCCTGCAGCATGTCGAGGGTCTCACCGGAACGGCACTCGCCCACCACGATCCGGTCGGGACGCATGCGCAAGCAGTTCTTCACGAGGTCGCGGATGGTGATCTCGCCTCGTCCCTCGATGTTCGGCGGGCGGGCCTCGAGCGCCAGCACATGGTCCTGGTGGAGTTGGAGCTCCTTGGAGTCCTCCACGGTGACGATGCGCTCCTCCGGCGGGATGAACGACGACATGACGTTCAGCGTCGTGGTCTTCCCGGTACCGGTACCGCCGGAGACGATGACGTTCAGACGCCCGACCACACAGGCTTGGAGGAACCGGGCGGAGTGGGCGTTCAGCGTGCCGAAGCGGATGAGGTCATCGACCTGCAGCGGGTCCTTGGAGAACTTCCGGATGGTGAGGAAGGGACCTTCGATGGCCAACGGGTGGATGACGGCGTTGACACGGGAGCCGTCGGGCAGGCGGGCATCACAGAGCGGCGAGCTCTCGTCGATGCGACGCCCGATCTCGCCCACGATCTTGTCGATGATGCGTCGCAGGTGGACCTCGTCCACGAAGCTGGCAGTGGCCCGCTCGAGCCGGCCGTTGCGCTCGACGTACACCTTCTCGGGGCCGTTGACCATGACCTCGGTGATCTCCTCGTCCTTGAGGAGCCGATCGATGGGGCCGTAGCCCAAGATGTCGTCGGAGACGTCCTGGATGAGCTGGGCCTTGTCGGCGGCCGACAGCGGCGCCCGCTCCTGCGCGAGTGCGTTGTGGAGCTGCTCGTGAACCCGCCGGCGCAGGTCGTCCTCGGTGAGGCGCTTGTCGTAGAGGATGGGGCCGAGCTCGTCGATGAGAACGTGGTGGATCTTGTGGCGCAGCTCGTCGAGCACGGGGTCACGGCGCTTCGTGACCGTGCCTCCGCCCGGCGTCTGCTGCACGTCGTGGAGCCGCTTGTAGAGCGACATCGATCCTCCTTGGGGTTCCTACTGGTCGGGCTGGTTCGCGCTACCGGCGTCCGGCCGGGGCGGCGATGAAGGTGTCGGCGAGCTGTTCGAGGGCACGACTGACGGCGGCCTTCGGGGCCGACAGGATCACCGGGGTCCCCTTGTTGACCGCCTGTGGCACGACGACATCGCTCGGGATGAGCGAATCGGCCTTGACCTGGAGCGTCTTCTCGACCTCGCCCACCTCGAGCTTCACCTTCGAGTTGGCCCGGTTGAGCACGAGCCGCAGCTTCGACATCGGCGTGTTCAGCAGGCGCAGGGTCTGCAGCCCGATCTTCACGTTCTTGATGTTGGGGATGTCCATGCCGGCCACCAGGAGCACGTCGTCGCTCACCTCGATCAGGTTGAGCACGACGTCGTTGAAGTAGGCGGGGGTGTCGATGACCACGTGGGAGCAGAAGCTGCGCAGGATCTCCACGATGCGCACCATCTCGGGCCCCCCGATCTGATCGGCGAAGGCGGGCTCGAGCGGCGCCGGCAGCACCAGCAGACCTGAAGGCTCGTGGCTCACCAGGAAGCCCTGGAGCAGGCCCGGGTCGAGTCGGTCGATGGCGCCGACCGCGTCGACGATGGTGTGCTGCGGCGCCAGCTTGAGCATCACGGCGACGTCGCCGAACTGCAGGTCGGCGTCGACGAGGCAGACCGGCTTGTCGCTGCGCATGGCCAGGCGCACCGCGACGTTCGAGGCGATCACCGACTTGCCGGAGCCCCCTTTGGTCGAGAACACCGTGATGACCTGCCCGTGCTCGGTGGCCTCGAGCGGCTCGGGCCCGCTGAACTCCGGCGCCCGGGGAGCCATGGCAGCCGCATGCATGGAGAGGGCGTCAGCGACGCGCTGCACCGTCTGCACGAGCTGGTTGCCGTCGAGGGGGATGGCGAGCACGTCCTTCACGCCCGCCCGCAGGGCCTGCTGGAGCAGCGCAGTGGACATCTCCGCAGCGATGAGGATGGCGCCGACCTCAGGGTGCATCTGGAGGAGGCCTTCGAGCGCGGCGAGCTCACTCCCGTAGGCGCACGATGGGCCGAGCACGGTGACCACCGGGGTCCCGTTGAGGCGCTGGGCGAGAGCGTCGACGCTCGGGAACGGCGCCGCCGTGTCACCGAGCTGGAGGGCCAGCCGGGTGCGAATGGTCTGATCGCCGTCCACCACCGCGATGGCGATGTGGCTCAGGCTGGGCATGGGCAGGTTCGAGGACGGACCCGCCACCGGCGGAGGCGGAGCGTGCATGACGGCCGCCGGCGCCGGATGCTCAGGGGTCGGCGGCTGCAGCGGGTCGTAGCCGGCGAACCCGCCCGGTGACGCGGTCTGCCCGCCGAACCCCCGGCTCGGGTCTCCGAAGTCCGTGCTCGGGTCGCCCGAGCCGTTGGTTTCGGCCGCGGGCGCCGGTGACTCGAGGGTGGTGCCGCCCGATGGCGGGCCACCACCGCTGCCGTTTCCGCCGGGGTCGCCCCGGCCGAAGAAGGACGAGAGACTCATTCCGGCGCACCCTCTGGGCCGTAGGGGGTCAGCTGGGAGCCGTCCTCGCCGGGCAGCGGATCGTCTGGCGAGATCTCGAGCGCCGGCACCGGCTCGGGCTGGTAGTCCGGGCCCACCAGCGTGAGGTACAGCGAGGACGGATCGAGGGCGGCGATGACCTGGGCAGCATCGACCGGGACGATGAAGGTGATGAGACCGCTGCTCTCGGCCGCGGGCGCGGCGGTGGTCTCGGTGGTGTCGCCCTCGGCGCCGGCAGCGGTGATGTTCTCACCCGGCTGGGGCGTGGCGGTTTGGCCGATGGCGAGGATCTCCACACCGTGGTAGGCGTATCGAGAGGTCGTCGGTTCGCCCTCCTCGCCCTGCTGGGCGACGAGCAGGTCCACCTTGTCGCCTGGCACCAACAGGCCGGCCACGCCTCGGACCTGATCCACCGAGACGGTGACCGCCACCATCGAGTCAGGGATGCGCGCCGAGAAGCCGACCTGTGCCTGGGCAGGGTCGACGAACATGCCGTCCACGAGCACCTGGTTGGCGGCCAGGTTGTTCAGCGCCACCCGGCCGTCGATCTGGTCGAGGCTGCGCACCGCCGATGCGGGCAGGAACTCACGGGGGATCTTGTCCTGCACGATGTAGCCCTCGTCGCGGGCCTGCTCACCGGGAAGTCCCTTCGGGATGTCCTTGCGCACGACGTACACGTCGACCCGCTCGGCGCCCTGGTTGGCCTGGTCTTCGACCCCGCCGACGTAGTTGAAGATCATGAACGCAGCGAGCGCCCCGACGGCGATCGCTGCGATGAGGATCATTGTTCTCCGAGAGCTCACAGGGACCTCGCTCCTCGATGTTCGGGATGACGCTGCGAGCGATGCTCTCGACGCGCCGGGGATGTCCCTCCCTTCGTCGGCCGCATGGGTCGCCGGGCTTAGGTGTCCCCCGACAGTTTCTCCCTGCCCGGGCGCGCCACCGCCGCCCCGGAGGGCGGCGGTGGGAACGGCTCGGGATGGTACCGATCAGGCCTCGGGGGCCTCC